>JAIFKN010000230.1 GCA_020049615.1 bacterium | reverse complement strand
CTGATTATACCGCATCAAACCACAATTCGTTGAGGTGCGAATCGGGCACCCATGACGGTCAGAGGCGTCTATCCCCGACAGGCTCCTAGAGCGTCCGTACCTGCGCGCGCGGGGCCTGGCGGCGGATGGGATCGCCCAGCCGGCGGTAGGCCTCGCCGCGCGGATCCTGCTTCCGCCAGATCAGACCGATGTCGCGGCCGGATCCCCCGCGCAGCGGACGGAGCGCCAGCCGGCGATCCTCCTCGCCAGTCGCGAGGGCCGGCAGCAGCGTGACCCCGCCGCCGCTGGCGACGATCTGGCGCAGAGTCTCCAAACTGGTGGCGCGGAAGTCGGCGCCGGCAGCCGTCGGGGAGCGGTAGCGGCACGCTTCCAGGGCCTGCTCGCGCAGGCAGTGCCCCTCGTCGAGGAGCAGCAGGCCGGCACCGGAGAGTTCGACAGGATCGACCTCCTTCTGGACGGTCAGGCGGTGCCCCCGCGGCATGGCGGCAAGGAACGGCTCGGCGTAGAGCGGCAGCACGGAGTAGCGGGCGTCCATGCCAGGCAGGAGGGCGAGCAGTGCGACATCGAGACGCCCCGCGTCGAGGTCGGCGAGCAGATCGCCGGTGGTCCCCTCACGGATCGGCAGTTCGAGGTCGGGGAAGGCGCGCTGCAGCGCCGGCACGGCGAAGGGCAGGGCATAGGGGCCAACGGTGGGGATGACGCCCAGGCGCACCGGCCCGAAGAAAGGGGGCTTGGCCTCGGCGGCGGCGGCCTCGACCGCGGCGATCGCGGTGAGGGCCTCGCGTGCGGCGGCGATGATGCGCTCGCCGACGGGCGTGACGCGCACGCCGCGTGTACCGCGTTCGAAGACCCGGCAGCGCATCCGCCGTTCCCACTGCGCGATCAGCGCCGACAGGCTCGGCTGGGACACCCGGCATGCGGCGGCGGCCCGGCCGAAGTGCCCGTGCTCGGCCACCGCCACCAGATAGCGCAGGACCGGGATGCCGGTCGCACGCGGGTCGAAAACGGTGAATGGGCTGCTTTTCGCCATCGTCATGCAGGCAGATGATCGGAAAGGAGCGGTCTGGTTCCAGCCCGCGGGCCGTGGCGGGACGCTGCTGACGTCCGAACACTGGTTGTGTGCGGATCCCCGTTTGCACTGTGCGCATCCTCGCACGCGATCCTTCGCGTCGACAGCGTCCGGAATCCCGGCCGCTGACCGCCATTGGTGCACTGTCTTCCCTCTGGGGTCGATACCACCCCAGATGAAAGCTTCGTTCTCATGGAACTCTACGTCGGCAACCTGCCGTGGTCGATCACCGACCAGTCCCTTACCGCCCTCTTCGCCGGCCACGCCACCGTGGACCGCGTCAAGGTGGTGATGGATCGCGAAACCGGCCGCAGCCGCGGCTTCGCCTTCGTCACGATCAACGACGACGCCGCTGCCAACGCGGCGATCACCGCGCTCAACGGCAAGGATGTCGAAGGCCGCGCCCTCACCGTCCGCAAGGCCGAGCCCAAGCCCCCGCGTGAAGGCGGCGGCGGCGGCGGCGGCGGATACGGCGGCGGCGGCGGCGGCGGCTACCGTCGTAACTGAACCGATGTGAACCGCGGCCGGCACGTGCCGGCCGCGGGGCCACCCCAACCCGACCGGTCTCCTCCCACGCGCATCGTCGCTCGGGCCCGGCCGTCAGTCCCGGAGACGTAGTCATGGCTCAACGCACCCCTGCGACCTTCGCCAAACGCCAGCGTGAAATGGACAAGAAACGCTGGGCCGAGGAGAAGAAGAAGCGCAAAGCCGAACGCCAGGCCAATGGCGAACCGCCTCCCGTCGAGGAATGCCGTCCGATCCTCGACTGAGGTCGTCGATCCGCTGAACCATGGCGCGCAACGCGCGTTCTCCTCCACATGCGTCCGGCCATGGTCCTGCTGCTTGCCGCCGTCCTGGCGACCGGCGAGGCCCATCCCACGATCCACATCAGCAGCGAGCGGCCGTGGTACCGGCCAGGCGAGACCGCCTGTCTGCGTGCCTTGCTGCTCGATGCCGTGTCGCGCGTGCCGCTCGACTCCCAGCTACCGGTATGTCTGCGCGTCCGCGACGGGCGTGGACAGGTCGTCTGGAACGGTTTGGCCGAGGTCGCCGATGGTGTTGCCGCCGCCGGTTGGCCGGTGCCGGACCTGGGCGGCTCGTACAGCGTCGAGGCCACGGTAGGGACGCGCGCCGCCGCCGAGCCGCGTCGCATCCTGGTGGCGCGGACCAGCTCCGTGCCTGCCGCGATCGAGGCCGAACTGCAGTTCGATCGCCGCGGCTACGCCCCAGGCGAGACCGCCGGCATCTCCCTGGTCCTGCGCGACCGCACTGGCCAGCCGCTGGCTGACCGGCCGGCGGTGCTGCGGATCGCGCTGGCGGATGGCACTGAACGCGAGGAGCGCGTGGTCAGCGACGCGCAGGGTCGCGCCAGCATCAGCCTGGCCATCCCGGCCAGCCTCGAACGGCGCAGCGGCACGGTGACCGCCAGTCTTCCGGGTGATGCCGGAGGCGTGGTCGCCAGCCGCAGCATCCCATTGGCCTCGGTCCGGCTGGAGCTGCGCGCCGAGGTCGAGGGCGGCACGTTGGTCGCCGGGCGCGCGGCCGTGGTCTTCGTCCAGGCCCGCTCCGAGGACGGGCAGCCAGCCGACTGCCGCGGGGCACTCGTCGATGCCGAAGGTCGCAGTCTCGCCACGTTCAGCGCCAGGCACGAGGGGCGGGCGCGCCTCGGCTTCACCCCGCAGGCCGGAGCGTCCTACCGCATCGTCCTGGCTGCGCCGGTGGTGCAGGAACTCGCCCTGGCCGCGGTGCAGGCGAGCGGCGCGACCCTTGCCGGCGACGCGATCCAACCAGCCGACCGGCCGCTGCGCCTGCGGCTCGATGCGCCGGCTGGACGCTACCTCGTGCGCGTACTGCGGCGTGGGCGGCTGGTCGCCGAGCAGCAGGTGGCGCTCGGGACGGCCCAGGACCTGGCGCTGGATCCGGCGGGCGCGGCAGGGGTGATGGACGTGGTGGTGCAGGCGGCGGATGGGACCGTCCTCGTTCAGCGCACGCTCTTCCGCCGTCCCACCCGCAGCATCGCGCTGGCGCTGGAGGCGCCGGCCGTGATCGGGCCCCAGCAGGCGATCGCTGTTGGCCTGCGCCTGACCGGCCCCGATGGCCGTCCGCTGCCCGGTCTCTGCTCACTGGCCGTGGTCGAGGCGGGGGATGAGGATCCGATCGAGGTGCGCGAGCGTCCGCCGCGTCTTCCCGCCCTGGCCTGGCTCGATGGCGAGGTCGAGGATCTGGCCGATTCCGGCAGCTATCTCGCTGCCGACGGTGCGGCCAGCGAGCGTCTCGACCTGCTGCTGGGCGTGCAGTCCTGGCGGCGCGGCCAGACCGTGGCCGACGGCGGCCGCTTCCGCCGCCTGCGCAGCGGCGAGGCGCCGATCCTGCGCTGGATGCTGGCGCCGGCCCTCGACCTCGCGCCGGCGGCGCTGGCGGTGGCCGACAGCGAGATGGGCGGTTCCGGATTGTTCATGGCGATCGGTGCCGGTGGCGGAGCTGCCGGCCTGTTCGGCCAGCGCACCGGTGGCGGCCGCAAGCGGGCGCTGGCGCGCAACGGCGGCACGCGGGCGAGCGAGGCTGGCGTGTGGGCCTCCGGACGATTCCTCAAGCGTACGCAGTCGCCGGATGGCCGGTGGAGTGCCGTCCACTGGCCGAAGAGTTCTCCATTCGAGCAGGAGCCGGAGGGGCTCGGTACCTGGACCGGCCCCTCGGCGGACCGCTGCGGCACCGCCTTGTCGCTGCTGACCTTCCTCGGCGCCGGCTACGACCACAAGACGCCGAGCAAGTACAAGCCCCTGGTGCGGAATGGCATCGTCTGGCTGCAGAGCCAACTGGCCGCCGACGGGACGGTGGACGCCGATCCGGTGGTGCAGGCCTGCGTCACCATGGTCCTGGCCGAGGCCTATGCCATGACCAGCGATCCCGAATTGCGCCAGCCGGCGCAGCTGCTCATCGAGCGCCTGCTGCGGATGCAGCATCCCGTCGGCGGCTGGGCCGCGTCGGGCCGGTCCGACGATCCGCGGCTGGACGGCCCCGCCTCGGCCTGGTGCGTGATGGCGCTGAAGAGCGCCTATGCCGGCGGCCTCGACGTCCACGGCGGCCTGGAACGGGCCAAGCACTACCTCGAGCTGGCCTGGCGCGCGGCCAATCCCGTGCCTGGTCCGGTCAGCACCTTCCCCGGCACCTTCGACGCCGTCGCCGGCACGGCGCACGCACCGGCCTGCACCGCCGCCGGGGCGATGATGGCCGTGTACCTCGGCCACCGCATCGGCGACCAGATGCTCGAGAGCTTGGCCGACGCGCTCGCCGAGTCGCCGCCCCGGGCGGCGCCCATCGATCCGATGACGCTGTTGTGGGGCAACCTGGCCATGTTCCAGGTCGGCGGCGAACGCTGGCAGTTGTGGAACCTGGTCGTGCGGGATTTCCTCATCGCGCAGCAGCGCGTCGGCGAACCGTACGACGGCAGCTGGGATCCGGACCTGTTCGGCGCCAGCGGTGCGCGCTGGGGCCGGGTGATGACGAGCGCGATCTGCGCCCTGTCGCTGGAGGTCTACTACCGCTACAGCCCGGTCCGCAACGGCGGCGAGCGCCTGTCCGCTCCGGTGCGCGCCGATCTGCGCCGGGCGTTATCACCTGGGCAGCCCGACGAGGCCCTGCCGCCCGGCACCCTGGCCTGGTGGGCGGCCGAACCGACTGCGGCCGATGGCCGGCTATCGCTGCAGCTTCCCGCCGCCGGACGCGGGCGCCGCCTGACCCTGCGCGCCGACGCCATGGATGCTGCTGGCGGCTTCACTGCCGTCGAAGGCGTGCTGGAAGTACGCGCCCCGGTCGAGGTGGCGGTGCGCCTGCCGGGTTCGCTGCTGGTCGGCGATCGTTGGGAGGTGCCGTGCACGGCGCGCGGCGCTGACGCCAGGGCGGAAGCCGTCGGCGGCGCCTGCTCCGCCACGCTAGCCGATGGCCATCTCCTGCTCAGCGCCGTCGCCCCCGGCCAGGCCCAGGTGCGGGTCTCGGCGGTTTCCGATGCCGGCAGCGATGCCCGCGCCAGAGAGGTCGCGATCCTGCCGCCGGGTGCGCCCTGGCGGGCCAGCGGCCGGGCACAGGGGAGCGGTCGGATCGACCTGCCCCAGCAGGGATTCCTCCCCGGCGGCCTGCGCGGCGCCATCGTGATCGAACGCGGTTTCGACGCCGTGCTGGAAGCGGTGCACGAGTGCTTCCGGCGCGAACCGCACGGGTGCTTCGAACAGACCTCGTCGGTCAGCCATCCCCTGGCCCTGTCGAGTCTGCGCCGACTGGCTACCGGTCGGCCGGCCGATCCCGTTGCAAGCGCGCACCTCGCCGCCGCCGTCGCCCGTCTGCAGGGCTTCGCCTGTCCCGGCGGCGGCTTCAGCCTGTTCGGCCGCGATCCCGGCGATCCGGTGCTGACCGCCTATGGCCTGCGCCAGTTCCGCCTGCTGGGCAAGCTGACGCCAGTGGATCCGCAGTTGCTAGCGCGCCAGCAGGCCTGGCTGCTCGACCGGCGCGATCCGTCGTCCGGCGGGTTTGCGCCCGGCGCGGCCTCGGCGGATCCGCTGCTGTGCCAGGTGCAGATCAGCGCCGACCTCGCCGAGGCCTGTCCGGTCGAGGATCGTCAGCGAGCCTATGCCGCCGCCGAGCGCCTCGGCACCGCCTATGCACTGGGACTGGCCGCCCGCCTGGCCCGCGCCTGCGACGAACCTGCGATCGCCAGCGCGCTGATGGCGCGGGTGCAGCGCCTGCCCGATGGCGCCGTGGCGCGGCCGGGGGCGTCGCCGTGGCGACCGGAGGCCGCGGTCGAGGCGGTGGCGCTGGCGGTGCTGGACAGCCTCGCCACGCAGCGGAACGACGAGGCGCAGCGCAGCCTCGCCTGGCTCGCCGCCCGACGCTGGGGCGCGGCCTGGGACATCACCCAGGCCAATGTGCTGGCGATCGAGGCCTTCGCCGCTGCTGAGCGGCTGCAGCCGGGCAGCGAGGCCGCACGCCTGTCGGTCAGGCAGGGGGGGCGGCTGATGGGCGAACTGGTTTTGCCGGTCGGGGCGCGTGGTCTGCACACCATGCCGTTGCTGGTCGAACCGGGGGGCGCACCGCTCGAGGTGCAGGTGGACGGCCCCCAGCAGATCTGGCGCTGGGAGGTCGAGGGCCGAGTCGAGCGCCCGCAGGACGCGCCCGATGCGCCCTTGTCGTTCGCCCTGCACCTGCCGCCGCGTCTGGTCGTGGGTCAGCCTTGCGAACTGCTCGCCCGGGTGAAAGCCACGGCCGCGGTCTATGCGCCGCTGCTGCGGCTCGGCATCCCGGCCGGGCTGGAGCCGCGCGCCGAGGCCCTCGACCGGCTGGTCCGCGCCCGCCGCATCGCCAGCTGGGAGGCGGTCGACGGCGAAGTGCGGATCTACGGCGAACTGCTCGCCGACGGAGCGCTCTGGGAGGTCCCCATCGCCTGCGTCGCGGTCGCCGCCGGCTCGTTCCGCGGCGCGGCCTCGTCGGCGCTGCCCTACTATGAGCCGCTGCGCGTGGCGTGGCAGCCGGGCAGGACCCTGGTCATCGATCGCTGACGGTCAGCGCCCGGCCTTGCGCGCCGAGCCCTTGAACTCCTCGACCGGATACTTCTCCCGCGCCTTCTGCAGCTTGCGCGCGAAGGCCGCGGTCAGATCGACGCCGCTGCGGTCGGCCAGGCGCACCAGCAGGATGAACACGTCGGCCATCTCGTCCTCCCAGTCCTGGCGGTTGGCGTCGGTGATCGCCGGCTCGCGGTCGCCGCTCCAGCGCACCACCTCGGCCAGTTCGCCGACCTCGCTGACCACCGCTAGCAGCAGGTTGCGCGGGCTGTGGAACTGCTGCCAGTCGCGTTCATCGGCGAACGCGGCGGCTTCGGCGCGGATGGAATCGAGGCAGCGGGGGGTGAAGGGCATGGTGGCAGCAGATGCATCCGCCGCCGCGGTCCAGCGGCGCTCAGCGCAGGAAGACGCCGATGCGCTGCAGGAACAGGCCCAGTTCCTTGTCCATGCGGTCGCCGAGGATGTGGCGGGTGAACCAGGCGTAGACGACCATGCGGGTGCGGGCGACGGCCTTGGGATCATCGACGTTCAGGCCTTCGGTCATGGAACGGTACTGGGCCACCAGTTCCTGGTGCTGGGCCATGTGTTCGGCCTGCCGCGGATAGGCATGCTTGCGCATCAGGCCTTCCTCGTAGGCGAAGTGCTCGGCGATGTAGCGCCCGAGTTCGAGGACCAACTCGGTGAGTTTCACCTCCTGGTCGGGCCGCGTCAGGTTGTCGAGCAGGGCGAACAGTCGCTTGTGCTGATCGTCGATGGCCGGGACGCCGACGTCATATTCGCTCTTCCAGGTGATCATTGGCGGGAGCGTATGGGAGTCGAACCCACCTGGGAGATTGCTCCCCCACCGAGGCTTTGAAGGCCTGGGGCCGCACCGGCGACCACCCGTTCCCGCGGGCAGGTTATGAGGCCCTCTGGGTTCGCCAAGAGCTGGATGGATCAGGTTCAGTGGGCTCTCATGTCCGACTTGCAGCAGAAGACCAGGCTTGGCGCGGACCCAGACCTACTTGTTCTCCCAGGTGTATTTCCCGTCCTGCATCCGGCCGACGAAGGACCTGCCGCCAGCCTTCACCTCGAGCACGCCTTGCTTCCAGCCGAGCGTCACCGGGCTGGTGCCTTCGCTACCGGTGCCGTAGAGCACTTCATGCGACTTCCAGTCCCAAGCCTTCCCTCCGCGTTCGATCTGCGGCTTGCCCTGCGGCGTCAGGGTGATGGCGACCTGCTCGCCACGCGAACCGGTGGCGGCGACCCGCTGCTTGGATGCCAGTTCACCAGCCTCGACCTTGGCCTTCGCCTTGACGGCCGCGACGAAGGCGTCGAAGCCGCCATGCGTCTGCTGCTCGCCGACCTCCAGATAGAGGCCGCAGGGCCCGGAACCGTCGCCCAGCCAGGTCAGGACGGTGTCGAGCGGGTACGAGCTCTTGCCATCCTTCTTCGCCCACAGCGCCTTCTCCGTCGCTTCGTCGATGCCGCCGCCGGCGGCGTTGATCGCCCTGAGCGCCAGCCAGGTCTGCTCGCCCTGGACGAAGGTCCAGGCGCCGTCCTGCTTCAGTTTCGCCTCCCTGGGCACCGCCAGGTGCAGGTCGGCCTTGGCGTCGCGGTTCATCCAGATGGCGGTGTTGCGGTACTGGGCGACCTGGTCCTGACCATTCGTCGCGGTGGCGTGGCCCTTGTAGCCTTTGGTGCCGGAGAACGCGATCACGGTGGCGAGGCCGCGGGCCCGCTCGGCCATGCCGAGGCGGAAGCCGTTGACGTCGCCGCGATGCAGGAAAGGCAGGGTGCCGAACTGGTAGGTGTGGCCGACATACAGGGTTACCTGGTACTCGACAGTGTCCTCGCCGCCAGGCTTCTTGAACCATCCATCGTAGGAGGGCTTGGCCTGCAGGATCTCCACCGGTTTGGCGAAATCCTTGCGCGCCAGCGAGAGGACGGCGGGCGGCGGGCGGTAGGCACTGGTGGCGAGATGGACGAAGTCGCGATACGGCTTGCCAGACTCCGGCGCGTCGCAGTCGCCGAACCACAGCCAGGTCTCGCCGGCGAAGCCCGCCTTCGGCCCGACGTTGTTGTAGTCGCGGGCGTTGGGTGCGGCGACCCCGCCCTTGAAGTACGCGACGGCGGCAACCGTGCTGAGATAGTCGAGGATGCCCTTGGCCAGGGCCTTCACCTCGGGATCCTTGGCGAAGTCGTAGGTCTGCAGCGTGCCGACGATGGTGTGTGCAAGGTAGTTGCCGCTGTCCCATTCGCCCATGCCGGTGCTGAAGCAGGCGTTGGCGTATTCGCGGATGCGGTCCTTGTAGATCTTCGCCACCTCGGTGTTGCCGGTCTCCTCGGCCATGAGATAGACGGCGCCTTCGCGCATGGCGCGCAGGTTATCGGTGGCGCGAACGTCAACCCAGGAGTTGAAGTATTGCGGTGTCCAACCTCCATCCTTGGCCATCTTCTTCGCTTCGCGCTCGCCGGGAGGGACGAAGTCGGGATGCGGGCGGCGCAGCGGATCCTTCTCCGTCCAGATGCGCGCCGAGTCGAACATCTTGCGCCGGTAGGCGGGGTCGAGGTAACCGCCGAAGAAGAAGTACTTCCGCGTCTGGCTGCGGATGGTGAAGCAGGGGAACCAGTCCACCATCATGGTGTGCCTGTTCCACCCGTCGCAGTCATCAGACTGGAGGAAACCGAGGGCTTTCTGCCGGTTGCCGTTGACGAAGTCGATAAAGGCGTTGGGGTAGCTCTGCTTCTCGTTCTCGAAGTACGGGTTGCCGTAGCCGCCCATGCCCTTGAAGGCCGCGAACGCCTCGCTGATGCGTTTGGCGTAGGCGTCTTCGTCGGCCTTCGGCCACACATTGAGGAACTTCTCCTCGATGGGATAGGGCTTGATCGCGATGTGCTCGCCCTCGACGACCATGCGCTCGCCAGGCGGCGGCGGGGATGGTTCGCCGGCGGCGAGGGAGGCGAGGAGCAGGGAGGCGGCAAGGGTGCGGGTCATGCCGGGCAACGTCCTGGCACTCGACCTGTGACGCAAGTATAGGTCCGCTAAAGAAATGCGTCGCTCTATCAAAATCTGGTTGCGTCGGGATGAAATGCCATGTGGACATGTTGCCAACCGGGGGCTGTGTTAGGCTCGTCGCCTATGCACAGCCTGGTTTTGCTGCTGCTCGTCAGCCTGATCGGTTCAGGTGTTGCCGCCGGGGAGGCGAAGCCTGGAAAGCCGGCTGCCGCACCGAGCCCACCCGCAGCCGAGGCGGCGGCTCTGGCCTGGGACGCTGTGACGGCTGACTTGGCCGCCCTGGCAGACGCCAGCCGCATCGGCCTCTGCGGCCGACGCAGCCTCGACGGCTCCTCGGTGGCCGATGTCTACAAGCACGCGACCGGCAGCGTGAAGCAGGTCAACGACCTGATGTTCAACCCGATCCGCGATGCCGGCTTCGGCGTGCGCATGATCCACGACCTGGTCGGCAACGCCGAGCGCGCCGGCGGTCCGCTGGCCGACTGGTCCTGGCATCAGGGCAAGCTCAAGACGATGGTGACCGAGGCGCAGACAGCCAACCGTCCCCTGCTGGAGCGCAGCATCGCCGTCGCAACCCAGGCGGCGCAGATTGAAGCCTTTCTCGCGGCGGCGACCGAAGCTCCGGCCTGGAGCGGTGCGCCGGTCTGCGCCGGTTGGCCCGGTGCCGCCGCTGCCGGCCTCTCTGCCGGTCTTGCCGTCAAGGATCTGATTGCGATGCGGCGCTGGTCGCAGGAACTGGCCGCTGCCTGTGCCTACGTCGCCGACCTGCACCGTTGGCAGGATGCCTTGCTCGCCAACCACCTCGACCTGCTGGCGATCCAGGCCCAGGCCAAGGATCTGTTCGAATGGGCCGACGCCGCCTATGCCGGGAAGTACAAGGCTGATTCGCATGCCGGCCGCTTCACCGCCGGACACGCCCTGGCCTACGCCGGAACCAGCTATCTGGCGGTCGAGCGTCAGGCCGAGGCGCTGTGGCGGTGGAAAGGTGAGATCCCCATGGCCGAAGGGTCGCAGGTCCGCCTGCCGCCGGATGCGCGTGCCGCCTTCACCACCTTGCGCTCGGCGCTGGGCAAGGCGGGGCAGGCGGTGCTCGATACCGCCGCCTCGGCCGACTTCGACCGCAGCTATCTCGCCGGGGTCTGCCAGCGGGCCTCGGCCGCCGGCTATCTCGACGCAGCCGTCGAGTGCCTGCGCCGCTTCGACCGTCTCAATCCCAAGCCGCGCGGCGATGAACTGCTCGACCAGTTGTCGATCCGCGGCGAGGCCTTCAGCGCTTTCGAATGGGGTGACCGCTACCAGCAGCGCGTCCTCGACGCCGCGGCCAAGCAGAAGCTGCCCGACAACGCCGCCGCCCTGGTCTGGGCCCACCAGTTCACCAATACGCTCTATGGCGGCTCGAAGAACTATGCCGGACTGGTGCTGACGCTGCGCGACAGCCTCGACTCGGGGAAGATGGACTGCATCCGCAGCACCGACCTGATCGCCGCAGCCTTCCGCGCCGCCGGACGCGGGGGGTTCTACATGCTGCGCTGGTCGCGCGGATCGAGCGGCCATTCCATCGCCGCAGCCGACGTCGGCAAGGCAGGCAAGCAGAGTTTCGCCACGGCTGATGGCCTGGTCGGTGGCAAGCCGTCCGGCACTTTCCCCGAAGCCTATTTCTCAGGCCAGAAGGATGTCTACTCCGTGGAACTGCTCGGCCGCAGCCTTGACGGTTACGCCCTCTGCGCGACCTACTTCGTGCGCGGACCACAGGCCGGCCACCTGGTCCGCCAGCGGGTTCCTTGGCTATCGGGCTGGGAGAAGGCAGGTTCGGCCCAGGTGTTCAAGGGGCCGTTCCCGACCGCGCCGACGCTGCGCCCGTAAGCGATTCGCCGGTCGCATCGTGTGTCTGCACGGTGACCGTCATGCATCTATGTGGAGATCGTCTCCACTGTAGTGCGATCCACAGCGATGCTTCTGACTGAACCATCGACGCCGGGACACGCTTACCCCATGCCGGCGCCAGCACGCCGGACCGGGATCCTATGCGCCTACTCATCATTCTCCTGCTCGCCGCGTCCGCCCTGCTCCGCGCTGGAGAGGGGCTCTATGACGAGGTGACCCAGGGGGCGCTGCGCGTGCGCGCCGCCGATGGCCTGGTCATCGAGTGCCCGCTGCGCCATACCGCCTACCACGCCTCCATCGCCGGCCTGGTCGCGCAGGTCGAGGTGGTGCAGACCTTCGTCAACCCCTTCCCCGAGGCGATCGAGGCGGTGTACGTCTTCCCGCTCTCGCACGAGTCCGGCATCAACGGCATGACCATGGAGATCGGCGAACGCCGGCTGGTCGGGGCCCTGCTGAAGCGTGCCGACGCCCGCGCCGTCTATGACCAGGCGAAGGCGGCGGGGAAGACCGCCAGCCTGCTCGACCAGGAGCGGCCCAACGTCTTCACCCAGACGGTCGGGAACCTTCCGCCCGGCGGCGAGGTGCGCATCCGCATCGCCTATGTCGAGCGCCTGGCCTACGAGAACGGCGCCTACGAGTTCCACCTGCCGCTGGTGGTCGGGCCGCGCTACATGCCAGGTGGTCTGCTGCCTGGTGCGCCCAGCGGCAGCGGCACCCATCCGGACACCAATCAGGTGCCCGACGCTTCGCGGATCAGCCCGCCGGTGCTGCAGCCGGGCCAGCGTACCGGCCATGATGTCGCCATCCGGGTCGAGCTCGACGCCGGTCTCGCCATCCGCGATCTGACCAGCGCCAACCACCAGGTGGCGATGGAACGGCCGACGCCGGCGACGGCGACGATCGCGCTGGCGCCCGGTGACAGCCTGCCTAACAAGGACTTCGTCCTGCGCTATGCCGTCGCGGGCGCCAAGCCCGAGGTCGCCGCGGTCAGCCATGTCGGCGCCGACGGCGGCTGGCTGCTGCTTACCCTGCAGCCGGCCCAGGTCGCGGCCCAACTGGCGCCGCGCCGGCCGCGCGACCTGTGCTTCCTCATCGACATCAGCGGCTCGATGCACGGCGCTCCGCTCGACAAGGTGCGCGAGGCCATGCGAGCTCTGCTCGCCGCCGCCGGCCCCGAGGATCGCGTGCAGGTCATCACCTTCGCCAGCAGCACGCAGACCCTGTTCCCCGCCTACCAGCCGGCGACCCCGGAGACCATCGCCACGGCGCTCGCGTTCTCGCAGCAACAGACCAGCGGCGGCGGGACGGAGATGCTGCCGGCCGTGCGCCTGGCCCTCGACGAGCCGCTCGACGCCGGACGGATGCGCATGGTGGTGATGCTCACCGATGGCTATATCGGCAACGAGGCGGCGATCATCGCCGATGTCGGCACGCGCGGCAACGACCGCATCCGCTTCTGGTGCCTCGGCGTCGGCTCGTCGGTCAACCGCTATCTGGTCGATGGTGTGGCTTCGGCGGGCGGCGGCCTCGGCGTGGTGCTGGGCCTTGCCGACGACCCGGCGACGGTGGTCGGCGGCCTGATGTCGCGCCTGCACAGCGCCCAGCTCGACCGTCTCCGCATAGACTGGGGCGGCCTGCCGGTGAGCGACGTGGTGCCGCAGCGGCTGCCCTCGCTGTGGCCCGGCCGGCCGGTGCTGGTCAACGCCCGCTTCGCTGGTCCGGGCTCGGGCGTGGTCACGATCCATGGCGAGGTCGAGGGCCGGCCGATCGCCATCCCCGTCCCGCTCAGCCTGCCGGCGCAGGCCCCGGGGAATCCGGCGCTGCGCCCGCTGTGGGCGCGCCAGCGCCTGGGTGAACTGCGCTTCCAGGCCACCACCGGCCAGGGCTACGACCGCGAAGAGGAGATCACCGCGCTCAGCCTGCAGTACGGCGTGATGAGCGAATACACCAGCTTCGTCGCCGTCGATGAGCGGGTGGTGAATCCCGGCGGGCAGACGCGGCCGTTGAACGTCGCCGTGCCTCTGCCCGATGGCGTGACCAGCCACGCCTTGCCGGTGATCACCCGCGAGTTGCTGGAGGCGGCCATACCACAGGGGCGCGAAGCCGCGATCGCCGAGTCGGAACTGGGCGGCAGCGGAGCGTTCTTCGCGATCGGCGCCGGCGGCGGCGCGGCCGGCATGTTCGGCTCGCGCAGCGGCGGCGGCCGCCAGCGCGCCGTGGGCCGCGGCGGTGGCAGCAAGGGTTCGGAGAGCACGGTCGATGCCGGGCTCCGCTGGCTCAAGAAGCATCAGCAGCCCAACGGCATGTGGGATCCGGTCCAGTACCCGGCGAACTGCACCGAGGAGCCGAAGTGTGAGGCTGGCCAGGGTGGCAGCGACGATACCGTCGCCCTCACTGGCCAGGCGCTGCTCGCCTTCCTCGGCGCCGGCTACGACCACAAGACGCCGAACAAGCACCGCCCCGCGGTGCAGAAGGGGATCGACGCACTGCTCAGCCTGCAGCAGGCGGATGGCGGGCTCGGCGGCACGGTCGAGTCCCAGGCGCTCGCGACCACGGCCCTGGCCGAGGCCTACGCCATGACCAGCGATCCGGCCCTGCGCAAGCCGGCACAGGCGGGCGTGGACCGGCTGCTGGCCCTGCGCCTCGCCGTCGCCGACGGCAAGCCGCTGGCCTGGGGTCGGGCGCCAGCCATCGACACCCACGCCACGCTCCAGGCGGTGATGGCCCTCAAGTCCGCCCACGCTGCCGGACTGAACGCGGGCGACGGGCTGGAGCGGGCCAAGCTCTGGCTGGAGGGGGCCTGGCAGGCGGCGAATCCCGGCTGGAAGACGCTGGATCCCTACCAGGACGCGACCGCCTTCCCGGCCCACTGGGTGCCGGACGGGACGATCAGCGGCAGCGAAGCCGAAGCGGGCGCCACAGCAGCCGTCTTCCTCGGCCACCGGAGCGGTGATCAGTTGCTGGAGACGCTGGCCAACACCATCGGTCGCACCACCCCGGCCGAACGCGCGGCCGCTCCGCGCCGGACCTGGCTCGGCACGCTGGCGATGTTCCAGGTCGGTGGCGAGCACTGGAAGCGGTGGAACACCGCGGTCCGCGACGCCCTGGTGCTGAGCCAGCGCAAGGGCGACGGCTGCTTCGATGCCAGCTGGGACCCGCCGGTGCAGACTGGACGCGGCCGGTTGCAGAGCACGGTACACGCCCTGCTCAGCCTGGAGGTGTACTACGCCTATGCCCCGATCCGGAAGGTCCAGGCGCCTGCCGCGCCACAGAAGTGAGATCGGGCTGGCGACCGTTCCGCAGGTAGTTGAGTCTCCTGGGCGTTACGGCACCGTCCGGCATGGATGGCGCCGCGTGGATCGACAACCTGCCCGGCGGGCTCCTCGTGGATGGCCTCGCAGAGCGTGGGCGCAATGACATGTGCCACGGCAGGCAAGCCACTTCGTGACGGGCTGGGCCAGGGATGGGCCAGGGCTGGGCCAGGGATGGGCCAAAAATCGAGCGTACGTGATTCTGGTCTAGACTAAAATCGAGTACGCTCTAGTTTGGACTGCATGCCGGCCGCCCTGCCTCGGTTCTACGACGCGCTGATTTCCAGGCATATCGCCAGTTATCGGCAGATGGTATTCATCAGCGGCCCGCGCCAGGTTGGCAAGACCACGACGTCACGGCACCTGTCCGCCGACTACCTCGACTGGGACAACCCGGCGCATCGGAAACTCATCGCAGCCGGGCCGGAGGCTGTCGCCACGCATGTCGGCCTGGACAATCTCCGCGAGAAGCCCCCCGTCATCGCCATCGACGAGATCCATAAATTCGGACGCTGGAAAAACTGGCTCAAGGGATTCTTCGACCTCTATGCCGACCGCTGCCACCTGATCGTCACGGGGTCATCGCGCCTCGACGTGTATCGGCGCGGTGGCGACAGTCTGATGGGGCGCTACTTCCATTACCGCATGCACCCCTTCTCGGTGGGCGAACTGCTCGCACCGAACATCCCTGACTCGCTGACCCGACCGCCGCGGCCGTTGCCGGAAGCCCAGTGGAAGGCTCTGTGGGAACACGGCGGATTCCCCGAGCCTTTCGCCCAGCGCAGTCCGGTGTTCTCGCGCCGGTGGCGGGACTCGCGGCAGCAGCAGCTCCTGCGCGAGGATATCCGCGACCTGACCCTGGTGCGCGAGGTTGCACAGATCGGTCTGCTGGCCGAGATCCTGCAGGGCCGATCCTGCGATCAGATCGTGATGAAATCCCTGGCTGATGATCTGCATGTGGCTCCCGACACGGTCAAGCACTGGCTCGAGATCCTGGTGTCGCTGCACGTCGGCGTGCTGATCCGGCCCTGGTTCACCAACGTGACCAAGTCGCTGCGCAAAGAGCCCAAGTGGTTCCTGCGCGACTGGTCTGGGATCGAGGATCCAGGCAAGCGGGCCGAGACCTTCATCGCCTGCCACCTCTTGAAGGCGGTCGAAGGCTGGAGCGACCTGGGCCTGGGTACCTTCGAACTGCGCTACCTCCGCGACAAACAGCAGCGTGAGGTCGACTTCGTGGTGATCCGGGACCGCAAGCCCTGGTTCCTGGTCGAGGTGAAGTCGGGCCGCGATCACCTCAGTCCGGCGCTGAAGCACTACCAGGACCAGGTCAAGGCGCCGCACGCCTTCCAGGTCGTACTCGACCGCGACTTCGTCGCCGCGGACTGCTTCAGCCGGCATGAGCCGACCGTGGTCCCGGCCAAGACGCTCCTCAGCCAACTGTTGTAGCGGGTAGCACTGCTGACGGGTAGGGTCGTGATTGGCGTTGACCAGTCGGGTCGTGAGGGGCGTAACGGCTGGTTTGACGCTGGCCGATGCATTCACGTGTCGTTGATTCGGGTTGACGAGTACGGTCGGCCTGGGACCGCTAGAACCAATGGCGTTTAGCAACGCGTTGCACCGCCCTTGATCCGTCCTCCTATTGCCGCAGCCGAACTTTTTGCATCGCGAAATTTGAGGATATGTGGGCGCTCGGACGTCCTTCGGGCCTGTCTCCCGGGTCGACGACGGGCACGGTTCTGCCAGAGATAGC
>JAIFKN010000203.1 GCA_020049615.1 bacterium | reverse complement strand
GAATCGATGCCGCCGGAGAGCAGCGCGCCCATTGGCACGTCACTATCCATCGCCGCACGCACCACCGTGGACAGCAACTCCGCACAGCGCGCAGTCGCCTCGGCGACCGGCAGGTGGACGGTCGGCTGTGGCGGCCGCCAGTAGCACGACGTCTCTGGCGGGAGCAGCGGAGCGGCCAAGTCGACCCAACCGAGATGCGCCGCCGGCAGTTTGCTTATGCCCTGCCAGATGCTTGCGGGGGCCGGGATGTAGTCGAGATGCAGCAGCGCTGCGATGGCATTCCGGTTGATCGCCGGACGCGTGCCCAGAGCGGCGAGGATCGCCTGCGGCTCGCTGGCGACCAGCAGGGCGCCGTCGGCGTTGCACCAGTACAGCGGCTTCTCGCCGAAGCGGTCGCGCGCCAGCCACAGGCGGTTGCGCCGGCCATCCCAGCAGGCGATGGCGAACATGCCGCAGGCGTCGGCGATGGCGGCCTCGAAGCCATGGCGGTCGATGCTTTCGACCAGCGCCTCGGTGTCGGAATGCCCGCGGAATACCATGCCTGCGGCAATCAGGGTGCGGCGCAGCTCGTGGTGGTTGTAAAGCTCGCCGTTGAACGCAACCACGGTTCGACCCGAGGCCGAGACCATCGGCTGGGCTCCGCCGGTGCCGGTGTCGAGGATGGCCAGGCGGGTGTGCGACAACTCAACCGCGCCGTCGGGCGAGGCCCAGGTTCCGGCTCCATCCGGGCCACGGTGGCCAAGGGCGTCGCGCATCCGTCGCGCCGCCTCTGTGCGACGATCAGCAGTCCATCGGGAGATCACCGCTGCCACGCCGCACATGTCAGCCGTCCTCTCCGACGCCGGCGGCCTGCCGTCGCCGATCGCGGCCGATCAGCAGCAGCCGCGGGCAGCAGCTCACCGCCACCGCCGTTCCGAGCAGCCGGCGCAGGCCGCCCGCCTGCGAGCTGCGGACGAAGGAGGGCACGGCCCGGCGCATCGCTGGGGTGAGCAGTGTGCGCAGGGCCTGCTCGATCGCGTCCTCAGGCAGCCCGCTGCGCGCCAGCTGGACCAGGGCTGCGCGATCGAGGCGCTGGCGATAGCCATGCCACAGCCTGCTGGCGACCAGCGGGTTAGCCCATTGGTCAAGGACATTGGCGTCCGAGACGCTCGCCGCTCGGCGATCGTAGGTCATCAGGCGGTCCGGCAGGTTGGCCAAGCGTCCGAGTACCGCCAGCCGGCTCCACAGTTCGAAGTCCTGGGCCACGCGGAATGTCGGATGGTAACGCAGGCCGAGGTTGCGGAACACCATGGCAGGATGCGCGAAAGGGTTCCGTCCGGCGGCCAGGGCCCGGCGCAACTCACAGTCGGCCAGCGGTAGCTGTGGTCCGTCGGCGCAGCCGCCGCCAGGCAGGGCCTCGCGGAATCGGCAGCCGATCGCCACCAGCGAGGGTTCATCGGTCAGCCGGCGCAGTTGGACCGCGAGCTTCCCCGCGGCCCACAGGTCGCCCTCGTCGATGCGTGCGATCAGTGGTGCTGTGGCCGCATCCAGGCCGCGGTTCAGCGCCCGAGTGAGACCGAGGTTCGCCTCGTTCACCACCCAGCGGACGCGCCGGTCGCTAGTGTCGGTCGCCGCCTGTATGGCGCCGCTGCCACTGTCGTCGACGAGGATGAGCTCCAGCCCGACGCCCTCCTGTCCCAGGACTGAGGTGATGCTGGCGGACAGCCCGCCACGATCGCGGTGGACGCATAGCACGACGCTGACTTCCGGCGCAGACATTACTTAGATCCTCGTCCACGCAGCGGGGCAGATGGTGTCGTTGGCTGGGGTGGCCGCGGCGTACCAGCGGGCCGGCGCGATCACAACGCCATCGTCGCAGCGGCGCAGTCTAGCTGCCCACCAGCTCAGGCTGCTGTTGGCCAGGACATGGTGCCGGCAAGCGCGCATGATGTGCAGGTCCTCGTGCGGCCGTGCAGGGTCGCCGTCCACGAACACGGTGTTGGTTGGCCAGTCGAGCAGCGACCTCGCCGCCGTCGGCGCGTCAGAGAAGACGAAGGCCCTGCAACTCCCGGCCAGGCTGCGGACCCGATCGAGTGCGGCGCGGTAGTAGTCGGCGCCGTGGATACCATGAAAAGCGTTTACCACCGGGTTGCTGAGGTAGTCCCCCCGCCGCACGTGGACCATGACCGAGGGGGCGCTGGCGGCAAGTTCAGCCAGGGTCGCGACAGCGGCGGGAGGCGGCTGGGCAAGTTCAAAGGCAGCGGCGATCTCGGTCGCGATGCCGAGATGGTAGCGCTCGTCTTGCCAGTAGCCCTCCAGGTAGGTGCGACGTATCTCCCCAACAACCTCTGGGCGCCACACACCTTCTTGCTCGACGAACCAAGTGGCTGGGGTCCAGCGGCGGCCGTGCAGCCGGGAGACGAGGCGCATCCCAAGGTTTCCGAGAAGATTCGCCGACCAGCCCTGGGCGGCAGCGATTTCGGCGGAGTTGGCCAGGTGCAAGGGCTGGGCGAAGGCACCTAGTCCGTAGGCTCGTTCACCGCCGGGTGTAAAGGTAGTGGCGTCGAGCAGCACGGTCTGTCGGCGAACCTTCGCGACAGCGATGGCGAAGGCAGCCTGGAACAACTGGTTGCCCAAGCCACCGTTGAGTTTGACTACTGCTGGCGATCGCACCTGGGAGGTCATCATCCCCGTGCTTCAGGTCTGGCAAGCCGACGGCGCATCCCAGCCCAGGCCCGCGGCAGGAAGGAGCGCCAGTCCGAGCGGATGGCAGCGTGGGATCGTAGGGTCAGCATGCGGGCTGCGCTCTGCGGGACGCCGGCCGCGATATGGGCGATGTGGTGGAACAGGTTGTGCCGTCCAAGGACGTCACTACGCACTCGGGACAGCGTGGCGGTGTGGACGCTCCAGGCATCGCTGGCGATCAGCGTGGTGGTGGACTCGACAGCGCGGTCCAGGTCAGACAGGTCGATGACCGGCAGGGACGGCCAATCGAGGATGCCTGGCGCATCTGGGGCCCCGGCGTAGATCGGGCAGGACCAGCCGAGGAAGGCGTCCCACAACTTCTCGGAGACATATCCGGGATGGATCGAGTTCTCAAGGACGAGATGGTAGCGGTAGCGGTCGATGGCCTCGGACTTGTCGGCAATCGCTCGGAGGCCGGCACCGAATATGTCAAGGCGGTCACCCAGCCGGGCCTTCAGGCGGTCGATGAAGGCCAGCCGGCGCCGGTGTCCTTCTGTGTGGGTCTTGTTGGAGCAGACCACCGAGACAAGCCGGTCCTTGGCCGGCCTCGCCGCAGCGACCAGACTCGCGTGGGTATGGACGGGAGTGAAGCTGCGGTTGTGGTCGACGCCGTAGAACCACGGCAGCCAACTATGCGAAGGCCGCAGCTGCGGATGCACGAGGTCGTTTCGGAAGCCATGGACGGCGTCGAACTGGCGGAGGAAGCTGGGATGGTACCTTGGCACGATCCCCTGAGGTTCCCCGGGGATGAAATGGCAGGCACGGCAGGGGATGCACTGCCCATCGCGTACCGTGTCTTCGAAGACTATGACGAGATCGTAGGTCGTACCGGGCTCGATCCGATCGACGTCGACAATGACGCCAGCGGGCAGGCCCGACTCCGGGATCTGCCTGGCCCAGGGCCAGTGCGGGCAAGTGGTCAGAAGCAGGGCTCTCATCGGTCTTCCGCCACCGCCTGGCGCAACAGCCGCAGTGCCAGCACCGCGGCCACGGCGGCCACGACGGCTTCGCCGGCTATCACGGCGGTCGGCGGCACATTGACTCCGTTCCTGGCCAGCATCCAGCTCCCGCCGCACACGGCCAGGAGTACGGTGGTTGGAGAGATCCGGGCCACCGCCTCGCGCAAGGCGGTTCCGGCACCCAAGCGGCGTCCCAGCATGGCGAGGTAGGCGAGCAGTCCGCCGACCAGGGAAGTGACCAGGATGCCGCCGGCCGGGAACGGGGCCAAGGCGCAGGTCACCGCTACCACGGCGGCGATAAGCGCAGGTGCCGTTGTGCGATGTGGCTGGTTATCGATGTGGCAGAGCAGGTTGAACGCGGCACAGAGCGATACCAGGCAGTAGGCCAGACTGCCCCAGAAGATGTAGGAGCTGTATGCTCGATACTCCGCCGCCAGCAGGATGCTGCCGATGAGATCGTGGCAACACAGGCAGGCTGCTGGGCTGAACAGGAGCAACGGCAGCAGCCGGGCGAGATAGCGGTTCCACGCCTCCCGCCCCGGGTTGCCGACGGCGGCGCGGAGGAAGACGGGCTTGAGGAAGTCGTTGACCAGGGCATCCCAGGCGGAGTGCAGGCTGATCCCGATCCCCGCCGGCATGGCGACGAAGGCCAGGCTCTCGATCCCCTCGCGATACTCGATGATGTAGCGCCAGACGTTGGTGACCACCCAGAAGGCGGGATTCGCTACCATGAGCGGCAGCGAGAACGCCACCGCATCCGCGAGAGTAAGCCTCGCTGCTGCATCGGGCTGCACCCGGGCGCTCCATTTGGCGAGCAGCACCAGGCCGACGCCGGTGGCCAACCCGCCGGAAGCACATGCGGCGAACAGCCACTGTTCGGCGGTGACCGGCTCGCCCTGGCCGGACAGCGCCAGCACCAAGGGGAGGGGTGCAGCCGCGGACACGGCGCTAAGTGTGAAATAGGACTGCTGGCGCTTGAGGATGTTGAGTAGGAAGAGCAGGGCTGGTCCACTGGAGGCGGACAGGGCGTAGACCCACCACGCCAGCGAGACCTGCCAGGACGGATGGCCGCCGGCGAAGTACGGACCCGTCAGCAACGGCAACGTCGACCAGACCGCCGCGCTAACCGCGACAAGAACCAGATATCGAGCGAGATTGGCGACCAGCATGCCTTGCTCGTTCCACGCGGCAGCCCGAGCGAAGAGCAGGTTACCCACTGGCGCGATCAGCAGTAGCGTGCCCAGGCCGATGGAAGCGAGGCCAAGGTTCAACCGTCCTACCTCCTCAGGAGGCAAGATCTCGGTCAGCAGGCGCGCCAGGACGGCGGTGGCGGCGACGGCGGTCAGCTTGGCAGCCAGGGCGAGGCTGAACACTCGGCCCGGGCCCATGCTCAATCCTCCACGAAGCGGACCAGGTTCCCATCGGTCGGGTAGCGATGGCGGCCGTCCTCCGACAATAGGGTCCGATCGTCGGCCCGCACGAGCCCGCCCCGGCTGGTCGGGCAGCGCATCAAACCCAGGAGTTCGTCAAGCGTGGCGAAGCGTGGCGCCGCTCGGCGGGACCGGCGCAGCCGGCGGAGGGACCGCACCGCCCGCTTGGCCATCCCTCCGACCACTCGACCGATGCGCTTCCGGGCCGATTCGGCGATTTCCTCCTTCAGGCAGCCCAGCAGCCTGCCCAGGCGATTGCTCCGGGCGATGGCGGCCAAGCGGTCGCATTCGGCCGGGGTAGGCAGAATCTCCTCCAGACTGGCGGCCTGACGATGGCGTAGAGACCCGGTCCACGCATGGCGGACAACGAACAGCGGCCACGTGCGGCGGATCAGATAGTGGTCGCTGAGGAGTGCGAAGTAGATCGGACTGAGTGTGTTTGACAGGGATGCCCCAGTGCCCTTGGGGAAATAGATCAATTCTCCATCACGAACGGTGATGTACCAGCGATGCTCGCGCTGATCGAGCACCGCCTCCAGCAGCGGATTGGGGCAGTCGATGAAGCCGGATTCGGCGACCCGGGACATCTCGTCGAGCATGCCGGCGAGATCGACGGCGTGCTCGATGACATGGCAACTATAGCAGTGTCGAGCAACCTTGTCTTTGAACGGGAGGTTCTCCCCAGCGGCGATGATCAACGGACGTTTGTCCCGGTGCAGCGCCTCGCCGCTGCGCTGCTCCCGCGGGTCGACCAGGTAGCGGTCGAGGAGGATGTCGGCTTGTGGCCAGGGATTGGCGCCTGAGCCGATTTCCAGAGTGGGTTTCATCGCGACAGCTCGTTTACGGCAGGGAGGGGGATTAGCATCGGATGGCTTCGACGATCGCGCAGCCATAGCGGCAGCCATAGCAGGCCTCGGCCTCGGGGCCGGTCCACGGCTGGTCGTCGTGAAGGTCGCCGGCGTCATCGACATAGCTGAACCTGCGCATGGCGAACCGTTCGGCCAGCAGTTCGAGGAGTAGAGGCAGGGAGAACACGCGCTGGGCGTTATACTCGATGCGCGAAGGTCCCATTGGCACAGAAAGGTACAACGTCCCACCAGACCGCAGTAGAGTTGCGAGCTGGGTCAACCCACGGCGGTGCCCAGACGGGTCGAGACCGTCGCCGTACCGGCCCATTCCGAAGTGCTCGAGCGCGTGCAGGCAGGACAGCGACGGCGTTCCGCCGGCGAGGTCGGGCGGCAGCGGCTGGGTGAGGTCGGCACGGCGGAAGACGATGTTGCCAGCCGTCGAACGGATCTCGCGGATGTCGAGGACTTCGATTTGCCGAAAGGAGGCTACGTGGGCGACGAAGCCGTCCACGCGCGAACCGACATCGATGTGCCGGGATGGCGCGGCGAGAAATATCCGCCGGGCTACCAGCAGGTCTTGATGGAAGTAATGGCCGCTGGCGGAGCCGCCTGGATCGCGGGCATCGAGCAGACAGGGCCAGGAGGCCGCCCAGGCCAAGGGCTCGCCCGAGGCGGCATGCATCTGGCGGAAACGACGGTGCTGGCGAACGAAGCCGGGGAACCGCGCCAACGCACGCAGTCCACGCACGGGGTCGAGTCCCATAGTCTCCAGGGTCCGGCGAGTCCAACGCAGCATCAGCCCACGCGCTCCGCCACGACGTGCCAACCATAGCAGGCCAGTTCGCCGGATTTCGTGTCGTCGCGACGGCAGTGCGCCAGGTGTCGCAGCAGCCACAGTTGTGCGATCCGGGTCAACGGGCCACACGGGCGGCTGGCGTATCTCCGGCTCGAGTCCGGCAGGCGGTAGAGCTCCTGGGCGACGACGTCGAACCAGCTCCCACTGGGCACCGCTTCTATGATGCGCAGCCCATGCCGTGCACAGGTGGTCTCATACCAGAACCGGTTGAAACCGGTCGAGAAATGGAATGGGGCGAAGTGCGTGAGGCTGGCGAACGGTGCTGTCAGGATGAGCCTTCCCCCCTGACGCAGCAGGCGGGCGAATTCCCGGATTGCCAGGTCCGGTTCAGGCAGATGCTCCAGAACCTCGGTGCACATCACGGCGTCGAACGCACCATCCGGTTCGGGGATGGCGGTGATGTCGCAAACATGGTCGAGCTTGCCGTAGGCGAACTCGCCGGTCTGTAATCCTGAGCCGTCGCCGACACCGTCGTACCGGGCGAAGTCCTGGCTTAGGTAGCGCAGGTGGCGGCAGTGGGTTCGGTAGCGCTGCGGGCCGGCGCCGGCGTCGAGGATGCGGCTGTCTGCAGGCAAGGCGGACAGCTTGGTCCTGACCCACTCTTCGCGTAACGTCTCGTTGTCCCGTCCAACGTCTGCGCAGATCCAGCGGCGGAGGCGGGATGCTAGATTGCCCATGCGTTTACTCTGCGGCGTTGCAACTGGCGTGGTCCGCGAAGGCGATGGTACAAGTGAGGAGCATGCGCAGGTGGAGGGCGTAGGTCATCTGGACCGGCGCAGCCTGCTGGCAGGGGCGCAGGAGGCAATTGGCGGCCCGGCGCCAGCGAGTCACCTGCGCTCCACTACCGCCAGAGCATGGTCGCTCGCCCCCAGCCAATGCGGCGAACGGTGGTTAATCGTCACTCGCCGCACAGGCGGCAGCCCCAGCCCTCCCAGCCCCCGAGCCGCCAGCCAGGCGAGATTTCCCGCATGTTCGACCATTCGTCGCGGCCACGGCCGCCGGTGGTGTTGCAGCCGGGTCCATCCGGCCACCTGCAGGCCGGCCATCCGGGCGGCGTGCTCCATCGCCGCCCGGTCAAAGAACCCGACGTGCTCAGGATTGGCGACGTACCAGTAGGTCGGGCCGGTCACCCGCCAGGTCCATGACTTAGGGTCGCCGCTCATGAGCAGGGTGACCCCGCCGGGACGCAGGCGGGCGGCCAGCGCGGTGAAGAAGGCGCCAGGGCGGTAGAGGTGCTCGATGACGTCGAGGGCAAGGATGGCGTCGAACTGCCTGTCGCCGGCGAGCTGGTCGAGGGTCGGGGCGAGCACCTCGACGCCACGCGCCGCCGCCCGTCCCGCCGCCGATACTGAGGGCTCGACCCCGAAGCGACGCCAGTCACCCGGGACCGCGGCAAGCATCGAGCCGTCGAAGCAGCCGACGTCCAGCACGCTGGCTGTGGTGGGCAGGCGGCGCGCCAGGATCTGGCTGATGCGACGGGTGACGTGACTGCGGGCCTTGCCGTCATCCGGCCACCAGTCGCCGCTGTTGGCGGCATACGCGGCGGCCAACGCGGACTCATCCGGCCGGGCGCTCTTCCAACGGTAGCTGCAGGTGCGGCAATGCAGCAGGCGGGCAGGCGGGATGTCGAGCCCACCGACG
Organism: bacterium; assembly: GCA_020049615.1. The sequence goes on along the minus strand of JAIFKN010000203.1, from coordinate 2,703 downwards.
GTGCGGCCGGGTGGCGGCACCTGGCCCAGATCGACCGGGGCGTCGGCGTTGCACAGGGGGCAGAGGAGCGCGTCCGGAGGGCTCACGGGTGGGCGGCAGCCTCGCCAGCGGGCACGCCTGGGCTAGTACGCAGGATGCGGCGGCCCAGCCACGCCAGGGGGAGGACGATGGTCAGCAGGGTGACCAGGGCAGTCGCGGCCGGCAGACCGGCAGGTCCGAACCAGTGACCCAGCAACGGCTTCATCAACAGGGTGCCGGCGAGCAGGGCCAGGCCGCACCAGGCCTGGAAGGCGAGACGCCCGGCCCCGTTGCACAACATCGAGGCGGCATGGGCGAGTCCCATGACCAGCACGGCTGCCGCGCAGGCCAGGAGCGTTGGCAGGTCGATGGTGAAGCCCTGCCCGATCCACCAATGCAGGAGCAGCGGCGCGAGCAGCGGCGTGGCCAGCAGGCCGATCAGGCCGACAAGGGTGACCGCGGCCAGCGATCGGTAGAAGGTCCGAGCCGCCCAGGCCGAGTCGCCGCGCGCCAGAGCTTCGCCGTAGGCTGGCCACAGCGGGGTGAGGGCGAGGCTGATCAGCACAGTCGGGATGACGAACAGCCGCTGCACCACCGCCAGGTCGCCAGCCGTGCAGGTGGCTGCAGAACACGGCGTCGAACGAGTACGCGATGGCGGTCGAGGCCTGGATGGCGAGGAAGAGCAGACCGCTGCGCAGGACCGGGGCGGCAGCGGCGGTGTGCAGGTCGCTGCGTTGCGGCCGCAGCCACGGCTCGCTGCGCCGCAGGAGGGTGGTCAGATGCAGGGCCTGGATCAGCAGGGGCGGGCCGAGGGCGGCGACGAGCAGGACCGGCACGCCGGCGCCACGGTGGACGGCGGTCAGCAGCGCCAGCAGGCCGAGCAACTGGCCGGAGCCTTCCCACAGCGCGGCGAGGTGCCCCTGCTGCAGGCCAAGGCGGATGCGGGCGGCCAGACCGGTCGGCACGGCCAGGACCAGGGCGCCGAGCGCGACAGCGATGGCGGCGGTCGCCTCGCCCGCGGCGGCGGTGCCAGCGACGCCCAGCAGCCGCGGCCAGGGGAGGGTCGGGAGGAGGATGGCACCCAGGAGCAGCAGCCCGGTCGCCAGCAGCCCCGTCGCCAGCAGCGCCCCGCCGACCAGCCGCCGCGCCCCGTCGCGGTCCTCGCGCCCGACCGCCTGCGCCAGCAGCGTGGTCAGGCCGTTGCCCAGGCCGAGGTCGGCGAAGGCGAGCAGGGCGTTGATCGCGGTCAGCACCGCCCACAGGCCGTAGCGCTCCGGTCCAAGGTGGGCGTAGAGCAGCGGCACGGTCACCACCAGGGTGACGAGCTGGATGCCCTTGGCGCCGACGCCGAGGATGGCGCTGGCCCCGGCACGGCGCAGACGCTGCTGGCCGCGCTGGGCCTGATCGGTGGTCATCGGGGGCCAGCGTGCGGCCTGCCGGAGGGAGGCAAAGGGGGTGGCGGCCGCCTCGGGTCCAGCTCGGCCGGGCACAGGAGGTTGTGGTGTGGCCTGCGCATGGGTCCGTATTGGCGCAATGGGTCCATGTGGACCCACCATGCGCCATGACGAGACGCTTCAGCCGGCACGGACGATGGACCTCGGTCCCCCCGCGGCTGGCTGAAGCCAGCCGTCCGTGCCGGCTTCAGCCGGCTGAAGCCCGCGCTACGGCGCTACTGCCGCCACAGCTCCAACCCGGCCCGGGCCACGGCGGCGCGGTTGAGGCAGATCTTCACGTCCAGCACCGCGGCGCCCGCCGGCAGGGCGCCGGCGAGGGTCGCCAGGGTCAGGGCCCGGAACTGCTTGTGGGCGACTGCCAGGATGACGGCCTCGGCCGCCGGCAGGGGTTCCAGCGGGACCAGGGCGAGGCCGTACTCGTGCCGGGCCTCGGCGGCGTTCCCAGGCTGGTGTTCAATGCGGGGGGGGCGGACACGCCCCTCAGTCGAGGCAAGGGCCAGTCAGCCGAGGCGCGAGCGCGCGAGGTCGGCCTCGGCCGCGGTGAGCGCGCCGGTGGCGGCAAGGGCATCGATCTCCGCGCGAGCCTGGTCGATGGTCAGACGGTCCTGGGCGACGCGGAAGCGGATGCTGGCGACGATGCCTTCAGCTCTGCCCTCGGCTTTGCCTTCGGCTTTGAGGATGGCGAGGATGTCGAGCATGGCGGCGTCCCTGTGCAGGTGTTCGATGAGGCGCTGCTGGTCCCTGGGGCGCATCTTGAACAGCATCTGGACCAAGGGAAGCAGCCAGTGGAGATGTTCGATCGGGCCAGGGGCGTCGGCGAGGCGGCGGAGGGCGCGCAAGGCGTCTCCGACCGGGTCGCGCGAGGCTGGGATGGTGGCAAGCACGATGGCGACCCGGGTGCGTGGCGCTTCGGCGGCGGACGGGGTCAGGCGGACGACGTGGGCGTCGAGGGCGATGGCGGTCCAGCCGGGGACGCCGATGCGAAGCTGGCCGTCGATGGTGAAGGGACGCTGATCGGCGACCAGGATGACGGGCAGGATGGGGAGGTCGGGGTAGCGGGCGACGAGCTCGCCGACATAGCGCAGGACGCGGGGGAGATCGACCTTGCGGGCGTCGCTCCAGTGTTCGACCAGGAGTACGGCGGCCTTGCGGCCGTCGGCCCAGGTGAAGCGGATGGCGCAGTCCATGTGGCGACCACGACGCTGCAGCAGCACGGGCAGCGCCTCGGTGG
>JAIFKN010000129.1 GCA_020049615.1 bacterium | reverse complement strand
CCGAGGCGAAGATCGGGCCGGGGATGAAGGCGAGGTCGCGCACGCCGGTCGACTTGTCCTCGCGGATCACCTCGGTGCCGGTGATGTCGGAAGGCATCAGGTCGGGGGTGAACTGGATGCGGTTGAAGCTCAGCTTGGTCGCCGCGGCGAGGGTCGAGATGAGCAGGGTCTTGGCCAGGCCGGGCACACCCTCGAGCAGGGCGTGGCCGCCGGCCGACAGCGCGACCAGCACCTCCTCGACCACGCGCTCCTGGCCGACGATGACGGTACCCAGCTCCTGGGTGAGGCGTTGGGCGGCGGCGGCGGCATCCTGGCGCGAGGCGATGGGCATGGGTCCAGGGTGTACGCCAGGCCGGACGGTCCGGAAGCCTGGAAGTCGGCCGGCTTGGCGGTCTGCCGTCAGACCGCCGATGGAGGTCTTGCAATACCGGGGATCGCAATAGGCTGCCGCCCCTCGCAAAGGACTTTCATGCCTGCTACGCAGTCCATCCTGGGTCTCGGACGTCGCAAGACCAGCATTGCCCGTGTGCGCCTCGCGCCCGGCACCGGCACCATCACCGTGAACGGCCGACCCGCCGACCAGTACTTCCCGGTCGAGCGCCTGCGCCGCGACCTCGCCAACCCGATGAAGCTGACTGAGACCACCGGCCGTTTCGACGTCCAGGTCCAGGTCGAAGGCGGCGGTCCTGCCAGCCAGGTCGGCGCCGTCGTCCTCGGCATCTCGCGCGCCCTGGTCCAGGCCGAGCCCGCGACCCACGCCGCCCTGCGCAAGCACGGCCTGCTGACCCGCGACGACCGCATGGTCGAGCGCAAGAAGTACGGCCTGCACGGCGCTCGCCGTGGCTGCCAGTTCAGCAAGCGCTGATACGGCAACGGCTTACGTCGCATCCTCAAGAGCCTTGGCGGTTTATATCGCCAAGGCTCTTGCGTTGGAAGATCGCTGGAGATTGGCTTTCTGGCTTTCTGGCAATCTCGTGGGACGTGGCTGGTCAGGCGCCAAGTGATCGCCCTGCGGGCGGACAGTTCAGGTGCGCCGAGCCGAAGATCCAGACCACCCGTGCGGGCAAGACCGCGGGGATCCCGCGGGGTGCTTCGTTGGGCGCTGGGCGCCGATCCCGGCCATCATCCCCATAACCTAGAAAAACCGCAGTCGCAGGCCCTCGGCCGCTGAGCGGTCACGGCCGTTGGAGACCCGCCGTCCACAGCAGGGCGAAGAATCCGGCCGACTTCTGCATGCGCACGACATCGAACTCGCTGTGCAGTTCGGAGGTCGGGTTATCGAGCCAGCAGCGCCAGCTCGGCACCGCTTCGGGATGGCAGCCACGCAGCGAATTGGCGCCGCCGCCCGGGCCATAGACCGGCACGCCGGGCACCGGGATGCCAGCGGCGTCGATCAGCCATGGCCTCAGCACGGGGTGCAGTGGCGGCCGGCTGCCGAGGCCGGTGATGAACGAGCGTCCCAGCGGGTTGCAGCCGAGCTGGTAGTCGGCGTTGAGCGAGGCCGCATCGAGGTACTTCGCCTCGCCGGTGAGGCGCCAAGCGAGCAGGCAGACCATGCCGTGCTCAGCACCGCCGGTCATGTCGCCCCAGCCGCCCGCCCCGTCCGGCCGCGCGCCCATGCGGTACGAAGTCCGATCAACCGCCTTCACCGCCCCGTCGGCGGAGGCGAGGATGGCGGCGCGCTGCTCGCCACGGAAGGCCTCGTCGGTGCCGGGGCGGACCCCACGCGCCACCGCCCAGCGGAAGAAGGGCATCGCCGCCGCCTCGTTCCAGTTGTGCTTCCACACCGCCGCATCGCTGCGGTGCGCGAGGACATGCTCAAGGTAGCGCTTGTCGCCGGTGGTTTCCCACAGCTCGGCGGCCCCCCAGAAGAGGGCGCGCGGCCAGGAAAGGGCGGCGTAGGTGGTGCCACCGTTACGGTATGCGCCGCCTCCGTCCTGCGCTGCCCAGGTCCAGGCGCGCTCGGCCCGGCCGCGCATCACCTCGCCCTGCGCCCGGTCAAAGGGTGCGATCAGGCGGGCGTACTGCGCCGCGACGGCGGCGAAGGTGGCGGTGGACGAGCGGTTTGGTGGCAGCACGCCGAAAGGCGGGATCTGCCCATGCTCCTTGGCGCCGTCCTTGAGCCATTCCTTGTTCTGGTAGTCCTCGTCGTTGCCGCGACCGGCCGGCACGGCGCCGTCCTCGCCCTGGTTCTCGGCGTAGAAGCGCAGCCCCCAGGCGACCTCGTCGAGCAGGTCGGGGATGCCGTTGCCGCTCTCGGGCAGGCCGAGGTCGCCGTCCTTCCAAGCCTGCAGTGCCGCCTCGAAGGCGTCGAGCAGGCGCGCAGCGCCGAACAGGTGCCCGGCGAAGAGGTCGTAATCCGCCGCGTCGTGGTAGCCGCCGTGGAAGGACCTCGCCGCCTCGCCGGGCGCCCGTGGCGGGTTGACGATGACCAGCTTGCCGTCCTCGCGTCGCTCGTGCAGTCCGCCGAGGAGATGGCCGTGCTCCCAAGTCTGCACATGGCAGGCGGGACGGGGGAAGGCGGTGACGGCCGGCGCCAGATCGCAGCCACAGCGCTGGGTGAGCAGGCCGCGGATCGAGATGCGCGCGACCTGCCACGCAGCCTCGCCGCCGACGGCGAAAGACCACGAGCGGCCGATGCCGGGCAGGCGCAGGTGGTAGCGTCCGGGGCCGAGCAGCGCGAGATCAATCTCGCGCACCGCCTCGCCACTGAGCGGGTCGATGCCATCGACCGGCTTGTTCTTGCCGTCCTCGGTCGCCGCCCGCACTGTGACCGCACCGCGCAGCGCCACCGCGCCATCGGTTTCGCTGACCACCTCGAAGGCTGAGCAGTCGGCGAAGGAGACGGCGCCGAGATCGCCCGCCCACCAGCCGAGGTAGGCATAGCGGCGGCCGGCGCCGGCGGCATAGGCCGCCTGGTTCACCTTGATCGCGGGAGTGATGCTGGTCGCGGGATCGAAGGCCAGGGTCGCCTCGCTGACGACACCCTCGCCAGCCAAGCCGGCGACGCGCACCGTGCAGAGCTGCCCAGCGACCAACGGGGCTGCCAGGCGCAGGTAGTAGGTGTGCCAGTGGATCGGGTTGACCGGGAAGCGACCGATATCAGCGGTGGTGTAGAGGAAGGAGTGTCGTCCGACCTGCTGCGGCCGTGATTCGGCCCCGGCGATGCGCAGGGTGAAGGCCTCAGAGCGCTGCAGGGCGGCGGCCTCGGCCTCGCCCATGCCGGGTCCGCCGGCCACCGCCGCATCGATGGTCAGTTCGAGCAGGTCTGGACGCACGGTGCGTAGTTCGCGCACGCCGCGCAGCATGCCGAGTCCGCGCATCGCCGCACCGATCTGCCGCCGTTCGAGGGCCAGTGCCGGCTCGAAGAAGCCGGCCGGCGGCGCGTCCGGCCTGGTCAGCTTGTAGTCGGGGCCGAGGACCTGCTGATGATCGCGGTCGTCGATGGTGATGGCCCATACCGCGATCGCCACCCGCCCCGCCGAGGCCAGGGTGAGCGAGGCTATCGGCTTCTCCGGCGAGGGATTGGTCCAGCGCGTCGCCCACAGGCCGATCCACTTGTTCCACTTGGCGGTGTAGGTGTTCTGGCCCATAAGCACCGGCCAGGCCTCGGCGCCGTTGTTGTCCCACCACGCCCCGGTCCACCAGTGGCGCAGCTCGCGCCCGTCGCGGATCGGCAGGGAGGCCGAGCTGCCATCAGCGTAGGTGAGGGTGTAGGTGGCGACGACCTCCTCCTTGGCCACACCATCCGGACGGGCGACGCCGTGGTGGATGACGTAGATGAAACGGCCGGTCGCACCGCCGGCTGCGACGGTGACGCTCGGTGGCTTGGCCGCCAGGCGCGCCCCGCGCAGCATGACCACGGCCGGCCCGCCGGCCGCCGCCTCGGGCAGGCGGAAGCGCACCCCGTTAACCTCCTGCACGCCGGGCGCCGCCGCCGGGAAGATGCCCATGTCGTTGATCCCCTCGTCGGTCCAGCCGCCGACGCCGTTGTCGGGGATGCCATCGTCGCGCCAGGCCGTGTTGGCCGACGGCGTCAGGTCGAGGAACACCGGCTCGCCGGCAATGACGGCGCCGAGCAACAGGATGGCGATCAGGCATCTGGGCATGGCGGGTTCCATGCCCGCAGGCTAGCGCCCTGCCGAGCCGGTCGCACCCATCAGGCCGCGGCCAGGGCTGAATTCATCTCAGGCTTCAGCTGGCAGGTAGATTGGCGACACGCGCAGGGTCTGCGGCCGCCGGCGATACCCCAAGCAGCCTAGCGATCTCCTTCTGCTGCATGGGCGTGGCCATGCCGTGCGCAGGTCCTGCACAAGCGCGGGTGAATTCAGGTGTGCCGGCGACAGTCGCGTTCCCGTCGGGGGATTCCCGGCTATCCTCAAGCAGACCGCGATCCCGGGAGCGACATGCGCCATATCATCATCCTCGCCCTGCTCGTCGCCGGCCTGCGCGCCGCCACCGTCGAATCGACGACCTTCGCCATGCCGATCGGCCTGCGCCTCGATGACGGCGTCAGCCAGGCGGTGATCGTCCCGGCCTTCGCCCGGCTGGCCTCCTTCGCACGCTCCGGTGGGCCGAACCTGCTGTTCGAGAACCGCCAGGCCGTGCGCTGCATGGCCTCGTGGTACAACCTGGGCGGCGACCGGGTGTGGCCCTGGCCGCAAGCCTCTTGGCGCACAGTCACCGGACGCGCCTGGCCGCCACCGCTCGGTTGCGACGGCCCGCTGACCGCCGAGACCACCGCCGAGGGTGTCGTCGTCCTGCGCGGCATGATCCCAGCCTACGGACTGCGCCTGGTCCGCGAGTTCCGTCTCGCCGCCGGCGTCCTGCGCACGACCAGCAGGCTCGAGCGCATCAATCCGGCCATCGACCCCGGGCCGGTGGCGGTGTGGCAGATCACCCAGGTGCCCTTCGCCGCCATCGTCGCCGACTGTCCGGATGCCGCGGCGGTGGCGGCGCGGGCAGCGCCGTGGCAGGCAGTCGCCGCCGGCGCAAACCGACTCGACCTGACGATCGACGGCGAACGCGGCGGCGAACTCGTCCTGTCGGCGACGGCCCTGGCCTGGCGCGGCACCGATGGAGCCGGCTTGGCCATCCGTCGAATCGGCCCCGGAGGCCCGGCCAAGATCTGGGCCGGCCGCGGCTCGCGGCTGGGCGCGCAAGCCGAGGACGCCAGCGCCGAACTCGAGTTCACCTCGCCAGAGCGTCCTCTGGCGGTGGGCGAGTCGGTCGAACTGGTGACCGAACTGGTGGTGCTGGCCGCCGATGCACTCTTCCCCGAAGCCGGCCGTTGAACGATTGATGAATTCACCCCGGGGCACTGATCGGGCCGGGAACCAGGACCCCGGCCTGCTAGCATCAGACAACCTCCGAGGGGCCGATGCACGCCTGCAGCCTGGCTGATTACGGAATGTCCGACTGGTCGCGGCGCGATACGTCGGAACCAGAGCCTCCATCGGAGGGAGCTGCCATGCCCTGGCATCGTGCAACCGCGCCGCGGATCGGGTTCACCCTGATCGAACTGCTGGTAGTGGTCTCGATCATCGCCATTCTGGCCGCCCTCTTGCTGCCCGCCATCACTCTGGTTCGCAACCAGGCCCGCGCCATGGTGTGCATGAGCAATCTGCGCCAAATCGGCATAGGCATCCATGGCTACGCCGAAGACAACTCCGGTATATTCATCCCCTCGCGTAGCGATGTCCTCGCCACCACCTACTGGATGCAGGGCATCCAGCCCTACATCCGCGATGAACAGACCGACAAGACCACGGCTCGTGACGGCACCTCGGTGCTCAATCCTGCCCGGTGTGGAAGAGCCTCAACCAGGGCGTCGTCCGCGCCAACTCGAACACCGACATCCGGGTCGGCTACGGCCTCTCGGCAAAACCGAACCTCCCCACCAGCGACCCGCGATCTGCGATGTGGATACCTGGTTACAGCGTCTACACCGGGACAGCGCCAGCCGGCGGCACCGTCTATGGCGAATACCCGCTGGCGAGCATATCCTTCGGTGCCCGGCGGATCCTGGTCGGCGACTTCCTCAACACCCAACTCGGGGAACTCACCTGGGGCTTGACCGCATTCAACGCCGTACGCGATGGCGTGCAGGGCAACGGCTCGTCGGGATTCGGCACTCGTCGACACATGGGGCGCGGCAATTGGCTCTTCGCCGACATGCACGTCGCCAGCCTGGGCAGCCTGGAGGCGCGGCAAAGCTATGCCGATCCCTCGAAGCTCTGACCACCACCAGGGATTCCCCGCCATGCCGAGATACGTCGCTCTGGCTTACGCCCTGTTCCTGCCACCGAAGCCCTGATCAGACGGTTTCGAGCAGGGTGAGCGACTGCGGACTGACCACGACGCTGGCGTTCCCCCGGCGGTCGACCGCCACCGCCTCGCGCTCCTCGCCGCGGCGCAGTTCATCGACGACGGTGCGGCGCAGGCGGCGGCCGCGGAAGGCCGACGGCAGGGCCAGGGCGACGTCGTGGTTGCGCACCGGGTGGTCGTTGACCAGCAGCAGGCGGGCGCCGCCGTCCCGAGCCAGCACGGCACAGCCGAAGACGTAGCGCATCATCCCCTCGGCAACGTTGCTGGTGGTCGGCAGGACGCGGTCGCCTGGGCGCAGGGCGCGCATCAGCAGACGGTACATCGGGAAGGCGTGCGGCGACGGCTGCATCGCCGATCCGCTGCGCTCGACCAGGCTCCAGCGCCCGTCGTAGTCAGGACGGACGCACAAGGCCCAGCGTGCGAAGCCGTCGACCCCCTCGTTGGTGCCGCGTACCACCAGTTCGGCGTCGGCGAGCAGCGAGATGTGCGAGGCCGGACCGCTGAAGTCGCGCTCGCCCCAGAACAGCCGGCCGCTGTGGAAGTTGCCGCATTCGCTGACCAGCAGCGGCTTGCCGCGCAGGCGGCAGAAGCGGGCGTAGAGGCGGAGGTGGCGCTCGCACAGGTCGTGCAGACGCATGAACTCGGGGTGGTTCTCCAGCACCCAGTCGAAGTGGTAGAGGTAGAGATGCTGGTCCCAGGCGCCCCACCAGGGGTCCGGGTCGAGGCCGAGGGCGGCGAAGTCGGCGACCGGCCACTCCCACAGGTTGAGGTTGCCAGGCCCGACCAGGTCGAGTTCGCCGGGGACGAAGCCCTGCTCGCGCAGCAGCGCATGCACCGCCCGGTGGTAAGCGAGGAAGCGCGGGATCGCCTCGATCCCCTGCTTGCCCGGACCCCACACCAGCTCGTTGAACAGGCCGAGCCAGCGCACCGCCGTGAGGCGTTCGCGGCGCACCAGCGCGAGCAGCGGAGCGATGACACGCACGGCGTAGTCGGCAGGCTCCATCCAAAAGCCGCTGCTGCCGGCATCGGTGCGCTCGGTCCCCGGCAGGGTGAAGGGGTCAAGCATCAGAGCGCAGTCGCGTTTCTTCGCCCAGCGCGCCAGCGCCACCAGGGTGGTGAAGCTGCGGTGGCGCAGATTCCAGCCGCGCCGGGCATGCCACAGCCCATCGCTGCGGTTGGGCAGCAGGCCGATGCGCATCCACGCCGGCCGCAGTTCGTCGAGGCGGCGGATCAACGCCGCCCAGGCGCGGCGCTGCCCGGGGTGTGGCAGGTCACCCTGGTTGGTCAGGGGCGTGTTGCAGCCGATGCCGGCGGCGAGGGTGTGGAACGCCTCGCCGCCGACCGCGATCTGCACCGGCGGATGCGACGTCGGCTTGGGATGGACAACTGCGGATGCTTTGTGCATGGGAACCCTGTTACACCGTGTGGCTGGCACCGGCGATGGCCTGGCGCATGGCGTCGATGCGGAAGTCGGCGACCGGCACCTGGCAGGCGCGCGCCAGCACCCAGCCGGCGTGGTCCTCGCCGTCGAGCGCGAGTTCAAGGACGCCGCCGACGAAGCGTGGCACCGACGCCAGCACCCGGCCACCGCGGCCGATCAGCTCGATGCGCACCAAGCGCTCCTCGGCGGGGGCCGGCCACGCTTCGATGCGGATGCGGTGGACAGCGCCGGCCGCCGTCGGCACCGACGAGTCCATCACCGCGCCATCGACGATGGTCGCCAAGCTGTCCGTCATGGTCCTGGCAGCCTATGCGCCGGCGGCGCGACAGCGATGCCGCCAGGGCGGCGGCGGTGAATTCACCACCACGCCGCGCCGCAGTTCCGGTTGCAGGGGGAAGGTGCGCTCCATGTCCAATGGAGGCGCATCCTGGCGACATCCCGGCTACACGGGTGAGCGTACCTGCAGCCACGTCTTGCAGCCCGCGCCAGGGGCATAGTCCCAGGTGGCGAAGCCGGGCTGGCTGCCGCCGATGAAGATGGTGAACCCGCCCGGTTCGGTGAACGCGCTGCCGTCGTCGCGATGGATTTGGAAGGCTGCCGGGTCGATGGCGATGGCCACCGTCTTCGCCTGCTTGGGCTTGAGGCTGACGCGGGCGAAGCCCGCCAGGCGCAGACGCGGGACGGGCACGCTCGCCGTGTCGTCGCGGACGTAGACCTGCACCACCTCGTCGCCGGCGAGGCGGCCGCTGTTGGTCACGCTGACGCTGATGCTGATGCTGATGCTGACGCCTTCGCCGGCGGCGATGGCCTTGCGCGACAGCTTGGCCCGGGAGTAGCGGAACGAGGTGTAGGACAGCCCATGGCCAAAGGCCCACAGCGGTTCGCGTTCGGCGAAGCGGTAGGTGCGGCCGCGCATGGCGTAGTCGGTGAAGGGCGGCAGGTCCTCGACCGATCGCGGCACGGTGAAGGGCAGGCGGCCCGCGGGGTTGGCTGCGCCGAAGAGGACGTCGGCGACGGCGTCGCCGCCTTCGCAGCCGGGGTAGAATACCTGCAGCACGGCGTCGGCGTGCTCGGCCACCCAGGGGCAGCTGATCGCCGAGCCGCCGGTCAGCACGACGACCAGCGGCAGGCCGCGCTTCTTCAGCTCCTGCAGCCAGGCCTCCTGCTGGCCGGGCAGGCCGATGCGGATGCGGTCGCCGGCGGCCTCGGCGGCGGCGGCGTCGCCCTCCTCGCCCTCGAGCTGCGGCGACAGGCCGACCACGGCGATGATCGCCTTGGGGCTGGTCAATGGGATGATCCATTGGCAGCCGAAACCCGCGGTGCTCTCCCCGGCCGGGCCGGCACCGCTGCCGACCTGGATGTTGGTGCCCTCGGACACCGCCCCGACGATGCCCTGCAGGATGGTGGTCACGCGGCCGCTGTGGCCGTTGTAGT
>JAIFKN010000014.1 GCA_020049615.1 bacterium | reverse complement strand
GTGGCGCAGCAGGCCGGCGACGGCGTCATCGGCAAGCGCTGGGCGATGAGCTTCGCCAACGGCGGCGACGGCGCGCGCGGCACCGCCACCTCGCCCCCCTTCCGCCTCGAGCGGAAGTTCATCCACCTGCTCGTCGCCGGCGGCAAGGATGGACAGTCGCGCATCGAACTGCTGGTCGATGGCAAAGCCGAGCAGCGCGCAGTCGGACGCAACTCGCGCGATCTTGCGCCCACGGTGTGGGATGTCGGAGCGCTCAAGGGCAAGGAGGCGCGCCTGCGTCTGGTCGATGAGAGCGGCGGCGGCTGGGGCTGGATCGGCGTCGACCAGGCGGTGCAGAGCGACCGCGCCGAGGCCGGATCCGGTGGCGTGCTGCGCACCTGCTCGACCCTGCGTTGGGGCGACTGGACGGTGGCGATGCGCCTGCGCGCCGATGAGACGCGCTGGCTCGACGCGACCTTCGGCCACGGCCTGCCCTACGTCTGGGTCGAGGCCAAGGGCCTCGACCTGCATGTGCCCTGCACCACCGACAGCCTGAGCGACATCGCCGGCAAGCCGCTGCGCCTGCCGGCCACCGGCGATGCCGTGGTCATCACCCGGAATGGCCGTTCCTTCGCCGTGTTCGCGCCCGAACGCACGCGCTTCGAAGTGGCCGGCGACGGCCTCGACCTGCGCTTCGCCGACAGCGGCAAGCGCTTCGTCAGTGTGGCACTGCTGCCTACCGCCGGCGATGCCGCCCTGCTGCAGCGGACGGCCTATGCCGTGCCGCGCGACTCGCGGATGGATTGGAAGCTGGACCAGGCAGCCGGCGAGGTCGCCACCACCTGGACGGTCACAGCAGAAGCCCTGCGCGGCACCGCGACCGAGGTGCTGCAGGGCTGGCTGCCGCACCAGTGGCGCGGCACGCGGCATCAACTGAAACTGGTCGCGCCGACCTTCGCCACCGCCCGCGGCACGCTGAAGCTCGCCGCCGGCAGCAGCTTCACGATCAACTGGCCGTTCCGCGGCGTGGTGCCCGGACTGCCGGCCCCGGCGGTCGGCGGGGCGCATCCCTTCGACGCCGCGCGCATGGGCCGCTGGCTCGACGAACAGGCGGCCCAATACGACCGCGATGGCGCCGACAAGCGTGCCGGCCAGGACACCTACTGGGGCGGCAAGGCCACGCTCAAACTGGTGCAGGTGTGGACCATCGCCGAGGAGCTGAAGCATCCCGCCGCCGAGCGCCTGCGCGCTCACGTGCGCGAGGCGATGAGCGACTGGTTCACCTGGACGCCCGGCGAACAGGCGCGCTTCTTCTGCCGGTATCCCGCACCGTGGAACGGCCTGATCGGATTGAAGACCTCATTCGGCTCGGGCGGCTTTACCGATAACCACTTCCACTACGGCTACCACGTCCTCGCCGCCGCGCTGCTCGGCCGCCACGACCCCGCCTGGCTGAAGGACTACGGGGCGATGGCCCGGCTGGTGGCCAAGCAGTACGCCAACTGGGAGCGCGACGACCGCGACTTCCCCCTGCTGCGCACCTTCGACCCATGGCACGGCCATTCCTACGCCGGCGGCATGAGCAGCCCCGGTGACGGCAACAACCAGGAATCGACCTCGGAGTCGATGCAGTCGTGGGCCGGCGTGTTCCTGCTCGGCTCGGCGCTCGGCGACCAGGCGATGACCGCGGCCGGGGCGATGGGCTACGCCATCGAGAGTTCGGCGGTGTACGAATACTGGCTCGACTACCACGGCTGGAAGGACGGTGCGGCGGCAGGCAACCACCCGCCGGCCTACACGGCCAAGCACACCATGGCGAGCGTGATGCGCGACCGCGACTTCGGTTTCTGGACCTGGTTCAGCGGCCGGCCGATCCACGTCTACGGCATCCAGTTCATCCCCACCTGGCACTGGATGGGCTACCTCGGCCGCGATCCGGCGTTCATGACCTGGCAGATCGAGGGCATGGCCAAGCGCGAAGCCAAGTCGGACACGGTCGACCTGCTCGCCCTCGGTGACGATTGGGGCGTGCTGGCCGGCCTCGGCGCCCTGTCCTTCGCCGACCCGGTGCGCATCACCACGCTGTTCGAGGAGGCGGCGCAACGGAAGGCCAAGCTCGACAGCCGTGGTGCGCTGATCCACTACTGGGTCGCCCACACCCTGCAGGCCGTCGGCCGCCCGGCCGCCGACCTGTGGACCGACCTGCCAACCAGCGCGGTCTACCGCCAGCCCGACGGCACGGTGCACGTGGCGGCGTGGAATCCGGGTGCCAAGCCGGTCACCGTGACGGTGCGCGGCGGCGCGACGGGGAGCTTCAGCGTGCCGGCGGGGGCGCTGCTGGTGCAGCGGCTGGGGCAACCGCACTAGCAGGCACGCAGTTGCGCCAGCGCTCGGTCGGCCAGCGTCCCTGCCGGACCGTCCAGGTGGATCGTGCGCAGGCCGTTGGCCAAGCCGAGTCGGGCCACCAGGTGCCACGAACCGTGCACCCGCCGCGCCAGGCAGCCCAGCGGCAGCGAGCAGCCACCGGCGAGCCCGGCCAGGACGGCCCGCTCGATGGCCACCGCCGTGGCGGTGTCGCGATGCGAGATCGCCCCCAGCAGATGGCGCGTCCGCCGGTCATCGCTACGGCAGTCGACCGCCACCGCACCCTGCCCCGGTGCCGGAGTGCAGGCGGTCCACGGGTCGAGCACCGCACCCGCGTGACGCGTCGACAGGCCGAGGCGGCGCAGGCCGGCGATGGCCATGCACGTGGCGTCGGCTTCGCCACGGGCGATCTTGGCCAGCCTGGTGTGCACGTTGCCGCGCAGGTCGGCGAAGCGCAGGTCCGGACGCAGGGCCGACAACTGGGCCCGACGCCTGGTCGAACTGCTGCCGATGACCGCCCGCGGAGGCAGCGCCTCGATGCTGGGCGCTCCAACCAGCACATCCCGCGGATCGGCACGCTGCAGCATGGCGGTCAGCACGAGGCCCTCCGGCGAGGCGGTCGGCAGGTCCTTGCACGAATGCACACCGGCATCCGCCCGGCCACCCAGTACCAGGGCGTGGACCTCCTTGCAGAACACGCCGGTCGTGCCCATGGCATAGAGCGGCGTGGTCAGGTCGACGTCGCCATGGCTGGTCACCGGCACCAGTACGACCTGGAGGCCGGGATGAGCACGGCGCAGCAGCACGGCCGCGCAGCGCGCCTGCCACATCGCCAACGGGCTCGCCCGGGTCGCGAGTCGGAGCGCCCTCATTGCAGCTTGACCAGCCAATCGAGCTGGCGCAGGCCGTCAGCGAGCAGCATGGAAGCCCGGGCCTTGACGGCATCGGACACATTGGCGGACTGCGCTTGGCGCACATCGATGACCGGCACGCCCAGGCCGGCGAGTCGCAACGCCTGATCCAGCCATACGCGGTCGATAGCTTGGCGCCGCTCGACTGGAACGAGGCCGAAATCACCAAGCACCAGCACCGGCACGACGGCCGGTCGACGCAGGCGGCGATCGGGAGTCACCATCTTGCTCAACAGGATGTCGAGGCGGTCACCGAGATCGGCCTCCGCCCCCCAGGAATCGCCGCGCCAACCGAACACCAGCGCGGGATGCTCGGCGAGATCCCCCATGCCATCCTCGGGCCAGCCGGTCGCAGGATTGGCGAACCCGGCACGCGCCGAAGGCAGGTCGTCGGGATTGCCGTTGGGCATGTTCTCGAGCTTGCGCAAAGCCGCGAGCTCCTTGCGCAGGATGGTCCGGAAGTCCTGGACCTGCGGCAGGAGGATCTTGGCTTTGGCGAAGGCGAACTGGCGGTCCTCAAGCTGCTTGCCGGCTATGCGTTTCAGGTTGCGCCTGAACGTCGACCAGCCATCGGCGGTGGCGAGAGCCGATGGAAGCAGGATCGGCAGGGCAGGCACATGATCGGCCTGCTGCGGAGCACCGATGCTGCGTGTGCTGGCGCCAGCGACGAGGAATGGCCGCTGCTCGCCCAAACCGGGCACATCTTCGATGCGCAGGCGCAATTCCGCTGCGGCGAGCGTCTCGATCCCGGTGGCCGGGACGGCGATGGTCTGCCAGGTCTGACCGGCCAGCCCGATGGTCTGCTGCCCGACTGATGCCGTGCCATCGGTCCAACTGACGACGAGTTGGACGCGTTCGGCCTTGCCGGGGTGGACGACGATGGCGGCGCCACCCTCAGCGGCGACACCGGGCAGTCGCAATTCGATCGCCAAACGCTTGCCCCGCTTGGCATCCACGGCGGGGGCGTAGATCGACTCGCCGCTCGGCCAAGGCCAGGGCAGATCCTTGATCAGCGGCAGCCCGGCAGGTTCTAGCAGGGTCCTGGCCGGCTTGGGCCACACCACAACCACCTCGCAGGCCACGGCAGCAGGCAGCTTGCTCGACTTGGGCTTGTCCGGCTTGTCTGGCGCCGCAACAGGTCCTGGGTCGGGCGTCGGAAGCGGGACGATCGGTTGCAGCGGAAGATCCGGTGCAGGTGCAGGTGCAGGTGCAGGTGCAGGTGCAGGTGCAGGTGCAGGTGCAGGTGCAGGATCGCTGGGTGCAATGGGTGGCGGTGGCTCAGGGACGACAGGGTCCGGCGTTGGAACCGGAGCCTGTGGTACAGGGGGCGGCTCCGGCTGCGGCGCGGGCTCCGGCTTCCGCGCATCGAACACGGCCAGCGCCTCGCTGATCAGGCTATCGACGCTGCGGCGCAGGGTGGCATCGCGCGGGAGGCTGTCGCGCAGCAGTTCAGCGGCCTGGGCGATGGAACGGGCCTCGGCCGGGGCAGTCACCAGACGGCGACGCAACTCGGCCAGCTCGCTCGCCGGGTTCGGGGCAGGCGGAGCGACGTCGACCGGGGCGATCGGCGCTGGCGACACCGCAGGCGGCGACTTGGCTGGCGGGGGCGGTGCACCAGCCGGCACGACCATCCAGATCACGCCGCTGAGAAGCAGGATGGTGACCCCGGCCACGGCGATCCAACCGGTGCGCTCACCCCGACCGGCCTCGGCAGCAGAGGGCAGGCGTGGACGACTGCCTGGCGGCGGAAGCGGCGGCGCTTCGAAGGCCTCGCCGTGAACCAGCTTGCGTCGATGCCCAAGGAGCTGGGCGGCGGTGGTGAAGGTGTAGAGCGGGAGTCCGGGATGGCGACCGCTGTAGAACCGGTACGTGGTCACCGCCATGCCGCGCAGGGCGCGCATCTGGTTGACCAGCACCTTGGCGTCGCCGGGCAGGCGATCGAGGCACAGCGGGCACAGCAATCGGCCGGACACCTTCACGGCCAGGCCCTGCGCCAGCTCCTCTGGCGAAACCATGGCACCGCACGCGGCGCAGGGGTTGGACGGCTCCATCCTGGTAGCGTCGGCCCATGACGGGGGCGGGTCAAGGACCCGGGCCGACCGCCAGCCCTGGACAAGCCACCGGCATCTGCAGCGTCCGGCCATGCGCCGCCTCGCCATCTTCGACCTCGACGGCACCTTGGTTGACAGCCGCCGCGATCTCGCCGATGCCGGCAACGCCGCCCGCGCCGTCCTCGGTCTGCCACCCATCCCGCTGGCCGAGATCGTGCCGATGATCGGCGACGGAGCCGGCGTGCTGATCGAACGCCTGACCCCGGGACACGATGACACGGCGCGCCGGTTCGCCCTCGCGGCGTTCCGCACCGACTACGCCACCCGGCTGACCGCCCACACCACGGCCTACGCCGGCATCCCTGAAGCCCTGGCCAGCCTGCGCGCCCGCGGCTGGGCCATCGCCGTGGCGACCAACAAGCCGGCGCTCTTCGCCAAGCCGATCATCGAGCGCCTGGAGCTGCCCTGCGACGGATTGCGCGGTGGCGAAGGGGCGAAGAAGCCTGATCCGACCATGCTGCACGAACTGATGCGGGAGCTGGACGCTGGGCCTGACACATCCTGGATGATCGGCGACCATCACACCGACCTGCTGGCGGCGGCAGCGGCCGGCATGCGTGCCATGCACTGCACCTGGGGGTTCGGGAGACGCGACGGAGCGGCCGTGGCGGCCGTGGCGGCCCACCCCAGTGAGATCGTGACGCTCATCGATGGCTGAAATCCTCGTCCGCGACGTCGACGGCCACCCCGTGACGCCGGAGACGGTGCTGGCGGCCTATCGACTGCGCTGCTTCCCCATGGCCGAGACGCGTGGCGGACCGATCGCCTGGTATCGGCCGAACCGACGGGCGGTGATCACCTGGGACCGCTTCGCCATCCCGCGCAGCCTGGCCAAGGTGCTGCGCAAGCAGCCCTACCGCATCACTGTCGATCGCTGCTTTCCTGAGGTCATCGCCGCCTGCGCCGAGCGCGAGCAGACCTGGATCAGCCATGACGTCGAGGCGCTGTACACGGAATTGCATCGCCAGGGGCACGCCCACTCGATCGAGGCCTGGGACGCCTCTGGCGCGCTGGTCGGCGGGCTCTATGGCCTCGTCCTCGGCTCGTGCTTCTGCGGCGAAAGCATGTTCCACCGCGCCGACGACGCCTCAAAGGCCTGCGTGGTCGAACTCGTCGCTCTACTGCGGGCAAAAGGATTCGTCCTGCTCGACTGCCAGCAGCAGACCCCGCATATGGAGCGCTTCGGCGCCTACGAGATCAGCGACCGCGACTACGCCCGGTTGCTGGCGGCAGCGTCATTGCCCCCAGGGGTCAGGGGTGAGGGGTCAGGGCCGTGGGCCGGAACCGTAGCGGACGGCAAGGCCACCACCCCTGGTGCAATGGAGACGCCTCAATCATCGGAAACCACACCGCATCACGACCCTAACCCCTGACTCCTGGGGCAATGGTCACCGCCGGCGGAACCGCCGCCTGCGCCGGATCACCGGCCGTACGATCGCCTTGCCCTCGGCCAGGCGTTCGACCATCTTGCCCACCTCGGCCGCTGAGCGGGGCCGCTCGGCAGGATTTTTGCGCAGCATCTTGCCGACCAGCAGGGCCATGCCCGGGCTGATGCCGGGAACGAGCTGCTTCAGATCGGGGGGAGGCTTGCTCAGGTGCGCCTGGATGACCTCGCGGGTCGGACCTTCGAACACCGGGCGCCCGGCGAGCAGATGGAAGGCGGTGGCGCCGAGGGCATAGATGTCGGCTCTGCCGTCGATGACCCCGCCACGGGCCTGCTCGGGGGCGACGTAATGCGGACTGCCGAAGATGCGTTCCTGGTGAGCCACGCCGTCATCAGCGATCGGCGCCGCGATGCCGAGGTCGGCCAGCTTGTAGGTGCCCTCCTCGCCGAAGAGGATGTTGTCGGGCTTGACGTCGCGGTGGACCAGGCGGTTCGACTCGGCGAAGGCGAGAGCGGCGCTGATGTCGGTGAGGATCTTGCGGACCCCGGGCTCCTCCATGGCTCCGTCCTCATCGAGCAGATCCCCGAGCGAGCCGGTCATCAGTTCCATGACCAGGAGGTAGTACCCACTGGCCGATACGACATCGTGGACCTGCACCAGATTGGGGTGGTTCAGCGCCCCGGCGCGACGGGCCTCGGTGAGGAAGGCCTTGACCCGCTCGGGATCCTGGGCGAATTCGGCCGCCAGCACCTTGATCGCGACCGGCCGGTGCAAGGCGATCTGCTGACCCTTGTAGACCGCGCCGTAACGGCCGCGGCCGAGCGGTTCTTCGATGGCGAAGCCGGCAATCCGCGCGCCGATCAGCGGGTCGGGACCGACGGCCTGATCCTCCAGCTGGAACACGGCCCCGCCGACACGCAGGCGGTCCCCAGGCTGCATCTCCGCCTTGGTGATGCGTTTGCCGTTGAGGAACGTGCCGTTGCGGCTGCTCAGATCCTCGACCACCCATGAATCGGCGAGGCGCAGCAGGCGGCAGTGCACCCGGCTGATCTGACCGTCGACGATGGCCACCTGGGCGAGGTCGGCATCGCGGCCGATGACCAACGGCAAGGTGGCGGTGTCGAGGTCAATGGTCCGCGTGGACCCGTCGTTGGCGCGCATGACCAGCTGCATGATCTGTGCAGCATGGTGCAGGGATGGCGGGCCGCTGCCAGTACCAGGTTCCCCCGGACGCCAAGGCCGTTAGCGTGCCGCCCCGCAGGAGGAGCAATGGCCTACGACGCATGGTTCCGCGACGCCGACACCGGCAACGGACGCTGGGAACTCGACGATATCGTCTACCGCAGCCCGACCGGGGGCCTGCTGGAGGTGGCGCACGACCTGACGCTGCTCAAGGCGCGCTCAGCCGCTGCGTGGATGAAGCTGTGGGATTCGCGCTACAAGCGCACGCAATGGCCGTACGGCTCCGGCGTGTGGGGCAAGAAGGAGCTGGTCCTGCCCAACATCCCCGACGAGCATGTCGTCTCGCTCGACGAAGGCGGCACCAACCTGTTCTGGGCCGAGCGGTTCGGCCGCGAGATCGGCCTGCCCGACCTGTGGGTGAAGCAGTGCGGCGTGTCGCACACCGGCTCATTCAAGGACCTTGGCATGACCGTGCTGGTCAGCCAGGTCAACCACATGGTGCGCAGCGGGAAGCGGAAGATCCTCGGCGTCGCCTGCGCCTCGACCGGCGACACCAGCGCGGCCCTCGCGGCCTACGCCGCCGCCGCCGGCCTGCCCGCCGTCGTGCTGCTGCCCAAGGGCAAGATCAGCGCCGCCCAGCTGATCCAGCCGATCGCCAACAACGCCCTGACCCTGGCCCTGGATACCGACTTCGACGGCTGCATGCGCCTGGTCCAGCAGCTGACCGAAGACAAGAAGCTGTACCTCGCCAACTCGATGAACTCGCTGCGCGTCGAGGGCCAGAAGACGGTCGGCATCGAGATCTGCCAGCAGTTCGACTGGGAGCTGCCCGACTGGATCTTCATCCCCGGCGGCAACCTCGGCAACGTCAGCGCGCTGTACAAGGGTTTCGAGGAGATCCGCGAGCTGGGCATCATCTCGCGCATCCCGCGCATCGTCTGCTGCCAGGCCGAGGCGGCCAACCCGCTCTACCTCGCGTTCAAGAGCGGCTGGAAGGAGTTCCATCCGATCACCGCGCAGCAGACCCAGGCCAGCGCCATCCGCATCGGCGATCCGGTCAGCCGGCCGAAGGCGATGAAGGCGCTGATGCAGCACGACGGGCGGGTCGAGCAGGCGAGCGAGCAGGAACTGGCCGACGCCAGCGCCCGCGCCGACCGCACCGGCCTGTTCAACTGCCCGCACACCGGCGTCGCCCTCGCCTGCCTGCTCAAGTTCGCCGCCCGCGGCGAACTCAAGCGCACCGACCGCGTGGTCGTGGTCAGCACGGCGCACGGCCTGAAAT
>JAIFKN010000257.1 GCA_020049615.1 bacterium | reverse complement strand
ACCTTTGATCTGGCCGAACGGATCGGCGCCGTGGTCGGCGTCGAACTGGTGCCGCGGATCCGGCATGCCGCGCCGCCGGTTGGCGCCAACGGGGCCCAACCGTGAAGCGCAGCGGACAGGTCTTCGTCAACGACCGCTGTGCCGGAACAATCAGCGAAACCGACACCGGCTTTTCGTTCACCTACGACGCCGTCTATCTGGCCGACCCGACCACGGCGCCGATCTCGCTGACCATGCCGAAGCGGGCCGAGGCCTATGTCGCCCCGCACCTCTTCCCCGCCTTCTGCGGTATCCTCGCCGAAGGCAGTTTGGCCACGATCCAGTGCCGCACCCAGCGCATCGATGAGCGTGACCTCTTCGGCCGCCTGCTGGCGACCTGCCGCGACACGATCGGCGCGCTGAGCGTCAGGCCGGCGCCATGAGCAACCCGGCACCACGTTGCCTGGCTCTGCTCACGCCACTGTCGGCCGAGGGTCTGTCGCCGGCCGCTTCCCGCACCGGCTCGACATCGCACGCAGCGATGTGCTGCGGCTGCGCACCGAGACCATGCGCCACATGTCGATCTCCGGCATGCAGGACAAGCTCTCGCTGAAGCTGACGCGCGGGCGTCTGGCTCCGACCGAGTCCGGCGGCACGCACATCCTCAAGCCGATCCCCGGCGCTGCGCTGCCGGCGTTGACCGACGATGTGCCGGCCAACGAGGCGTTGACCATGCACCTCGCAGCAACCGTGGGCGGATGCACGGTGGCGGCCTACGGACTGGTTCGCCTCGGCGATGGGTCGCTGGCCTACGTCACCCGGCGCTTCGATCGTGTCGATGCGCAGACCAAGCTCATCCAGGAGGATGGCAGCGTCCTGGCCGGCCGCACCGAGGCGACACATGGGAAGAACTATAAATACGAGTTCTCCTACGAGGAGATCGGCCGACTCCTGGCGACCTACTGCAGTGCTCCGGGACCGACCAGCCTCGAGTTCCTGCGTCGGGTGATCTTCTCGTACATCGTCGGCAACGGCGACGCCCACCTGCGCAACTTCTCGGTGCTGCGCGATCCGGATGGCGTCGTGCGTCTGAGTCCGGCCTACGACCTGCTCAGCACCCACATCCACCTGCCAAGCGAATCGGCCCTGGCGCTCGACCTGCTGGCCGATGGCGAGCTGACGCCGTCGTTCCAGGCACGCGGATTCTACGCGGCTCCAGACTTCCGCGAACTCGGCCGGCGGTTGGCGCTGCGCGAGCCCTTCGTGACACTGGAACTGGAGCGATTCCGTGCGCCACGCTTCCTGACCCAGACCGAGGACCTGGTCCGCCGCAGCTACCTGTCTCCGGCCGCCCAGGACGCGTTCCTGGTGGTCGTACGGGATCGCGTGAAGGCCATTGCCCAGGGTGAAGCCTAGTCAGGCGGGCGACAGATCCCGCCCGATCAGACAGATCCCGAAACCCAGCACGGCACGCACCGTCGCACAGGGCCCTCTCCGTGCCATCGGCCTCCGGACGTTCACCCAGGAACTGGATGAGGTCGGCCATGGCGTGCTCGCGGGCGGGGTCAGAAGTCAGAAGGGTGGCTCATCGTCATCGACCTCGTCGAACAGCGACGGCAGCGGTTTCGCCTTGGGTTTGCGGTAGGGCAGCCGCCGTCCGCGCGGCCCGACGATGCCATGCCGGGTGAGCAGGGCGTCCAGCTGCGCGGGTTCGCGGGAGGCATGCCTCGGCGTGGCGCATCGGCGCAGAACCTCGTCATCCATGGGCGGTACGCCGCGCTGATCGGCGAGATCGGCGACGAGTCCTGCCAAGCTGCACCTGGGCGTCGCCTCGACGCCGATGCCGAGGGCCTGCGGGCAGTACTCGGCTTCGTCGAAGCCCTGCTCGAGCGCCTTCTGCCGTCCATGACGGCGCAGTGCCGGGGCGAGTTCCTCGCGCACAAGGCGCTCGACGGCCGCCACGCTCGGAGCCTCGATGTTCCAGATGTCGAGGATCAGCGGCCCGTTGTCGTCGCTGGGGTAGGTCAGGGAGATCATGACGAGCATGTGCTGGGTCCCATTCAGGCCGCTGCGCTGACGTCAGCATGGCGGATGCGGATGCGGCGGACGCACGAGCGTTCGAGGAGACGTGCGACGGCATGGCGGCTGGCGAGGTAGCGGGGCATGGCAGGATCCTCCGTGGTGCCCTGAGCGTAGGCCTCGACGGGCTCCTGGGTGCAGTGCCACGTGCATGCATGACAATATCATGGGTGTATTTCGACCCCATTCTGGTCCGGTTCGTCCCCACTCTGCCGCCGGCCGGCGGATCAGGCGCTCGCAGCCTGCCTGCGCCAAGCCGCCGGCGTACTGCCGAAGCGGCGGCGGAAAGAGGCGTGGAAGTGCGACAGATCGCCGAAGCCGGCGCGCATCGCCACCGTCGCCACCGGCAGGGCGGTGCAGCGCAACAGGATCTCGGCCGAGGACAGGCGCGCCTGCGCCAGGAGGGTCGCAAAGGGCGCACCGAAGAGGTCGGCGACGACATGCGAGGTGCGCGAAGGGCTGAGGCCGAGCACGGACGCCAGATCGGTGAGGACGACGTCCTCGGCGTGCCGCAAGCGGAGGAATTCGACGACGGCTTCACGTCGAGAGGTCGGTGCGCGCAGCGCCGGCGGCGCCAGCAGGGCCAGCCGGGCGGCCAGCGAACGCAGGGCGTCCAGCAGATCCGGCCATCCAGCAGGCAATGCCGGCGGCGCGCGCAGACGCACTGCCGAACGCCGCTCGCGCAGCCCGGCGTCGCAACCGTCGTCGGCCCATACCCCGGCGAAGAGCACCCACGCCGGCCGTCCACCGACGAGATGCGGCACCACCAGTTCGACCAGGCCGGCATGGCAGACCTTGGCCAGGCCATCCGGCCTCTGGGTGAGATGCTCCCGCAGGTTCTGCGCATCGAATCGCGCGCAGGCGCGTTCGTAGCCGGCCGCCTTGGCCGCCCGGCAGAGCCGATGATCATGGCGCAGGCGGGATTCCGGCAGACGGCCGACGAACCCACCGGCGATGTCATGCACGGTGATCCGGACGCCGTGCAGGCGCTCGAAGGCGGCGAGGATGGCTTCGGCGTCCACCCTGGCAGCATAGCAGATGATCCCATGTTTCCAGCTGCCGACCCCGCGACCCGCCGCCAGCGACGCGCATGATCGCCGCCATGAGCAGCGCCAAACCGCCCATCCACGCCGACCTGGTCATCGTCGGCGGCACGCCGGCTGGCATCACCGCCGGCATCGCCGCCGCCCGGCACGGCCGCTCGGTGATCATCCTCGAGCGCACCCCCCACGTCGGCGGCCTGCCCGCCAACGGGCTCGGCGCCACCGACATCGGCACCCGCGCCCTCAGCGGCGGCCTGTTCCGCAGCTTCGTCGAGCGGGTGCGGGCGCACTACCTCGCCACCTACGGTCCCGGGTCCGCGCAGGCCCAGGTGTGCAGCGACGGCTACCACTTCGAGCCCTCGGTCGGCGAGGCCGTCCTCCTCGCCATGCTCGCCGAGCAGCCGCGCATCAGCGTACGCCTCATGCGCCAGTTCGACGCCATGCCGGCGAACCTCGATCGACGCGATGGACGCATCAGCGCCGTGCGCGTGCTCGACCGCAGCAGCGGCGCGATCGAGACCTACGCAGCCGAGGCCTTCATCGACGCGACCTACGAGGGCGACCTCGCGGCGGCGGCCGGCGTGCCGTTCGCCACCCGGCGCGAGGGCGTCGCCGACTACGGCGAGCCGCGCGCCGGGCGCTTCTACCAGCGGTGGTGGGATCCCGCGATCGGCGATGGCTCGGACGGAATCGGCGACGACACCATCCAGGCCTACAACTACCGCCTCTGCCTGACCGACCGGCCTGAGAACCGCGTCGCCATCGCCAAGCCGGCCGGCTACGACCGCCGCGAGTACGCCTCGCTGGCCGAGGACCTGCGCCTCGACCGCTGCGCCGGCGTCTATCGAGGCGAGGCCGAGTGGGACGGCATCGGCCGCGTCACCAACATCGTCAGGCTGCCCAACGGCAAGACCGACGCGAACAACCAGCATCTCGCCTTCATCTCCACCGATCTGCCGGAGGAGAACCGCCCCTGGCCGACCGCCGACTGGGCCTGGCGCGACCGCTTCGCCGCCCGCCTGCGCGACTACACCCTCGGCCTGCTGTGGTTCATCCAGAACGATCCGGAGGTGCCGGAGGGATTCCGCGAGCACGCCCGCCGCTTCGGCCTGGCCGCCGACGAATACGTCGACAACGGCAACTTCCCGCGACAGGTCTACGTGCGCGAGGGGCGGCGCATCCTCGGCGAGACCTGCTTCCTCGCCCACGACGCCCTGCCGACCGCCCCGGGCGCGCGGCCGCCGCTGCACCCCACCGCGGTCACCGCCAGCCACTACGCGATCGACAGCCACGCCGTGCGCAAGCGCGAGGCCGGCCGCGTCCATCTCGACGGCTTCCTCAGCCTGCGCACCGAGCCCTACACCGTGCCATACGGCGTGATGGTGCCGCGCACGGTCGACAACCTGTGGGTGCCGGTCGCGGTGAGCGCCAGCCACCTTGGCTTCGGCACCCTGCGCATGGAACCCTGCTGGATGGTCCTGGGCGAAGCGGCAGGCGCCGCCGCCGTGCTGGCGCTCCGCCTCGGTGTGGCTGCACGCAACGTGCCGATCGAGCAGCTGCAGCGCGACCTGGTGCACCACCGCGGCGTGCTCATCCACTACCGTGATGCCGACCGCGACCACCCCGCCTTCCCGGCCCTGCAGCTGCTCGGCGTACGCGGCTGCATCCCTGGCTGGGAGGCGAGGCTGGATGAGCCGGCGGCCGGCGAAGACGTGCAGCGCTGGGCGGCGCTCGCCGGCGTCAAGCCGCCGACCGGGTCGCTCAGCCGCGGCGAGGCCATCCAGGCGATCGCCGCCGGGCTGCTCGCACGGGACTGATCGCGGCGGCCTGGCCTACTTCTGCGGGCGGGTGTATTCGGGCCGGGCGACCGCCGGCTCGCGGTAGGGAGCCGGCACCAAGGGGGCCAGGGCGGGGGGCTGCGGCTGGGCGCGCTGCCACCACAGGGTCCCCGTCGCCGGCGGCGGGCCCATGCAGATGCATCCCAAGGCGAACAGGAACGGGACCACTGGCAGCATGCTAGCGGGTGGGACGCCGAATCCAACCAGCGAGCGGCCAGGACTGGCCAAGCCAGACGACCGCCCAGCATGCCCGCCCATGCCGACCACCTCCGCCGTCATCCTTGCCGCCGGCAAGGGCACCCGCATGGGCTCCGACCTCGCCAAGGTCCTCCACCCGATGGCGGGCAAGCCGCTGGTGGTGTATGTCCTCGACGCCTGTCGCGCCGCCGGCATCGCCGACTGCATCTGCGTGGTCGGCTGGCAGCGCGAGGCGGTGGCGGCGGTGGTCGAACCGCTCGGCGCGCGCTGCGCCGTGCAGGACCGCCAGCTGGGCACCGGCCATGCCGTGCTGTGCGCGGAATCGGCGGTCGCCGGCGACGAGGTGGTGGTGCTGTGCGGCGACGCCCCGCTGGTCGACGCCGCCCTGCTGCGCCGCCTGGTCGGGCACCACCGCCGCACCGGCGCCGCCTGCACCGCGGTGGCGGCCCGCCTGGCCGATCCCACCGGCTACGGACGCATGCTGACGACCGCCGACGGACGCCTCGCCGCCATCGTCGAACACAAGGACGCCACGCCCGAACAGCGCGCCATCGATCTGGTCAACAGCGGGCTGTACTGCTTCCGCCGGGCCGACCTCTTCGCCCGCCTGCGCGAGGTCAAGCCGGCCAATGCCCAGGGCGAGTACTACCTGACGGACGTCGTCGCCATGCTGGCGCGCTCGTCCGGGGTCGAACTGCTGGTCAGCGACGACGCCGGCAGCGTGCTGGGCGTCAACACCCCGGCCGATCTGGCGACGGCAGCCGCGGTCTACGCGCGCCGCGGCGATCTACGTTAGGGTTTCTGCCACAGAGGCACAGAGTCCCACAGAGGTGCACGGAGACGGGCCCGAACGTCCTTTTCTAGCACGTATTCGAACCTGCCGTCTCTGTGGCCCTTTGTGGGACTTTGTGCCTCTGTGGCAAAATATCCCACTGCCAGATGCGGCTCAGGCCTTCGGCACCGTGCCGCTGACCACACGGATGGCGCGGTGGATGGTGGTCGTGCCGCCCGGATCGCGCCGCGCCGGTTCGAGGCGGACCTGGCCGATATCATCCGGGCCGTCGGCGCAGACCACACGGTCGCGGCCCTGCTCCTTGGCGCGGTAGAGCGCGGCGTCGGCCCGCGCGACCAGCTCGCCAGCGCTCTCGTCACGATGGCAGCAGGCGACGCCGAGCGAGATGGTGATGGGCTCCGGCAGGTTGGCCGCGGCGGCCACCGCGGCGCGCAGGCGCTCGGCGACCATGGCCGCGCCGGCCGGCGGCGTGGCGGGCAGGACGATGAGGAACTCCTCGCCGCCGATGCGCGCGACGAGGTCCTCGGAGCGCACCCCGGCGATCAGCGCCTTGGCCACCGCCGCCAGCACGCGGTCGCCGCCGGCGTGGCCATGCGCGTCGTTGATGCGCTTGAAATGGTCGATGTCGGCGATGCACACCGCCACCACCGCGCCGGCCTCGGTCAGCTCGCCCAGGCGGGCTTCGCCATACCAGCGCCGCCAGGTGCCGGTGAGCGGATCGGAACGGGCCAGTTCCTGCAGCGAGCGGAACAGCATGACCCGGCGCAGGGACAGGGCGAACTGGCCGCGCAGCAGCTCGGCGACGGCGCGACGCTGGTTCGGCCCGAGGTTGGCCAGGCTGGGCTGGTCGTGCGCGCCATGCAGGACCAGGGCGGCTTGGCCGTCGACGCCGGGGCTGAGGTCGAGGACCAGTTCGTGGTCCTCGTCGTCCGGCAGCGCGACCGGCGCGCCGAGTTCGGGGGCCGGGCCGGCCTGGCCGTTGACGCCGCGCCAGGCGCCGCGCTCCCACACCAGCAGGTCGAGGCTGCTGCCGCTCCAGTAGCGCGACAGGGCGCCGGACAGGCGCGTGCGCAGGTCGGCCTCATCGACGCAGCCGACCAGCTCGGCCGAGACCTCGAAGACGCCGCGCAGCAGGTCGAGCTCGGCCTCGAGGCGGACCTGCTCGTCGCGCAGGCGCTTCTGCCGGGCCGCCAGCAGCAGCGGGTCGGCGACGATGGCGCGCGTCACCGTCGCGTCGGAGTCGCCGAGCGGGCGCAGCACCCAGGCGAGCAGCGCCGCCGAGAGCACCAGGATGGCGAGCGCGATGGTCATGCCTCGACCACGACGCGGTCGCGTCCATCGTGCTTGGCGCGGTAGAGGGCGCGGTCGGCGCGCTCCAGCGCGGCGCGCGCGCCTTCGCCGTCGTGCACCAGGGTGGCGCCGAGCGAAGCGGTGACCCGGCGTTGGAGGTGGTCGGGGTCGGGCACCGCATCGGCGACCGCGGCGCGCACCGCCTCGCCCAGCCCGGCCAGCGCGTCCGCGCCGCCGACCACCGCGGCGCCGCAGAACTCCTCGCCGCCCCAGCGGCAGGCCAGGCCGCCGCGCGGCAGGGCGCGCTCCAGCGCATGCGCCACGACCTTGATGGCGACGTCGCCGGCGGGATGGCCGTAGGCGTCGTTGTAACGTTTGAGGTGATCCATGTCGCACATGATGATCGCGAGCGAGGCCTTGGTGCGGCGCGCCTGCGCCACCTGCTCGTCGAGACGGCGGAGGAACTCGTGCCGGCCGAGCAGGCCGGTGAGGTCGTCGCGCAGGGCCATGCCGCGCGCCTGCTCGACCAGTTCGACCGCGGCCAGGGCGATGCCGCCGAGGCGGGCGAGGGCCTGGGTCAGCTCGATGGCGACGCGAGCGCCGTCGCCGCCGGCGGCCAGGCGCAGCGACAGCGCGCCACGCGGGGCCTCGCCGGTGGCCGCCCCCTGGACCTGGCGGCGGTCGGCGCGCAGTGGCGCGATCACCCGCACCTCGTCGGCGGTGCGGCGCAGCAGGGCGCGCGCCTCGGTGGCGACGTAGCGTTCGTCGGCATCCGGGGCGCGCGGCGCCGGACGCCCGGCCGCATCGAGGCCGGCGCGGCAGGTCGGTTCGCCGCCACGGGCGAGGAACACCTGCACTTCGCGCGCCTCGGGCGCGACCGAGCGGGCGCGCTCGGCCAGCACGCCGGCGAACTGGTCGAGCTCGCGCGCCGCCGACAGCGCGACGCAGGCGTCGAGCAGCAGCGGGAAGCGGCCGATCTGGCGGTCGAGGTCGGCGCGCTCGCGCTCGGCGTCACGCAGCTCGCGGCGCAGCGGCAGCACGCCGGCATCCTCGCGCCGGCCCAGCCACATCGCCGCGGTGGCGGCCGCGGCCAGGGCGGCGGCGCTCCAGCCCGACCACATCGGCCAGCCGCCATCGACAGCCAGGGCGGCGGCGGGCAGCAGGGCGGCGAGGGCGGGCGGACCGATGCGCCACCAGCCGGCGGCGGCGACCGCGGCGCAGCCCAGCGCCGCCCAGGGACCGAACTCGACCAGCCCGGCGGCCGCGCATCCGGCTCCGGCCATGGCGCAGGCCAGCGAGCGCAGGAGATGGTCGGTGGGCAGGGACACGGCGGTGCCAGTATGCTCCATCAGACCGCTTTGGGAATCCTGCAGCCGCCTGCTACGGACGCTTCCACCTGCGCCGGGACTGCCAGCCTTGCGGGCCAGCCATGGCCATCACCTACGACAGCACCGTTCCGACCATCGCGCAGTTTACCGACCTCTACCGCGCCTGCACCCTGGGCGCGCGCCGGCCGCTGGACCAGGCGGCCGAGCTGATGGCCAATGCCAACCTCCTCATCTCCGCCTGGGAAGGCGACCTCCTCGTCGGCCTGGCGCGTGGCATGACCGACCGCGTCCACGCCACCTACCTCGCCGACCTGGCGGTGCGCGAAAGCCACCAGAAGCACGGCATCGGCAAGCAGCTGATCCGCCGGGTGCAGGCGGCCTGCCCGAAGGCGCTGATCGTGCTGATCGCCGCGCCACAGGCGCACGAGTACTACGGGCGCATCGGCTTCGCCCAGCACCGCTCGTGCTGGATCCTCAGGCCGGAGATGGCGCTGGGCTGAGCCAGCCGGCCGGGCCGAGCGAGAGCACCCCGACGCCGGCGGCAGCGGCGGCCTCGCTGATCAGCTGCAGCCAAGCGTGGCCGGGATCGTCGCGATGGCGCGCCGCCTGGTGCGGATGCCGGCCGTGGGCGAGGCCGAGGTGGATGGCCGCCCCGGGCATGAGCATAGAGGCCGAGGCGGCGATGGCGGCGATGGCCGGGATGTTGCCGAACAGCGAAGCCACATCCTCGGCATGCACGTACGGGTCGACCGGGAGGTCGACCACGCCCCAGCCGGCACCGTCCGGGCGGCCGCGGTTGAACTCGGTGAACTGCCGGGCGTGGCCGCCGCCCACCGGGATGCCGGGCATCTGCTCGCGCAGCCGCTCGACCCAGGCGGTCGGCGTGGTGCGGTCGGCAGGCACGGCGACGACGCTGGCCAAGCGCAGCCCGGACAGGTCGGGCCACGACTCGGGCGGCCCGCGCAGCACGAGGTCGAGCGGCAGATGCGCGGCGCGCAGCGGTGCCGGATCGGCGCCCGGCGCCAGCACCGCGCGCAGCCGCGACACGCCCCAGGCGGCGAGCAGCCCGGCGTCGGCGGCGGGATCCCATTCGGCGGCCAGGGCGAGGCCGTGCCCAGCCAGCGACAGCTCGACACGCTGCTCGACGGTGTCGCCGCTCGCCACCGCGACCGGCTTCGGCCGGCTCTGCGGCGTGCTGTAGGTCTTGAACGAGGCGTCGCCCCAGTTGCGCTGGTCCTCGGTCTCGAAGACCT
>JAIFKN010000204.1 GCA_020049615.1 bacterium | reverse complement strand
CCCTGCGTCATCGAGGGCAGCCCGCGCAACCCGCGCCTGATGATCGAGGACAAGGGCGACAAGGTGCGCATGTACCTCGAGGTCGGCGGCGCCATGGTGGTCGGCGTGTGGTCGATCCCAGGCCCGCACCTGGTCTTCCGCGGCCGCGTCATCCCGCTGGAATGGACCGGCCCGGCCGAGCACCTCGACCCGCTGATGCAGGGTCCGATCCTGCTCGACAAGGCGCTGCTGGTGCAGGAGCCGTGGCGCGCGGTGCTGGCCCATGCCGGCCAGTTGCCGCCGCAGCACGAGAAGGCCCGGCCGGTGCGTGGCCGCCCGCAGCCGATCCTCGAGATGTACGAGGTCGATTCCCGGCTGTGCGGCAACGTCCGCTTCAAGTACCACGACGACCTGCCCGAGATCGATCCGCTGGAGCGCATCGGCCTGATCGTCGCCCAGGACAAGGACGGCAACGTCGTCAAGTGCGAGCGCGACCGCGACCTCGAACTGACGCGCTGCAACGAGTTCATCAAGCGCGGCGCCCTGGTGCAGCGGCGCGGTGCCTTCGGCTTCGTGGCTGATGGCGATGCGGCCGACCGCTTCCTCGCCCAGGTCATCCCGAATCTCCAGGGCTGGGAGATCCGCGGGCGCGAGAAGCTGCACCGCGGCAAGGCCCCCGACGACATCCAGACCAGCACCAAGGTGACGGCGCACGACGAGTTCCTCGAACTCGACATCGTCGCCAACGTCGCCGGTCGCGCCGTGCCGATCAAGGAGCTGCTCAAGAACGCGGCCCGCGGCCAGAACGTCATGGTGTTCAAGGACGGCCTGCGCGCGCGCATCAACGACGAGTGGCTGCAGCGCTACCGCACCCTGGCCGAATTCGGCGGGCTGAAGGACGCCGGCGGCAAGGTGCGCGTGCCGCGCCACGCCGCCGCCATGGCGGTCGCGCTCGCCGAAAGCGGCAGCGGCGCCCAGCTCGACGCCGCGACCCAGGACCTGGCCCAGCTGGCCAAGGGCGGGGCCGAGATCCCGGTCATCCCGCTGCCCGCCGGCATCAACGCGACCCTGCGCGAGTACCAGCACGCCGGCTTCAACTGGATGGTGTTCCTCGCCAGCCGCGGCCTCGGCGGCGTGCTCGCCGACGACATGGGCCTGGGCAAGACGCTGCAGTCGCTGGCATTCATCAAGCACCGCCACGACGAGGAAAAAGGTCTGCACCTGGTCGTCGCGCCGCGTTCGGTGGTCGACAACTGGTTCGACGAGACCAAGAAGTTCACCCCCGACCTGCCGGTGCACATCCATCTCGGCCTCGACCGCGCGCGCGACGAGCGCCGCCTGCCCAAGACCGGCATCCTGCTGACCAGCTACAACATCCTGCAGCGCGACATCAAGCTGCTGGGCGGGATCGAGTACTCGTCGGTGATCCTCGACGAGGCGCACGTCATCAGGAACCCCGAGGCCAAGACCACGCGCGCCGCGCTGAAGCTGGTGTCGAAGCGGCGCATGTGCCTGTCGGGCACCCCGGTGCAGAACTGCGCCGAGGACCTGTGGCCGATCTTCCACTTCCTCATGCCGGGATTCCTCGGGCGCCGCAAGACGCTCAAGGAGACGCTGCAGGACGATCCCGAGGCCATCGGCCGCCTGCGCGACCGCGTCGCGCCGTTCGTGCTGCGCCGGATCAAGAAGGAGGTCGCCACCGAGCTGCCGCCCAAGACCGAGATCCTGCTGCACGCCGAGATGGATGAGGGCCAGCGCCTCTTCTACAACGAGCTGCTCGAGAAGGAGCGCGTCGGGGTCATGGACCTGCTCGGGTCGAAGGGCCTCGAGCGTTCGCGCGTCTCGATCCTGGCCGCGATCACCCGCCTGCGCCAGGCCGCCTGCGCGCCCGCGCTGGTCGGCGGCGAGAACGTCGCCTCGTGCAAGATCGACCTGTTCATGGACCTGGTCGAGGAGCTGGTCTCCGAGGGCCACCGCGCCCTGGTGTTCAGCTCGTTCACCAAGTTCCTCGGCCTCATCGAGCAGCGCCTGCAGGAGCGCAAGTACACCTACCAGTACCTCGATGGCCGCACGCGCGACCGCTCGGCCAAGGTCAAGGCGTTCCAGAACGGCGACGACCCGCTGTTCCTCATCTCGCTGAAGGCCGGTGGCGTCGGTCTCAACCTGACCGCCGCCGACTACGTCATCATCCTCGACCCGTGGTGGAACCCCGCCGCGGAAGAGCAGGCCGCCGACCGCGCCTACCGCATCGGCCAGGACAAGCCGGTGATGGTCTACCGCATCGTCACGGTCGAATCGATCGAGGCCCGCGTACTGCGCCTGCAGGCCGAGAAGCGCCGCCTGATCGGCGACCTCGCCCTGGAAGGCCTGGCCCGCGCCCTGGAGGCCGGCGACGTCGAGAAGCTCTTCGCTGCCTCCGCAAGCGTCGGCGCGGACTAGCGTCCGCCTGCGGGCTTTGTCGGGCTTCAGTTTCGTCGCTACGCTCCGAAACCGTGGGCGGATGGCCTGCGGCCATTGTATCCGCCCACCAGCCCTCGGCGCCCGGTCGCGCTGGCGCGCTCCGGTTTGACGCGGGGCCAGGCCCCGCACCCCGCCACCGGGGGGCTCCCGACCTGCTGGCGCCGGCCCCGACCCGGAGTAGCCTCCCGCCATGCCACGCATCATCGAAGGCCAGGTCGCCGGCGACGGCGTCACGATCGCCATCGCCGCAGCCCGCTTCAACGGCCATATCGTCGAGAGCCTGGTCGCCGGCGCCCTCGACGTCCTCACCCGCCACGGGGTCGCCGCCGACGCCATCACCGTGGCGCGCGCGCCCGGCGCCTGGGAGCTGCCGCTGGTGGTGCAGCGCCTGGCCAAGTCGAAGAAGTTCGACGCGGTGATCGCGCTCGGCTGCGTCATCCGCGGCGAGACTCCGCACTTCGACTACGTCGCCGGCGAGAACGCCAAGGGCATCGCCATGGTGATGATGGAGACCGGGGTGCCGGTGCTCAACGGCGTCCTCACCTGCGACACCACCGACCAGGCCCTGGCCCGCGCCGGGCTGAAGGCCGGCAACAAGGGTGCCGACGCGGCGATGGCGGCGCTGGAGATGGTGGGATTGCTCGAGCAGTTGTAAGCCTGCCGCCCCATCGCTCTTTTCCCGGACCACCGATGCCTGAAACCCAGCCCGACCCCCGCCGCGCCGCACGTGAACTCGCTGTGCAGGCCCTGTTCTGCTGGGACCTCTGGCGCCACGCCGAGGGCGAGCTGCCCCTGCCCGACGACCACGCCGAAGGCCTGCCCGCCGGTTCGGCCGAACTGAGCGGAGAACTGGTCGCCGGCGTGCGCGCCCAGCGCGTCGCCCTCGACGCCGCGATCGACCAGCGGCTCGAGAACTGGACGGTCGGCCGCCTCGCCGCCACCGACCGCGCCATCCTGCGCCTGGGCGCCTACGAGATCCTCTACCGCGCCGAGACCCCGCCGCGGGTGGCCATCAACGAAGCGGTCGAGCTGGCCAAGCAGTACGGCAGCGACGGCAAGACCGCGCGGCTGATCAACGGCGTCCTCGACCGCCTGGCGCGCGACCACCGGCCGGGTGAGGTGCGCAAGGCCAAGCCGGCGGAGCCGACGGCCTGACGCCAGGCTTCAGGGTTCGGACTTCAAGCTTCAGGAAGGACGCCGCGTGTACGAGAATCGGCCCGAAGCCCGAAGCCCGAAGCCCGAAGCCGACCTCTCCTGGATGGCCCGCGCCCTGCGCCTGGCATCCCTGTCGCTCGGCCAGACCTGGCCCAATCCCGGCGTCGGCTGCGTCCTGGTGCGCGATGGCCGCTGGTTGGCCGATGGCCGGCACCGCCGCTGCGGCGGACTCCACGCCGAGACCGATGCCCTGTCGCGCTGCCCTGATGCGCGTGACGCCACCGCCTACGTCACCCTCGCTCCGTGCACCCGCCATGGCCGCCAGCCACCCTGCGCCGAGGCGCTGATCCGCGCCGGCGTGGCGCGGGTCGTCGCGGCGGTCCCGGATCCGCACCAGGACGACGCTGCGGGCGTGTTCGCCGCCGCCGGCATCGCCTATGCGACCGGCTGCCTCGGCCATCTTGCGCGCCATGTGCACGGCGGCTTCCTGTCCCGGGTCGCGTGCGGCCGGCCGCGGCTGACCGGGAAATGGGCGCAGTCGGCAGACGGCTACATCGCCGCGGCGCCGCTCACCCGCACGGCGATCAGCTGCCCGATCGCCTACACCCTGATGCGCCGCCGCCGGCGCGCCTTCGACGCCGTGCTGGTCGGTGCCGACACCGCCATGGCCGACGATCCGGCGCTGACCGCGCCCCGGCCGCGCGCGCATGGCGACGAACCCGGCCCGCTGCGCATCGTGGTTGCGCGCGATGCCCGCGTGCCGGGGGCCCGCCTGCGCGACGGCTCGGCCCCGACCCTGGTGGTGCACGCGCCCGGCGCGGTGCCGCCGTCCGGCATTGTCGGTCTCCCGGTCGGCGACCCGCACGACCCGGTGCAGGTCGCGGCCGCGCTGGGCCGCCTGGGCCTCAACGACGTGGTCATCGAGGGCGGGGCGCGGGTGCATGCCGCCTGGCTGCCGTTCTACGACCGGCTCGAAGTGTACCTCGGGCGCGCAGCCCTCGGAGGCGGGGTGCCGGCGCCGGCCATGCCCGGACCGGAGTGGGTTGCGGAGGGCTCCCCGACGCTGGCCGGGGCCACCCGCGTCATGCGCTGGGCGCGGCTTGCGGACCGCGGGCTTCAGCCCGCGTCGAGCGCGGGCTGAAGCCCGCGGTCCTGTGCCCACTTCCCTTCCCCATCTTCCCCTGTCTGCTGCGC
Organism: bacterium; assembly: GCA_020049615.1. Next base: position 14,798 of record JAIFKN010000204.1, on the reverse strand, counting down.
CAACCGTGCTCGACTGGCTCAGGCTCATCCGTGTCTCCGGCCTGGCGACGATCGCCAGCAACAGCGCGGCGATGGTGCTGTTCGCCTTCTACACCGGCGAGAGCCTCGATGCGCGCTGGATCGGCCGGCTGCTGACCGCGGATCCGGCGCGCATCCTCTGGCTGCTGCTCGCCTCGGCCCTGCTCTACGCCGCCGGCATGGCGTGGAACGATCTCGCCGACGTCGAACGCGACCGCATCATCCATCCCAAGCGGCCGCTGCCGTCTCAGCGGCTGCACCTGCCCACCGCCCTGGTGGCGGCGGCGCTGATGGGCGTCGGCGCGGTGGTCGCGGCGCTGCTGGCCGAAGGCCCGCTCGGCGCGCTCGCCGCCCTGACCGTGCTGATCCTCGCGCTGCTCTACGATTTCGAGGCCAAGCATGTGCCGTGGCTGGGGGCGCTGACCATGGCCCTGGTGCGCGCCAGCCACGCCTGCTTCGCCCTGCTGATCATCGGACCTGACGCCTTGCGTGCCGCCCTGGTCGCGTCGCCGCCGCCCGGGGCGCGCAGTCTGCTGATCTATCCACTGATCCTCCTGCTCTACACCTTCGGGTTGACGGTGATCAGCGAACTCGAGCACCGCCCCGGGCGGCGCTGGGAGGTCCTGGTCGGCGCCGCGCTGCTGCTCGCCGGCATCGTCCTGGCGCTGGCCCAGTTCGCCGGCGCGCCGTGGCAGGGGGCCTGGCTGGTGGCAGGCGGGCCCTGGCCGCTGGCCCTGGCCGGCGCGCTGCTGGTGGTGCTCGGCGCTGCGGGTCTGCTGCTGTGGAATCTCGGCCGCCCGCTGATCGCGACCATGACCCAGGCCAGCCGCGCCCAGGCCAGCCGCACCCTGGTTGCCGGCCTCGGCGGCTTCATCCTGCTCGACGTCATCGTCGCTGGCGCGGCCCACCCCCTGGGGGCGATGCTGATCCTCCTGCTGTATCCCCTGTTCCGGATGGTGGGGTCGTCGATCAGGATGGATTGATCATTGCCCCAGGGGTTAGGGGTCAGGGGTTAGGGTCGTGGTGCGGGACCGTCTTTGCTGGGTGCTGGGTGGTGACCACATCCACACGGAATCTACGGATCTGGCGACCCTAACCCCTAACCCCTAACCCCTGGGGCAATGAGTTGAGGCAATGATACACGCCCCCACCCCCCCATCCGGGCCGGGTTGGCGGGTACCGGCAACGGCCTAGCGTGAGAGGTCCAACCCCCGCCCAAGGTCCTCCATGAGCAGTTCCGGCTCTCCGACATGGCTTGTCGCACTGATGATCGTCCTGGCCATCGCGGTCGCCGCCACCTTCGGCCTGTTCCTCGACCGGCACGCCCAGGCCGCCGCCTATCAGACCGAGTTCGGCGCCCTGAAGATCGAACTCGAGCAGATGCGCATCCGTCATGCCGCGCTCAAGGGCATGGTGCCGGTGCTCGATGAGGGCATCCGCACCCGCCGCGAGCAGGCCCTGGCGCTGGAGGAGAACGAGAAGACCTGGGTCGCCGACCTCGAGCGCCTGGTGCAGGACAACAAGGGCCGCCTGGGCGAGCTCGGCGACGCCAACCGCAAGGAGGTCAAGACCTACGCCGACCTGATGCGCGAGGCGCCCGAGCGCCGCGCCGAGGTCGGTCGCGAGGAGAAGCGCGCCTACGACCAGGACCACGACTTCGATGAGAACCGGCGCAAGCTGCGGGACGAGGTCTCCGAGGTCGCCCGCCAGCTCGAGGCCGACAAGAAGAAGGGCCGCTCGGAGATCGTGCGCCTCGACGCCCGCGTCGCCGAACTGGAGAACCGGGTCAAGTTCCTCACCAACCAGCTCGATTCCGAGAGCCGCGAGATGCGGCCCGACGGCAAGCTGGTGGCCGCCGACAGCGCCAGCGCCGGCTTCGTCGTCATCGATCGTGGCACCAAGCACAGCCTGCGTCGCGGCACGCGCTTCACCGTCTTCACCCAGCGCGCCGGCAAGAACGTGGTCAAGGGCATGGTCGAGGTGGTGCGCATGGACGAACGCCTCGCCACCTGCCGCGTCCTCGACGAGAAGGATCGCAACGACCCGCTCATCGACGGCGACCTGATCCACAACCCGGTGTGGGACTCCGACCGCGTGCGCACCTTCGCCATCCGCGGCGACTTCCGCCGCTTCAGCCGCGGCGAACTGGCGCGCTTCATCGAGGAGGCCGGCGGACGCATCGATACCGAGCCCAAGGTCGGCACCGACTTCCTGGTCGCCGGCGCCGCCGCCGAGACCTGGACCGAGGCCGCGGTGAAGCTCGGCGTCTCCATCCTCTCCGAGGATCAGCTCCTCGACTACATCCGTCCGCAGGAGTGACCCCATGGCCCAGCGCTTGAATCCAGGCCTGCTCGGCAGCGCCATCCTCTGCTTCGCCCTGACGGTCGCCTTCGCAGCCGGCGTGTTCTCGAAGAGCAGCGACCTGCGGCGGCTGCGCGAAGGCGACCCCGAGCGTCCCACCGCCGACACCGTGCCGAAGCTGCTCGACACCCGCACCGCGATGCGGCGCGAGATCGAGGGCCTCGAGCGCGATGTGCTGGTGCGCCAGAAGGAGCTCGAGCGCGCCGATGTGGATCTCGGGCGGCACCTCGTCTACTGGAAGCACACCGAATTGCTGGGCGGTATCGCCACTCCGGGCAATGATACGGCGACCATCCTGGGCGAGCAGAAGAAGCTGAAGGAGCACCGCCTGGCCATGGCGCGCTTCGCCCTCGAGGAGAGCGGCCGCCGCCTGGAGGCGCTGAAGGCCGAATACCAGAGCCCGGATCGCCAGAGCTTCCCCGCCCTGGACAAGGCCATTGCCAGCCGCAACACCGAATTGCAGGCGGTCAACCAGAAGATCTCCGAACAGGACGCCCTGTTCCAGAAGGATCGCGCCGCCCTCGCCGAGAAGCTCGATGCGCTGAAGGCCGAGAGCGACAAGTTCGGCAAGGAGCAGGCGACCGAGCGCAGCCGCCGCCTGACCCGCATCACCCAGCTCGAGGACCGCATCCGCCAGCTGCTCGAGCTCGACCTCAAGTGGCTGACCGAGATCGAGACGGTCGGCAGCGTCCTCTCGGTCGAGGACCGCACCAGCCGGGCGATCATCGACCTCGGCCAGAGCGAGCGCGCCTTCCCCGGCCTGCTCTTCGAGGTCTTCACCTACGACAAGGGCACCTACGTCGAAAAGGGCATGATCGAGGTCATCGAGGCCAAGGCCGGCATCTCGGTCTGCCGCATCCTGTCGCAGAAGAATCGCCGCATGCATCCGCTGGCCAAGGACGATCGCATCGGCAATCCGACCTTCAATCCGCGCCGGCCCAAGACCTTCGTCGTCGCCGGCGAGTTCGAGCGCTACAACAAGGATGACCTCGAGGCGTTCATCAAGCGCAGCGGCGGCATCGTGCAGCAGAAGCTCGGCCCTGGCGTCGACTTCCTGGTCGCCGGCGGACGCTCCGAGCGCGAGCAGGCCTCGGCCCGCGAGTACCAGATCCTGGGGATGAAAGAGGACCAGCTGCTCAAGTACGTCCTTCCGCTTTTTGCTCCGCGCTGACGCGCTCGCGGAGGGGTCTCGACCCCTCCGCACCTCCCCGACCGGGCTCTGCCCTGGACCCGCAAGCACGGCTCACTGACGTTCGCCGATCGGGACCACGGCGTCAGTGGAGGCTGCTCGGCGACGGCCAAGCCTGCGCCTGCGCTGCCAACGGCGCACATCCCGTAGTAGCAACCCGTAGGGGCAATGAGGGTTGCCTGGGTCGAGGAATCCCCACAACGCGCGCCGATGGCCCTCGTCGCGCAGATGTCCTCGTACCCCTATGGCATCAGCAGCCAGGATCCGCTCAAGCTGCTGGAATCCGCCGGAATCGTGTTCCGGCTCTCGCCGCACAAGCGCAAGCACACGCCGGACGAGACGCTGGCGCTGATCCAGGATGTCGACGTGCTGCTCGCCGGCACCGAGCCCATCCCGGCCTATGTGATCGAGCAGGCCGGGCCGCGCCTCAAGCACATCGCCCGCGTCGGCGTGGGGCTCGACGGGCTGGATGTGACGGCGTGCATCAAGCGCGGCATCGCCGTCACCTACACGCCCGAGGCGCCTGCGCGCAGCGTGGTCGAGCAGACCTTCGGCCTGCTCTTCGCGCTGTCACGACGCCTGGTCGAGGCGCACGAAGGGCTGCGTCTGGGCACCTGGGCGCGGCATGTCGGGCCGCTGTGGACGGGACGGACGCTGGGCGTGCTCGGCTGCGGACGGATCGGCAAGCAGGTGGCGGTGATCGCGCGCGCCATCGGCATGCGCGTCCTCGCCCACGACATCGTCGAGGACCACGCCTGGGCGGCGGCCAACGGCGTGGGCTACGTCGGCCTCGACGAGCTGCTGTGCGCTAGCGACGCGGTGACCGTGCACCTCGCCTACACCAAGCGCACCGAGAACGCGCTGCTCCGGCCGACGGCCTATCTGCTCAACACCTGCCGCGGCGAGGTGCTCGATGAGGCGGCCCTGGTCGAGATGCTGACGACGAAGCGCCTGGCAGGGGCCGCCCTCGACGTCTACCACCACGAGCCCTACCGCGGCCCGCTGGCAGCGCTGCCCAACGTCTTCCTCTGCTGCCACCAGGGTTCGTGCAGCTTCGAGGGGCGCTACGCCATGGAGATGCAGTCGGCCGAGAACGCCGTCGCCTTCGCCCTGGGCAAGCCGATCCTGCCCGAGCGCATCGTCTGGCTGCCGGGCATGTCGGCCCCCGCCGTTGAAGTCTGGGGCTGAGTCGAAGGACCGCGGGCTTCAGCCCGCGTTCGAACGCGGGCTGAAGCCCGCGATCCTGATCGCGATCCACACGCGTTCCGCGACCTCGGCGGTGCTGCCGGACGCGTCGAGCGGCGCCAGATCGCCGGACGCGGCCAGCGCCTCGTAGCCGGCGCAGACGCGCTCGCGGTAGTCGTCGCCGCGGCTCTCGATGCGGTCGGCGGTGGCGCGGGCGGCGCGGCGGGCGTGGGCCTCGGCCGCCGGCAGGCGCAGCAGGAAGGCGGCGTCGGGACGCACCGCGCCGACCGCCAGGTCGATCACCGCGCGCACGCGCTGCGCGTCGAGGCCGAGGCCGAAGGCCTGGTAGGCGATGGTCGAATGCCAGAAGCGGTCGAGCACCACCCAGTCGCCGCGCGCCAGCGCCGGGGCGATGACGTCACGGCAGAGCTGCGCGCGGGCCATCTGGTAGCCGAACAGCTCGGCCTCGGCGCAGGCGACGGTGGTCTTGTCGAGCAGGATGGCGCGCACCGCCTCGCCCAGGCGCGTGCCGCCCGGCTCGCGCAGGCGCAGCACGGTGCGGCCGGCGGCCTGCAGGCGCTCGCACAGCAGCCCGGCCTGGGTGCTCTTGCCGCAGCCGTCGGGACCTTCGAGGACGATCAGGGGCATGGCTCAGTCCACCCGCATGGGGATGACGGCCAGCGCCAGGAGCAGCGCGATGACCACGCCGGCGGCGAGGCGGTACCAGGCGAAGGGCCGGAAGGTGTTGCTGGCGACGTACTTCAGCAGCCAGTGCACGACGCCGAGGGCGACGATGAAGGAGACGATGAAGCCGACGGCGATGGCGCCGGCGAAGGCCCCGTCGATCTCGCCCTGGTGCTCAGCGGGATGGCGAGGAAGAAGGAGAACTCGGTCGCCGCCTTGCGCTCGACCCCCAGGCACATCGCGCCCATGATCGAGGCGCCGCTGCGGGAGACGCCCGGGATCATGGCCAGCACCTGCAGGACGCCGATCCACAGGCAGGTCAGCGGCGGCAGGGTGGCGCAGTCGGCATGGCGCGGCTGCGGACGCCAGCGCTCGATGGCCAGGATGGCGAGGCCGCCGAGGGCCATGGTCGCGGCGATGATCGCCAGCTCGTGGCTGCCGAAGACGTGCTCCTCCAGCCAGCCGTTGAGCGCATATCCGGCGAGGCCGGGCGGCAGCATGGCCAGGCACAGCCCCCCGGCGAAGCGCAGGCTGGCCGGCTCGCGGCGCAGCACGCCGACGGTCAGCGCGGCGAGCCGACGCCAGAAGTAGGCGACGACGGCGAGGATGGCGCCGAGCTGGATGACCACGGCGAAGGTCTCGCCGCGATCCTGGAAGCCGGTCGCCAGCTGGGCCAGGCGGATGTGCGCGGTCGAGGAGATGGGCAGGAACTCGGTCAGCCCCTCGACGATGCCGATGAGCGCGGCGCTGAGCAGGCTGGCGGGGTCCACGGGCGCGATGGTGCGCCACCGCGGCGACCCGCAACCGGCCGATCAGCGGGCGCTCCGGCGGGGGACGGAGCTGGGCGGCCGGCCGGTCCAGCGGCGGAACACGCGGCTGAAGTACAGCGGATCGGCATAGCCGCAGGCGCGCGCCGTGGCGGCCACCGGCTCGCCGGATTCGAGCAGCTCCTGCGCCCGGCGCACGCGCGCCCAGGTCAGGTCGTGCAGCGGCGTGCTGCCCGACCAGCGGCGGTAGAGCACGGCGAAGCGGTGCTGGCCCAGGCCGGTCTCGGCCGCCATGCGCGCGACCGTCCACGGTTCGGCGCAGCGCTCGCGCAGGGCGGCGCGCAGGCGCAGCACCGCCTGCTGCCGTGGGTCCCGCCCGGCCTCGCGCAGCAGGCCGCGCCCGAGCAGCCGCACGAGCGTGCGCAGCAGATCGGCCACCGCCTCGTCGGCGAAGGGCTGGCGTTCGTCCAGCTCGTCCCGTATCGCGCGCAGGCAGGCCTCGACCCCGGCGGCGTTGCCGACGCCGAAGGGGGTGCCGGCCGGCACGCCATGGCGGATCAGCAGCCGTTGCAGCGGCCCGCTGCAGGTCAGCCAGTCGTCGGTGAAGCCGGCGCCGGCGGCGCAGTACCACTGCGGCTGGCCGGGGGCGAACCAGATCCCCGCCGGGGCGTCGAGGCGGCGTTCGCCGCCAGGCAGCCGCAGCCGCACCGGACGGTGGAAGAGGTTGAACTGCCAGGAGCCGGAGCCGCGCGGCCGGTCGGTGACCTGGCCGGCGGCGTTGCGCCAGGCGAGACCGACCTGATGCACGACCATGCCGCCAGGAATGTCCATGTGCTGCCAGCATCGTGCGTGTTGCAGCGGATCAACCGGATGCATATGACCAGGATCATCCATCATGCGCGCCGCCGTCTTCGCCCTCCTCCTCGTACCCCTGCTCGCCGCCAGCGAACCCACCACCATGCGCCTCACCGACACCGTCCTCCACCGCCTCGATCCACGCGTCTTCGGCCACTTCATGGAACGTGCCAGCTGGGGCGAGCCCGGCTACGAGTCCGCCCGCCTGCCCGGCACCCGGCGGCTCGACCCGCGGGTGGTGTCGATCCTGGAGTCGTGGCGCATCCCGGTGATCCGCTGGCCGGGCGGCACCGACCTCACCGACATCGACTGGCGTGACATGATCGACAATGTGCCAGGCCGGGCGGATGGCCGGCCGATGTTCCAGTCGCGCCACGCCGGACGCGCGCCGCTGTCCAACGAGTTCGGGCTGGAGGAGTTCTTCGCCCTGTGCCGCCACCTCGGTGCCGAGCCGCTGCTGCCGGTGCCGCTGGAACCGGCCCTGGCCGGCGAGGTGCCGGTCGCCGAGCTGGCCCTGCGTCACGCCGGCCTGGTCGCCTACTGCAACGCGCCGCTCGGCGCCCGGCTGCCGGCCGGCATGCCCGACTGGCCGGCGGTGCGCGCCGCCAACGGCCATCCCGCGCCGCACAACGTCAAGCGCTTCCAGCTCGGCAACGAGGTGTGGATGTATTTCGACCGGGCGCTGGAGCGCGCCGGCAAGGGCGCGGCCGGGCTCGACGAGCGTTACGCCTGGTACCGGCGGACGCTCGATGCCTGCGTCGAGGCGATGCGCGCGGTGGATCCGTCGATCGAGCTGATCATGGAGGGGAATCCGGCCTGGAAGTGGCCGGGGTTCGAGGAGCGCCTGCTCGCCGACGCCCAGCTGCGAGCCCGCGTGCCGTGGTGCGTCTATCACGACTACCGGCCCTGGGCCATCGCCGAGGTGCAGCGCGACGGCGCCACGCTCGATGCCGCAGCCCTGTCCGCCGAGGACATCTGGCGCGCCTGGGTCGCCGGCGGTCCCGGCTTCGACGCCCACGGGCAGTCGGTCACGCGCCAGGGCGCGGCGGCCGGCGCGCTGGGCTGGCGGGTGGCGATCACCGAGTGGAACTGGAACGGCTGGTGGAAGGGCCTGCGGCCGGCGCTCGACAGCGACCTGGCCAAGGGCGTCGGCGCGGCGTCCTACCTGCACGCCTTCATGCGCCGGCCCGACATCGGCCTGGCCTGCCAGTCGATGCTGGTCGGCTCGAGCTGGGGCATCACCGGCATCCGCGTCGATCCATCGGGCCAGGCGCCGCCGCGCACCCTGCCGACCGGCATGGCGGTCGGGTTGTACGCCGCGCACCACGGCGACCGCGTCGTCGCCCTCGAGCGCCCGGAGCCGGACGGCTACGCCCAGCCGCTGCGCCTGAACGGCATCCACCCGGCGGCCAAGGTCGCGTGGCTCGATGCGGTGTGCACCGCCGACGACCAGGCGTGGTACCTGCACCTGATCAACCGCCGCTTCGCCGCCCCCGAGCGCCTCGAACTCGACCTGGCGACGCTCGGCGCCCTGCAGCCGGAGGCGCAGCACCACGTCCTCGAGGGCACGCTCGACAACAGCCCGATCGCGCCCGGCGACCCGTCCTGCGCCCGCGTGCGCGAGGTCGCGCTGCGGATCGGCGGACCGCGGCTGGTCGTCGAGGTGCCGGAGCGCTCGGTGTCGGTGCTGGTGCTGCGCCGGGGCGCCCCGTGACCGCCCGCACCACCTTCGCCGCTGTGCTGCGCCCGCCGCTGCTGGCGAAGAAATGGCCGATCCTCGCCGCCATCGTCCTCACCGGCGTCAGCGGGGCGGCGATCTCGCTGCAGAACGTCTTCCCCAAATGGCTGTTCAACGACGTGCTGGAGCCCACCGGGCTGGAGGCCGCCGAGCGCTGGCGCCGCCTGCTGCTGCTGCTCGCCTTCTTCCTGGTGGTGTCGTTCATCGTGCGCATGGCCTGCTGGCACCTCGGCTACCGCCTCTTCACCCGCGCCCGCGAGCAACTGGTCTTCCATGTCCGCGCCCAGTTCTTCCGCCACATCAACGACCTGTGCCTGCGCTTCCACGGCCGCCACCCCTCGGGCGAGCTGTACAGCTACCTGTTCGGCTCGCCGCTCGGCAACATCGTCGGCTTCATCCAGCAGTGCACGATGATGCTGCCGCACACCGCCATCGCCATGGTCGCGACCCTGGCCCTGTTCTGGAGCTGGGACTGGGTGGTCGCCTCGACGCTGATGGTGACGACCCTGGCGAGCGTCGCGATGATGGAGCTGTCGCGACGGCGCCAGCGCGACCTGTGGCGCGACTTCCAGCGCGCCGAGGGCAAGGTCAGCGGCCAGGTCGCCGACCTCCTGCGCGGCACCCGGGCGGTGAAGCTCTACGCCATGGAGCCGGCGATCGCCGGCGAATTCGACGCCGGCGCGCGCCTGATCGGCGACAAGACGGTGCATCGCGACATCCGCTCGCATGTCGAGTGGATGAAGCAGGAGGGCATGGGCTACGTCGCCTTCGCCCTGCTCGTCGGGGTGTGCTCGTGGCGCTTCCTCGGCGGGCACATCGATCTCGGGACCGTCGCCGCCTGCCTGACCAGCTACGCCTCGCTGCAGTGGCCGCTCCAGGTCCTGTTCCAGACGATGAACCAGCTCGGCGCCGCCAGCGCCTCGGCCCGTCGTATCGACCTGGTCTTCCGCGCTGTCAGTTCGACGCCCGACCCGGTCGGCGAGGCCCTGCCGGTGCCGGCGCGCGGCGAGCTGTCGCTGTCCGGCGTGTCCTTCGCCTACCAGCACGAGCGCGTCCTGCATGGTTTCGACCTGCGCATCCCCTACGGCCAGAAGGTCGCGGTGGTCGGCCCGTCGGGCGCCGGCAAGAGCACCCTGGTGCAGCTGCTGCTGCGCCTCTACGACCCGCAGGAGGGGATGGTGGCGATCGATGGCGTCGATCTGCGCCGCCTGCCCGGCCGCGAGTTGCGCCGCCGCTTCGGCGTGGTGCCGCAGGATCCGTTCCTCTTCCGCACCACCCTGCGCGACAACCTGCGCGTCGCCCGGCCCGAGGCCAGCGACGCCGAGCTGCAGCGCGCCTGCGAGCAGGCCAACGCCTGGGAGTTCATTGCGCGCCTGCCCGGCGGCCTCTCGACCGCGGTCGGCGAGGGCGGCACCACGCTGTCCGGCGGCCAGCGCCAGCGCCTGGCCATCGCCCGCGTGCTGCTCGCCGATCCGGCCTTCCTCATCTTCGACGAGGCGACCAGCGCCCTCGACACGCTGAGCGAGCGGCTGATCCAGCAGGCGATCGAGCGCAGCCTGGGCGGCCGCACCGGCATCTTCATCGCCCACCGCCTGGCCACCGTGCGGCACTGCGACCGCATCCTCGTCCTGCGCGACGGACGCCTGGCGCAGGACGGCTCCTACGCCGAGCTGGCGGCGCGGCCCGGCCTGTTCCGCGAGCTGGTCGAGGGGCAGTCGCTGGCGGCGTAGCGGCGTGGGGCGACAAGAGCCCATGCCACACCATCTCAAGAACCGCCCCATCACCGCCCTGGTCGCCGCGCGCTGTCGCATGCTCGGCTACTCCAAGCGGACCTGCGACAGCTACGCCCACAGCCTCGCCGCATTCGAGGACTGGTGCGGCAGCGATGCCATGCATGCCGACCAGGAGCAGGCCTCGGCCTGGCTGGCTTCGCTGGAATGCAGCCGCAATTCGCGCTACCACTACCGGGTCGGACTGGTCTTCCTGTTCAAGCGCATGCGCAACGAGTCTGTCGACCAGCGTCTGCTGCCAGCGATCCGTCCGTGCCGTCCGGAACGGCGGCCGGTCGCCGATCCGTGGCAGATCGCCAACCTCCTCGCCGCGATCACCAACCCGCGCACCCGCGTCTTCTGCCAGTTCCTCTACGCCACCGGCCTGCGCATCGGCGAAGCGCAGGCGGTGCGGGTCGGCGACCTCGACGAGGTGGACGGCAGCGTGGCGGTGCGCCTGGGCAAGGGCATGCGGGCGCGTCGGACGCTCCTGCCGCTGGGGCTCATCGCCGTCCTGCGGGCCTATCGGGCGGCGTGGCGGCCGACCTCGCTGCTGTTTCCCGCCGAGCCCTCCGCTCCGGACCGGCAGCTGCCCGAGGACCGGGTGAACGAGGCGCTGGCCGACGCCCGCCGGCGCTGCGGACTGGCCTGCCACGTCACCGCCCACCGCCTGCGCCACTGCTTCGCCACCCATCTGCACGAGCGCGGCGTCGGCGTGGTGGAGCTGCAGCGCCTGCTCGGCCACAGCTCGATCTTCAGCACCCTGGCCTACATCGGCAGCCGCGAGGAGCGCCGCCACGAACTGCGCGAGATCGGTGACCTGCTCGCCGCGCTGCCCGCCCCGTGCCAGGAGCAGCAGCGCATCCTCTTCACGGCCTGACGGCGAGACGCTCCTGCAGATGCCGCACCTCGGCGGTGAGCAGGTCGCGCTTGGCGTTGAGGTCGGCGACCGTGCTCTGCAGCATGGCGGCGTTCTGCTGCTGGCCGTCCAGCTGGCGCTGCATCATGCTGGCGGCCTGTTCGAGCTGGGCGTGCGCGGCGCGCACCTGCTCGAGTTCGGCCTGGGCCTGCTGCGCCGCCTGCTCGGCGAGGCGGGCGCGCTGCTCCGACTCGCTGGCGTGGCGCTTGGCTACGGCCAGTTCCTTGTCCATCGCCGCCAGGGCCTTGGCCCGCGCGCTCAGGTTCTCGTCCTCGGCCGCCAGCAGCTTCTCGCGCGCCTTGGCCAGGGCGGTCGACTCGCGCAGCTTGGCCTCCAGCTCCTTGACCTCGGCGCGCAACGGGCCGGTCTGGTCGCCACGGGTGGCGGCGCGGACCGCCGACTGCTCCTGCTTGACCTTGTCGATCGACAGCTGGATCTCGGCGACGCGACGCAGACCGCGGCCGATCCAGATCGCCGCCAGCACGCCGACGCCGACCAGCAGGAGCAGGGTGACGAAGGCCCCCACCAGGAGGAGGATGCTGCCGCCGTGTTCGGTGAGCCATTCCATGGAAGCCTCCCGGTTTATCCGGCCATCATAATCACCACGGTGGCCGAGATTCAACCGCCGAGCCGGCCCCTACTGTCCCCCACATGAGCGAGCTTCCGGCCGACATCCTCCCCCCCGCCTTCGTCGCCGCCCTGCGCGAGGCCGCCGGGGACCGCGCCGAGGCCGCCCTGGCCGGCTGCGCCACTGCCAAGCAGCCCTCGTTCCGCGCCAACACGCTCAAGGGCAAGTGCGGCGACCTGGTGCGCGAACTGCGCGAGGCCGGCGTGCCGTTCACCAAGCACCCGCTGTCCGACTGGTCCTTCACCACCACGCAGGAAGGCGAGGTGCAGCTGAAGGAGTCGGTCGCCTACAAGGAGGGCCGCCTCTACAGCCAGGGCCTGGCCAGCCAGCTGCCCGCGCTGGTCGGGCCGCTGCGCGAAGGCGACAAGGTGCTCGACGCCTGCGCCGCGCCCGGCGGCAAGGCGGCGCTGCTGGCCATGCGCCTGGGCGAGGGCGGCGCCGGCCTGACCGCCTGCGACCGCGCGCCGGGGCGCTACGGCATCCTCTGCCACACCCTGAAGCTGATGGGCGCGAGCAAGGCCCGGCCGCTGCTGTGCGACATGCGCACGCCGCCGCCGCAGATCGCCGACCGCACCTGGGACCACATCCTGGTCGACGCGCCGTGCACCGGCACCGGCACGGTGCGGGTCGAGGTGCGGCGCACCTGGGAGCACCTCGGCATCGATTACGAGGCCTACGTCGAGTCGCGCGCCCGCATCCAGGTCAGCCTGGTCGAGCGCGCCGCCAGCCTGCTCGCCCCCGGCGGCACGCTGGTCTACAGCACCTGCTCGATGGACCCGCGCGAGAACGAGGCGGTGGTCGCGCACCTGCTGCATCTGCGCGCGCCGCTCGAGCCGGTCGACCTGACCTCGTGGTCGAAGCGCTTCGGCGAGGCCGCCGCGCCCGGCATCGCCGCCTTCCGCGGCACCACCTACGGCGACTTCACCAAGGCCTGCCTGCGCCTGTGGCCGACAGCGGCCCACGAAGGCTTCTTCGTCGCCATGGTCCGCCGCCGCAAGTAGGGGGTCCAGGGCCCCCTGGTCGCCGCCGCGCCAGCGGCGAGAACCGGCCGCCAGCGGCGCCGGGCGGATACAATGGGCGCAGCCCATCCGCCCGCGTTTCCGCAGGAAACGAGCCGCGCCGCGGCCGTGGGGGCAGGCCCGCCAGGGCCGCGGGGGCGAAGCCGGCGAAGCCCCCGAGCAGCAGGCAGCCCATCCGCCCGCTTGCTTCACGAACTCTTCATCTAAGAGTGTTAGAGGTAAGGGCCCGCGTCACGTCGACCCATAAACCAACAGCCGCATGCAGCGCCGTTCCGATCTGCACCTCATCCGCCACCAGGGCGGCAAGCCATTCCACTTCGTCTGCCTGCCGGGTCTGGTCCCGGATGCGCCGGAGACCTACGCTCGCCAGCTGAAGCTGCTCCGCGGCCGCGGCGGCGTCACCCTGGTCACCTATCCCTACGACGCCTTCGACCTGGACCAGGTCGTGGCCGGCGTGCGCGAGGAGGTCGAGCGTGCGCAGCACGCCGGGTTGGCGCCGGTGCTGGTCGGCCTGAGCGTCGGCGGCGGCATCGCCATCGAACTGCTGCGCCGCGGCCTGGAGGCCGGCCGTCCGCTGCCCGTGCGCGGCCTCATCCTGGTGTCGCCGCTGACCTGCCTGGACGACCTGTCCTCGATGCTGTCGCGGATCATGCAACCGATCATCGCCGAGAGCGGCAAGGAGGGCGGGCGCCCCGAGATCGCCCTCGAGCGCGGCCGCCAGCTGTTCAAGTCGCTGGTCACCCGTTCGACCGACCACGCCGAGGCCTCGCGCAACGCCCTGCGCTGGCTCGGGCCGCTCGGCCTGCTCACCCCGCAGGGCTACGCGGCGTGGAACGAGCGCCGGCTCGCCGACCGCATCCAGGCCACCCTCGACCGCCTGCCGCCCGAGGGTGCGGTGCAGCGGGTGATGGCGTTGACGCGGTTCCGCGGCCTGGCCGGCCATCGCGGGGCGCTCACCGAGGTGCCGACCCTGATCCTGTGGGGCACCAAGGAGCGGCAGACCCTCGACATGGACGGGCCCGGCACCGGCAAGCTCTGCCGCCCCGACCTCGCCTGCAAGATCTTCCCGCACCTCGAAGTGCATTGGATCTACGACCGCGACGGCGAGGAGGTGCCGCACGCCTCGCTGCTCAAGCACGCCCGCGCCTTCAATCCGCCGCTGGCGCGCTGGCTGCGCCGCTGCGCCAAGGCCGAGGGCGTCGGTGTGCTGCGCAGCAGCGTGCAGCGCATCGCGGCGGTGCTGCCTGCGGCGGCGATGGCCGCGCACGGGCGTTCGCTCGCCTGACCCGCCCGGTTGCGGCGCCAGGGTCCGGCCCTAGCGTCCCGGCAACCAGGAGTCAGCCATGGCCCACGAGTTCACCGACGCCAACTTCGCCACCGACGTGCTCAAGTCGACCAAGCCCGTGCTGGTCGATTTCTGGGCCCCGTGGTGCGGCCCCTGCAAGATGATCGGCCCGGTGATCGAGAAGCTGGCCAAGGAACTCGAGGCGACGGTGCTGATCGGCAAGCTGAACGTCGACGACAATCCGCAGACCGCCCAGCAGTACGGCGTGATGAGCATCCCGACCATGATCATGTTCAAGGACGGCAAGCCGGTCGGCCAGACCATGGGCTTCCAGCCCGAGCCCAAGCTGCGCGAGTTCATCAAGACGGCCGGCTAGATGCT
>JAIFKN010000135.1 GCA_020049615.1 bacterium | reverse complement strand
CCATGTTCAAGTCCGGCAGCGTCGACGCCCAGGCCCTCCTCAAGCTCCTCTACCAATGGGAGGAGGTCGACAAGCCCACGGCGCAGAAGATCTACGGCGAGCACAAGAAGGGCGGCAAGGAGCTGGTCCAGGCCTGCCTCGACAACGGCATCGTCGAGACGGTCGTGCTCGGCGCCGCCGCCCAGCTGCTGGGCATGGGCAAGGTCGACCTCCAGGGCATGACCATCCCGCCGGCGCTGATCGCCAAGGTGCCGACCGAGTACGCCAACAGCTACCGCATCATCCCGACGCGGATGGAGAACAACGCCCTGGTCGTCGCCACCGCCGACCCGGACAACCTCGCCGCCCTCGACGACCTCAAGTTCGCCCTCGGCGTGTCGCAGGTGAAGGCCGAGCTGACCACCGAGGAGGCGATCGCCTCCTCGCTCGAGCAGTACTACGCCACCGGCAAGAAGAACGAGGCCCAGGCGATGATCGACGAGATGCTCGGCGGGCGCGACCAGGAGCAGATCGGCGGCGACGGCGGCGCCGAGATCATCGATCCCGGGGCGCTGGCCAACCTCGAAGCCATGGGCAACGATGTCGGCGCCCAGGCCGAGAGCGCGGCGGTCAGGAACCTGCTCAACCTCATCCTGCTGACCGCGGTCAAGGCGCAGGCGGCGGACATCCACTTCGAGCCGTTCGAGGAGAACTTCCGCGTCCGCAACCGCATCGACGGCGTGCTCTACGAGATGCTGCCGGTGCCCAAGCAGCTGGCCGCCCCGCTGGTGGCGCGCATCAAGGTCATGTCGCACCTCGACATCGCCGAGCGCCGCCTGCCGCAGGACGGCAAGATCCCGGTGCGCATCGGCGACCGCGAGGTCGACCTGCGCGTCTCGACCCTGCCGACGATGTTCGGCGAGAGCGTCGTGATCCGCATCCTCGACCGCCTGGTGGTCAACCTCGATCTCGAGAAGATCGGCTTCCCCGACGACCAGCTGGCCTACTTCCGCGAGGTCATCGAGCGGCCCAACGGCATCGTCATCGTCACCGGCCCGACCGGCTCGGGCAAGACCACCACGCTCTACTCCGCGCTGTCGGCGGTGAACTCCGAGGAGGTGAAGATCATCACCACCGAGGATCCGGTCGAATACGAGATCAAGGGCCTGATCCAGGTGCCGGTCGACGAGGAGGTCGGGCGCAGCTTCGCCGCCTGCCTGCGCGCCATCCTGCGCCAGGACCCGGACATCGTCCTGGTCGGCGAGGCGCGCGACAAGGAGACGGCGCAGATCGCGGTGCAGGCCTCGCTGACCGGCCACCTCGTCTTCACCACCCTGCACACCAACGACGCGCCGACCGCGGTCACCCGCCTCATCGACATGGGGGTCGAGCCCTTCCTGCTCGCCGCCACCCTCGAGACGGTGTGCGCCCAGCGCCTGGTGCGCACCATCTGCATCAAGTGCAAGGCTCCATATGAACCCAGCGATGAGGAGCTGCTGCAGCTGAACCTCAAGCGGCGCGACGTCGCCGGACAGCGCTTCTACTACGGCAAGGGCTGCGACCACTGCAAGGGCACGGGATACAAGGGTCGTACCGCCCTCTTCGAGTTGATGGACATCAACGACAGCCTGCGCGAACTGATCCTGGGCAAGGCCTCGGCCACCCAGCTGCGGCTGGCCGCCCAGCGCGCCGGCATGCGTCCGCTGCGTGATTCCGGCATCCAGAAGGTGTTTGCTGGGTTAACCACCATCGAGGAAGTGGTGCGCGAGACCCTTGCCGTCGAGGAGTAGACGGCTTAGACTCCGCCCCAGCCCCTGGAACCATCATGCCCAGCTTCTCCTACAAAGCCCATGATCGTCGCTCCGGCAAGGAGGTCTCCGGCAACCTGGAGGCCGGCAGCCAGATGGAGGCGATCGCCAACCTCAAGAAGCAGGGTCTGCTGCCCATCGAGGTCAAGGAGAGCCGCGCCAAGTCGGTGAAGACGCCGGCTGGCGGCACCCCGGGCGGCAGCGGCGGCAGCGCCTTCGCCAACCTGCTTGGCGGCGGGGTCAAGCCCAACCAGGTGACCCTGTTCACCCGCCAGCTCTCGACCCTGCAGGATGCCGGCCTGCCGATCGTGCAGTCGCTGCAGATCCTCACCGACATGCAGCGGCCCGGCTCGTTCCGCAGCATCCTCGGCCAGGTCACCGAGGACGTGCAGGGCGGCACCATGCTGTCCGATGCCATGGCCCGCCATCCCAAGGTGTGGGACAAGCTCTACACCAACCTGGTCAAGGCCGGCGAGGCCGCCGGTGCGCTCGACGTCATCCTCCGCCGCCTCTCCGAGTTCCGCGAGAAGGCCCAGAAGCTGAAGAAGAAGATCATCGGCGCACTGATCTACCCGGTCGCCGTGCTGACCATCGCGGTGGCGATCCTGACCTTCATCATGGTCTTCATCGTCCCGAAGTTCGAGCAGATCTTCCGCGACCTGAACATCCGCCTGCCGGCGCTGACCGTGCTGCTCATCGAGATGAGCAACTTCGTCGCCAGTTCCTGGTGGATCATCCTCATCGTCCTGATCTTCGGCATCTTCGGCATCAAGATCTTCCGCGGCACGGAATCCGGCGGCGCCATCGTCGACCGTGTGCAGTTGAAGATCCCGGTGCTGGGCGGCGTGGTGAAGAAGGGCTCGGTCGCCCGCTTCACCCGTACTCTCGGCACGCTGGTCACCTCCGGCGTCGGCTTCCTCGACGCCCTCGACATCACCAAGAGTGCGACCCCCAACATCGTCGTCCGCAACGCCATCCAGGACGTGCGCGACTCGGTGAAGGAAGGCGAAACGATCAACGAGCCGCTGCGCCGTTCCGGCGTGTTCGACGACATCGTGGTCAACATGATCAAGGTCGGTGAAGAGACCGGTGAGCTCGACAAGATGCTGATCAAGATCGCCGACAACTACGATGAAGAGGTTGACGCGGCGGTCGCCGCGATGATGGCCTTGCTCGAGCCGGCCCTGATCATCTTCATGGGCGTCGCGGTCGGTTTCATCGTCATCGCGCTGTTCCTGCCCCTCATCTCGATCATCGAGCAGCTGAACTCGCAGGGCTAGGCGCCGGGCCCGGCAGGTCCGGGCGGTGGCCAGCAGCACGTCGGCCGCTATCACCTCGTCCATGCGCTACGCGGTCGGCATCGGCGGGAACCTCGGGGATGTCCCCGTCACCGCCGCCCGGGCCAGGGGCAAGCTTGCCGCCGCCGGTGTCGAGGTCGAGGTCGAGGCGCCGTGGATCGTCACCGCCCCGGTCGGCGGTCCTCCTCAGCCGCCCTACCGCAATTCGGCCTGGATCATCGCCACCGCCTATGGGCCGCACAGCCTGTTGGACCTCCTGCGCCGGGTCGAGGCCGACTGCGGCCGGGTGCGCGAGGTGCGCTGGGGGCCGCGCACCCTCGACCTCGACCTGCTGCTGGCGGAGGATGGCACGGTGGTGGACAGCCCGGCGCTGACCCTGCCGCACCCGCGTCTGCACGAGCGCGCCTTCGTGCTCGAACCGCTCGCCGCTGTCGCCCCGCGGTGGAGGCATCCGCTCCTCGGCCGCACGGTTGCCGACCTTGCCGCCGTCTGTAGCTTGCGGCCCGCTCCCGTCAGAGCCTGACCCGTCAGGGTCGCCATGTTCGAATTCATCTCTGAGCGCATCGGCAACGTCTTCGAGCGTTTCCGCAAGCAGCAGAACCTTTCCGCCGACAACATCCGCGATGGGCTGAAGGAGGTCCGCCGCGCCCTGCTCGAGGCCGACGTGGCCGTCGACGTGGTGCGCGAGTTCCTCTCGCGGGTCGAGGCCAAGGCGGTCGGGCAGGAGCTGATCTCCGGCGTGACCCCGGCGCAACAGGTCGTGCAGGTCGTGCACGACGAGCTGATCGCGATGATGGGCGAGAGCGACAGCGAACTGCCCTTCGCCGACGCCAAGGACGGCCCGACCGTCATCCTCATGGCCGGCCTGCAGGGCTCAGGCAAGACCACCACCTGCGCCAAGCTCGCCCGCCTGCTCAAGGAGAATGGCAAGCGCGTCATGCTGGTCGCCGCCGACCTGCAGCGCCCGGCCGCCATCGAGCAGCTCAAGATCCTCGGCGAGCAGGTCCCGCCCGAGCTGTGCGCGCGCGGCATCGAGGCCGCCCGCCTCGACAACCGCGACGTGGTCATCCTCGACACCGCCGGCCGCCTGCACGTCGACGATGAACTGATGGGCGAGGTGGCCGAGATCCACGCCCGCGCCAAGCCGCACGCCACCCTGCTGGTGGTCGATGCGATGACCGGCCAGGACGCGGTCAACTCGTCCAAGGCCTTCCACCAGCGCCTGCCGCTGACCGGCGTGGTGGTGACCAAGCTCGACGGCGACGCCCGTGGCGGCGCCATCGTCTCGCTGCGCCACGTCGTCGGCCGGCCGATCAAGTTCGTCGGCGTGTCCGAGAAGATGGACGGCCTGCAGCCCTTCCACCCCGACCGCTACGCCCGCCGCATCCTCGGCATGGGCGACATCCTCTCCTTCGTCGAGAAGGCGCAGGGTGCGGTCGACGAGAAGCAGGCCAAGCACATCGAGGAGCGCATCCTCAAGAACAAGTTCGACCTCACCGACTTCCAGGATCAGCTGAAGGCCATCGCCAAGATGGGTTCGCTCAAGGACCTGCTTGGCCTCATCCCCGGCGTCGGCGCCAAGTTCGCCTCGCTGCCGGTCGACGAGAAGATCTTCAAGCGCTACGGCGTGATCATCGACTCGATGACCAGGTGGGAGCGCAACCATCCCGACCTGATCGAGATGAGCCGCCGCCGCCGCATCGCCATGGGCGCCGGTTCGACCACCTCCGAGGTGCAGACCCTGCTCAAGCACTTCGACATGATGAAGAAGATGATGGGCAAGATGGGCGACATCCAGGACATGGCGGCCAAGCTGCCGGCCCAGGAGGAGCTGACGCCCGAACAGCTGGCCAACCCCGGCGCCTTCATGCCCAACCCGAACCGGCTGTTCCAGAAGCGCGAGGACAAGGACGCCTTGAAGAAGTACCGCGCCGAGCGGAAGAAGAAGGCGAAGGCGCGGAAGGCCTCGCGTCGATAAGGCGCGCGAGCCGACGCGCGGAAGGTGGTCCAGCCGCAGGCCGCTGGCGGAGCGGAGGCGCACCTCCTGGCATGCGGCACATGCGAGCTTTGACTTCGCGGGCATCGCATGATCCTGCCACGGATGAGCGGCAACGACGATACCAGGGCGATGGCGGCCGAACTGTCCGGGATGCTGAAGGCGGGCGCGGGCGATCCGCTGGCCCTGCTCGCCGGGCAGTGGTCGTTCCATTCGTGCTTCCTGGCGCCCTTCTCGCCCTCCTTCGCCGCCGCTCGCGAGCAGTTCCTGGTCGATGGCGGGGGGCCGCTGTCGGCGACGGTCGAGCAGTTGCGGCACCAGGGGCTGTCGGCCAGCGAGGCGGCGGAGACCGCGCGCAAGCTGATGACCGCGGCCCAGGGGCTGTGCGTGGCCGTGGTCGCCGGCGACCACGGCGTCGCCACCGTGCCGCAGCCGTTCTTCGGCAACCTCGACCCCGCCTGGCGCGACGGCGCGGTCCAGGTCCTGGCGTCCGACTACCGGCCGGCCTTCGCGGCCGCGCTGGCCGCCCTCGAGGCCATCTCCGACCGCGGCTGGCCCAGGCTGGTCGCCGGGCCGGCGCTGAAGGGCGACGACGTGCGCGGCTACTGGCTCGATCTGGCGCATGGGGCAGCCGAATACAGCGAGCTGACCGGCAACCGTGGCGATGCCCGCATGGCCGACCTCGGCCACTGGATCGGCGCGGCCCTGGCCGTTCTGCCAGGCGAACTGGAGGTCGAGGACCACGCCGCCCTGTGCCGCTGCGCCCTGGGCGCCGGCGCCTTCTCCGGCGCCTGCACGCACATCGCCGCCTGCGCCGCCGCCGGCGGCGAGGAGGCCGTGGTCGAGCAGCTCGACGCCTTGGCGACGGCGGTGTGCCAGCATGGCGGCGATGCCGCGACTGCCGCCTGGCTGGCCGATGCCGGGCTGGACTGCGCCTACGATGTCGCCCTCGCCCGGGTGCGCGTCATCGCGGCGGCGGGGGACGGCGACCTCGCACCGGCGGTCGACGCCCTGATCGCGGCCGACCGCAAGCTGGCCCGCCAGGCCCTCACCCGCGAGCCGCTCTGGCAGGTGACCGCCGACGAGCCGGGCGAGCTCCTCGACACCGCGGCGGCGGCCGAACTGCTCGGGCGCAGCCCGACGGCCATCGCCAAGCGCCTCGAGGCGCGCACCATCCCGCTGCACGCCCGCGAGGGCCAGGTGCGCATCCCGCGCCGCGCCCTCGACGCCTGGCGCGCGGCGCTGGGCCGGCATGGACTGATCGAGGGCTGAAGGCCGGCTCCTGGCCCCGTCCGGACGGCAATTGCCTCCAGGGTGCCGATCGCGTAGGCTGGCCGGGCCGGAGCAGCCGAACCATGCGAGCACTCATCATCGACGATTCGCGCGCCATCCGCGCGATCATCCGCCGGACCCTTACCGAGCTCGGCGTCGCCGAGTGCGTCGAGGCCGGCAACGGCAAGGAGGCCCTGGTCGCCCTGGCCGCCAAGGGGCCGTTCCATGTCGCCATGGTCGATTGGAACATGCCGGAGATGAACGGCTTCGAGTTCCTGGTGGCGGCGCGCGCCACCATCCCCAGCGACGCGATGAAGATCATCATGTGCACGACCGAGACCGAGGTCGAGCAGATGACCAAGGCGCTGGAAGCTGGCGCCGACGAATACGTGATGAAGCCGTTCACCAAGGAGGCGATCCAGTCGAAGCTGGAGATGCTCGGGCTGGTGGGTGCCTGAAGTGGGGCGGATCCGCGTGCTGGTGGTCGACGATTCGGCCGTGGTGCGCCGCATGATCCGCGGCGCGCTCGAGGCCGATCCCGAATTGGAGGTCGTGGCCGAGGCGCCGAATGGCCGTGAGGGCATCCTGCGCATCCGCGAGCACGCCCCCGACGCGGTGGTCTGCGACGTCGAGATGCCGGAACTCAGCGGCATCGAGACGGTGCAGGAGGTGCGCCGCCACTGGCCGAAGCTCCCGGTCGTGATGTTCGCCTCGCCCAACCGCGAGAGCGCGCACGTCACGCTCGAGGCGCTGCACGCCGGAGCCAACGACTTCGTCACCAAGCCGAGCGCGGCCGCCGGCACCGCCATGGCCGCGGTGATGGAGCAGCTGCGCAACGAACTGGGCGGCAAGCTCAAGGGGCTGGTGCATGGGCCTGGCGACCTCAGCGCGGTGGCGCGGGCGGCGGTGCGCTACGCTCCAGCGCCGGCTCCCGAGACCCCGCCCGCGCCCGCGGCGGTGCCGGTGGCCCTCCACCCGGTCGCGACGCCATCCAGTCTGCCGGCTCCGGTGCCGGCGGCTGCGCCGGCCCTCCGTCCATCGCCACCGCGCCCGGTCGCGCCACGCCCGGCGGCGGTGCCGGCCCGACCGGCCCCGCCGCGTCCGAACCGTGGCGGCCGCTGCGAAGCGGTGCTGATCGCGGTGTCGACCGGCGGTCCGAACGCCCTGGCCGAGGTGGTGCCGCGCCTGCCCCGCGACCTGCCGGTGCCGGTGGTGATCGTCCAGCACATGCCGCCGGTCTTCACCCGCCTGCTCGCCGAGCGCCTCGCCGCCAAATCGGCGCTCGCGGTGGCCGAGGCGGCCCAGGGCGATGAGGTCCGTGCCGGCACCGTGCTCATCGCGCCAGGCGACCACCATCTGACGCTGCGGCGCGAGGGCGCCACGGTGCGTTGCGCGCTCAACCGCGATCCGCCCGAGAACTCGGTGCGCCCCGCCGCCGACGTGCTGCTGCGCAGCGCCGCCGAGGTGTGGGGCGGCAACGTCCTGGTGGTGGTGATGACCGGCATGGGCCAGGACGGCCTGCTCGGGGCGATGCAGCTGCACGGCCTCGGCGCCCCCATCCTGGTCCAGGACGAGGCGAGCTGCGTGGTCTGGGGCATGCCCGGCGCGGTCGCCAAGGCCGGCATCGCCGAACGCCAGGTGCCGCTGGGCCAGCTTGCCGACGCCATCTCCAACCGCGTACGGGGTCGCTGATGCCGCTCGCCGCCGCCGATTCCGAATTCCTCCGCCAGCTGGTGCGCAGTCGCAGCGGCATCGTGCTGGGCGAGGACAAGGGCTATCTGCTGGAGAGCCGGCTGATGCCCTTGGCCAAGGCCATCGGCATGGCTGGCCTCGACGTCCTGACCGCGCGCTTGCGCGTCGAACCGTCCGGGCAGCTCGCCCGGCAGGTGGTCGAGGCGATGACCACCAACGAGACGTTCTTCTTCCGCGACATCCATCCGTTCGAGTGCCTGAAGAAGCTGGTCCTGCCCGATCTGGTGGCCAAGCGCGGCACGGGCAAGCGCCTGGACCTGTGGTGCGCCGCGGCCTCGACCGGCCAGGAGCCCTACACCATCGCCATGACCATGCGCGAGCACTTCCCGCAGGTGGCGGGCTGGGCGACGCGCTTCATCGCCACCGACATCGCCAGCGAGGTGCTCAAGCGCGCCAGGGAAGGGCGCTACAGCCAGCTGGAGGTCAATCGCGGCCTGCCGGCACCGCTCCTCATCAAGAACTTCACCAAGGACGGGCTCGACTGGAAGGTGAAGGACGAGCTCAAGCGGATGATCGAGTTCAAGGAGTTGAACCTGCTCGAGCCGTTCCCGATCAGCGGCCAGCTCGACATCATCTTCATCCGCAACGTGCTGATCTACTTCGACGTCGAGACCAAGAAGTCGATCCTCGGCAAGTGCCGCAAGCTGCTGCGTCCTGATGGCTACCTCTTCCTCGGCGGGGCCGAGACCACCCTCAACATCGACGACGCCTTCGTGCGCGTCGAATACGACAAGGGCGGCTGCTACCGCCTGAAGGGCTGACCATGAGCGTGACCGCCGAAGACATCGCCCGCATCGCCGCCGACGTGTGGCGCGACGTGCTCGCGCAGGAGGTCGGACCGACCGGATCCACCGAAGGCGGGGACATCACCGGCTGCATCCAGATCACCGGGGCGTTCCGCGGAGCCGTCGTCCTCGTCGTCCCCGCAGCGGTGGCGCAGAGCGCGGCGGCGGCGATGTTCGCCCTCGATGCCGGCGCGGTCGGGGCGGACGAGTCGCGCGACGCGATCGGCGAGCTCACCAACATGATCGGCGGGCATGTGAAATCGATGGTCGCCGGCCCCAGCTTCCTCGCCCTGCCCGCCGTGGTGCCGGGCTGCGACCACTGCCTCGACGCCAGCCGTCTGCAACTGCTCGCCGAGCAGGCCATCGTCGGCCCGGGTGGGACGTTCATGGTGCGGGTGTTCGAAGACGTCGGCTGAGCCGGCCTACGCCTCCGGGATCCGGCGCAGGGCCAGCGCCACCACGGTCAGCGATGACAGCGGCATGGCGATGGCGCAGATGAGCGGGCCGAACACGCCAGCCGCCGCCCCGCCGATGGCCAGCAGGTTGTAGATCGCGCTGATCCACAGCAGCCGGCGGATGCGGAGGCTGCTGCCGGCCGCCAGCCGCCACACGGCGAGCGGACCGGCCTCGTCCGGGCGGGTGCAGAAGATATGGCAGCGGTCGAGCGCCGCCTCCAGTCCGCCGCTGATGCCCACCGCGACATCGGCCTCGGCCAGCATCGCCGCGTCGTTGACTCCATCGCCGACCGCCGCCACGCCACCGGCGGGGCGCAGGCTGCGCACCAGACCGGCCTTGTCCTCCGGCGAGAGGCCGCCGCGGCAGTCGGCGATGCCGAGGCTGCCGCCCAGCGCCGTCGCAGCGGTCGGGTGGTCGCCGCTGGCGAGGTGGACCTCGGCCCCGGCCGTCCGCCAGGCCGCCACCATCTCGCGGGCCTCGGGCCGCAGCGGATCGCTGATGTCGAAGCTGGCGACCAGGCTTCCATCCCACAGCAGGCCTATGCGCGAACGGCCGTCGGTGCCGGCCTCGACCCCGGTGAGCCGGCTGCCGCCCAGCGCCAGCTCATGGCCGTCGGCGGTGGTGGCGACGACGCCGCGGCCGGGCTCCTCGCGCCATGCGGCGAGTTCGCACGGCGTGACGCCGAGTGAACGCAGGAACGCCGCGACCGCCTGCGACGCGGGGTGCGGACTGCGCTCGGCCGCGGCGAGGGAACCTGGGAGCGCAGGCTTCAGCCTGCTGTCGTGGGGGGGGAAAGGCCCCGGCAGGCTGAGGCCTGCGTGCCCGGAACCGAAGCCCGCGGTCCCCCGACCCGTGGTCAGGGTGCCGGTCTTGTCGCAGACGACATGGCGCACGGCGGCGATGCGGCCGAGGACGGCGGGATCGCGTACCAGCAGGCCGCGGCCGGCCGCCGTGGCGGCGGCGAGGGCGTGGACCAGCGGGGCGGCCAGGCCGATGGCGCAGGGGCAGGCGGCGACGACCACGGCGAGGGCGACCTCGCCACCGCGGTTCCAGCCCACGTGCCAGGCCCAGAAGACGCCGGCGATCAGGGCCACGAGCAGGGTCGCTGGGGCGAACCAGCCGAGCAGGCGGTCGACCTGGCCATCGCCGTCATCCTCGCGCCGGGACGGCACGGCCGCCGCCAGGATGCGCGCCAGGCGGGTGTCGCCGCCGACCGCCTCCAGCCGGACCTGCACCGTGCCGCTGCGGCAGGTGGCGCCGGCGACCACGCTGCTGCCCGCCGACACCGCCAGCGGGCGCGGCTCGCCGGTGAGCACCGCCACGTCGATCGCCGCCGCCCCGCCGACGACGCTGCCATCGCCTGGCACCACCGCGCCGGCGGCGACCTCGACCTCGTCGCCGGGCGCCAGGGCCTGGATCGCGACCTCCTCGCGCCGGCCGTCGCGCAGGCGCAGGGCGGTCAGCGGCAGCAGCTGGGCCAGGCCGCCGGCGGCGCGCGAGACGCGGCGGCGCGCCTGGACCACGGCCAGGCGGGCGGTCAGCAGCAGCGCGGCGAACATCGCCGCCGCGTCGGCATAGCTGGCCAGCGAGCCGCGCCAGGCCAGCGCCGCGCTGCCGGCCAGGGCCAGGCCGATGGCGAGCGAGGCGGCGAGGTCGACGCTCCAGCGCCGGGCGCGCAGCGCTGCCAGCGCGCCACGATGCAGCGGCAGCGCCGCCCAGGCGCAGCCGGGCAGGGCGACGAGGATGGCGCCCCAGGCGAAGAACGGACGCCAGGACGCGTCGAGGTCGCCGGTGAGTTCGCCGGCGGTGAGGGTGGCGGTGAGGTGCATCGTCCCGACCGCACTGGCGGCGGCCACCGCGACCCGCGCCAGCAGGCTGCGGTGCTCGGCGGCGAGGGCGGCGGACACCGCGTCGGCGCGGAACGGGCGCGCACGGTAGCCGAGCCGAGCCAGCAGGCGGGCCTGCCTGCCCGGGCCGGCGTGGGCGGGATCATAGGCGACGCGCAGCTGGGCGGTGCCGAGGTCGAGCCGGGCCCAGCGCACGCCGGGCAGCAGGCGCGGCAGCTGCTCGACCAGCCAGACGCAGGCCGGGCAGTGCAGGCCTTCCAGGTACCAGGCGATCAGCTCATCCCCGCCGGCCAGCTTCCGCGCCCAGGCGGCGCGGAAGGCCTCGCCGTCGAAGGCCGCGGCGCCGGCATCCTCGCTGGCCGGTCGTCCGGCCTCGCCGCCGGCGGCATCACGCAGGCGGTAGAACTCGGCCAGGCCGCCGTCATGCAGCAGCCGCCAGGCCGCGGCGCAACCGGAGCAGCAGAACTGCTGCGCGGCGCCAGGGACGAGCAGGCCGGGCGGCACGGGCAGCCCGCAGTGGGTGCAGGCGACGGCCGGATCTGCTACCACAGCATGACCTTGCCGATGTGCACGTGCGGCACGTATTCCAGCGAGGCGAGGCCGTGCATGGCCAGCCAGAAGGCCGACAGCAGCAGCGCCGCGGTCGGCACCCAGGCCAGGCGGCTGCGCAGCCGGCCGAAGGTAGCGGCACTGGCGCCGGCGGCGATCGCCAGCGGCGGCGTGCTGATCGCCACCAGCAGCACCGGCAGCAGGGCGCCGTGCAGCGGCGAGGCGCTGGTCGCCGAGAGCGAGAGGATCCAGTAGACCACGCCGCAGGGCAGCACGCTGAGCACGGCGCCGAGGGCGAAGGCGCCGAGATGCGGATGCCGCCCGGCGAAGCCGGCGACCGGACGCAGCAGGCGCGCGGCTACGGCGCCGTCGTCGCCCCCGGCGCGCAGCCACGGCAGCCAGCCGAGACGCACCACGACCGCCACCAGCATCGCCGCCGCGACGGCGATGGTCAGCCACGGCCCCCAGTCGGCGAGCAGATCGGCGACGGCGGCGCCGGCCGCCCCGGCGATGGCCCCGGCCACCGCCAGCGGCACGGCCCGACCGGTCTGGTAGAGGGTCAGGTTGAGGATCGCGCGCCCCCACCCGCCTTCGCCCAGGCGCAGGCCGGCGACGATCGGGCCGCACATCCCACCGCAGTGGACCATGATCCACACCGTGCCCGGGCCGAGCAGTTGCAGGTAGAGGGGGGCGACGTCGCTCATGCCCGTGACCATGGCGGCAAGCCGGAGGCGTCCAGGGCAAGGGGGATTTCGCAGGGCCATCGCCGGACGATCAACTCCGTGCTACCGTTTCCGCGCTATCGCCCGCTGGTGACCGGCGGGGACAGGGCCTACGCTGCGCGCATGGACCACCGCGACCACCTCGTCTCCCTCTCCCACGCCGTCGGCGCCCCGAGCCTCGACGCCGCCATCCTCGGCGAGGGCAACACCTCGATCCGCGTCGATGACGCCACCTTCCTGGTCAAGGCCAGCGGCTGCCAGCTGTCGAGCCTCGGCCGCGACGACCTCGTGCACCTGCGCTTCGACAAGCTGCTGCCCCTGCTCGACGGCGGCGCGGTCAGCGAGGCCGAGCTCTCGGCGGTCTACGAGGCGGCCAAGGTCGATGCCGGGCACAAGCGCCGGCCCTCGGTCGAGGCCCTGTTCCACGCCATGTGCCTGCAGCAGCCCGGCGTGCAGGTCGTCGCCCACACCCACCCGACGGCGGTGAACGGCCTGACCGCCTCGCGCGGCTGGCCCGAGGTGCTGCAGGGCCGCATGTTCCCCGACGAGGCGGTCGTCCTCGGCCCCGACTCGGTCTTCGTGCCCTACGTCGATCCCGGCGTGGTCCTCGCCCGTGCCATCCGCGACGGCATCGCCGCCTATCGCAGCCGCCACGGCGCCACGCCCAAGACCGTCTACATGCAGAACCACGGCCTGATCGCCCTGGGCGCCAACCAGACCGAGGCGGTCAACATCACCGCCATGGCGATCAAGGCGGCACGCATCCGCCAGATCGCGCTCACCGCCGGCGGCATCAACCGCCTCGACGAGGCGACGGTGGCGCACCTGCTCGGCCGTCCGGACGAGAAGTACCGCATGGCCGCCCTGACCGGGAAGTGACCCGAACCGGGTGAGCGACCTCCCGCGCATCTGCTTCGCCAGCGGCAACTACGCCGGCACCTGCCCCGAGGCCTGGGCCGCGATCGCGGCGGCCAATGCCGCTGCTGGCGCGCTGCACGCATGGCAAGGTCGAGCCCGCGGCGGTGGCCGGGCTGGCG
>JAIFKN010000119.1 GCA_020049615.1 bacterium | reverse complement strand
GCCCGACGATGGCGATGACCGGCACACCGATGCGGGCGAAGGCCGGCAGCAGGGCGACGACCTCCTCGCTGGAGCCGCTGTTGGACAGGGCAAGGACGACATCCTGCTCCTGGACCATGCCCAGATCGCCATGGCGGGCCTCGGCCGGATGCAGGACGAAGGACGGCGTGCCGGTCGAGGCGAAGGTGGCGCTCAGCTTGGTGCCGATGTGCCCGGCCTTGCCGATGCCGGTGACGACCAGCCGGCCCTGGCAGCAGCGGATCAGCTCGCAGGCCCGCTCGACCGCGGGCCGCTGGCTTGCGCACAGGGCGGGCAGGGCGGCAAGGGCGTCGGCCTCGCTCTGCAGGACGGACTGGACGCTGGCGAGGATGTCGACCATGGCGGCATGCTCGCTGGCCGGGGCGTTTCGCCAAGGCAGGCTCCGGCCATGCGCGCCGCCCTCGCCGCCGACCGTCTCTATGCCCTGTCGATCCGGCCCCAGGAGTGGGATGGATTGCGCGAGCACGCCCGGCTGGCGCTGCGCTGGGGTCCGCTGGCTGATGACAGGGCGACGCCGGCACGCAGGCACTGGTTCCTACTGGTCGTCGAATGCCGGGTCATCTTGCCTGCGGGCGATCCGCTGGCGACCCAGCATCCCGATGGGATGGAGGTGCTGCGCTGCGGCTGGGAGGCCGAACTGGAGGTGCCGGTCGATCTGCCGGCGACGGCGGTCGAGTCGGAGGATGGGGTGGAGGGGCTGCTCGGGAAGATCGCTGGGGTGGTCAACGACGTGGCGGGTCGGGCAGGGGTTGGGGAACTGCTGACACCGGAGATCGTCCGGGCATTGCACCGCGGCGGACTGAAGTCCGCCGATCGGGCCGACTGAAGTCGGCGCT
The DNA here is from genome assembly GCA_020049615.1 of bacterium. The sequence continues at coordinate 9,335 of JAIFKN010000119.1, read as the reverse complement.
ACGGGAGGCGGTTGCGGCGACGGATGGCCCAGTCGAGGCCGAGCAGCGTCACCACCAGCGCCAGAGCCCACCAAGTATCCCACAGGCCGCGTTCCGCCGTGGTGCTTTCGGCCCGGCCGAGGTCGCGCGGCAGGGCCGCCAGCAACGTGTCGGGCTGGTCGAAGACTTGGCCGCCGGTGGCGGCGGCCAGCGCAAGCAGCGCTGCGCGGTCGGCGCGCGGATCGCGGCGCTCGTCCTCGCTCGGCACCACCAGCAATTCGCCTGGCTCGACCCGGTCCGCCGCCACCCCGGCGGCGGCAGTCACGTTCCAGGTGCCGGGGGCCGGCGCGGTCAGGCGTCCGGCGAAGCCGCGGCCGCGACGGGTCAGGGCGATGACCAGCTCGGCGCCGTCGGGGCCGCTGAGGCGGATTGAAGCCTGCTCGGGCGTCTCGATCTCCAGGCCCGGTGCCGGGATGAGGTCGACCGCGACGGCCTCGCCCGGATTGACCCGGCGCGGGCTGGCGGTGACGCGCCAGGGCCGGGCCCCGGCCCGACGCCCAGCGGCGGCGTAGCGCAGCAGCTGGCTGTGGAAACGGTGCAGATAGCGGTCGCCGACACCGCGGCGCCAGCGCCAGATATCGTCGGCCAGGATGATGACGGAGCGGCCGGCGCCGGCGGCGCGGCTGATCACCAGCGGGGCGCCGTCCTGGTCCGTCGCCAGCACGTCCGAACCGGGACGCGGCTCGGCCGGCGCGGCGCCGAGCAGCGGAGCGAGCTCGGCCCAGACCGTGCCGCCGCTGTCGAGCAGGCCGAGGGCCTCGGCCAGCGGAGTGCGGGTCAGGCGGCGGGCGCGCTGCTCGCGGTAGCCGCGCGCCACCGCGGTGGCATCAGGCAGGGTGGCAGGCAGCAGCTCGGCGAGCGGGCTGCGCGCCAGGCCGACCGAGGCGCCGCTCTCGCCCGGGATGAGGATGAGGCCGGCGCCGTTGACCCGCACGTGCTTGGCCAGGGCGGCGAGATCGGCATCGCGGAAGGCCTCGGGGCCGAGGTCGCCGACGATGACCGCATCGTAGGCAACGAGATCGGCGGCGGTCAGCGGCAGGCGGTCGGGACCGTCGGCGCCCCAGCGCCGCCAGCGCTGGTCGGCAAGGTAGGCGTGCAGGGTCGCGCCGCTGTCGCGCTTGAGCGCCTCGCGCAGGAAGCGCACCTCGTAGCGCGGCTGGCGGTCGAGCAGCAGCACGCCGAGACGGCGTTCGGCGACGTTGACGCCAAGCTCCTGGCTCTTCACCAGCCCACCGGCGGTGGCGCGCACCAGCAGGCGGGCGGCCCCCTCCTTGCGGAAGGTGGCGCCAAGGCGGGCTTCGAGCGCGTGCAGCTGGTCAGCACCTTCCGGCACCGCGAGCTCGGCCTTGTCGACCACCGCGCCATCGAGCAGCAGCTCGACCAGCACCGGTCCGGGCGGCAGGGCGCGGGCCGAGACGCGGATCGTGACCGGCTCCAGCTCGTCGAGGGCGACCTCGCGATTGACCGCCACCTCGTCGAGGAACAGCTCGGGATCGAGGCGCTCACCGCCGGTGGCGAGGATGAGCAGGCGCAGGTCGCGGCCGCGCAGGCGCTCGGCGATCGCCGCGAGGGTCGAGCCGCTGGTGACGCGGCCGTCGCTGGCGACCACCAGGACGTCGGGCCGGCGCTCCAGCGCGATGGCAGCCAGGGCGTCGCCGAGCGGACTGCTGCCGCCATCGGCGGCAGGGATCGTGGCCAGCGGCGTGGCGGCCTCGTCGAGGGCGTAGGCGCCGACGCGCATGCGCCGGGCCGGCTCCTCACCACGCAGGCGGTCGAGCAGAGCGGCGGCGGTGGCCAGGCGGGTCGCACCGCCCAGACCGTCGGCCCGCGCCATCGAGGCGCTGGTGTCGATCGCGAGCGCGACCTCGCCGGGCAGCACGCTGACATCGGTGCGCGACAGGGCTGGCCAGCCCAGCAGCAGGACCAGCGCCGCCATGCCGGCGCAGCGGCAGCAGCGGGCGATCTGGCCGGCGGCGCCCGGGACGCGCGGGCCGTACCAGCGCCACGCCGCCCAGGCAGCGGCGGCGGCGAGGGCCACGAGCACGCCGACCTGCCACGGCTCGGCCAGGCGGGCGAAGGTGAAGACGGTCGAGGCGTCGTCAGCCATGGGCGCCTCCGTAGCGTCGCGCGGCCCAGGCGGCGACCGCCATCTCGGTGGCGGCGACCAGCAGCGCGGCCAGCAGGAGCCACCAGCCCAGGTCGAGACCGGCACGCACCGGCATGGCCTGGTCGAGGCTGGTCGAGGTGCCGGGCGGCGCGCTGCCGCCGGTGCGCGCCTCGTCGGGGTCGGGGAGCACGACGATGGCCCGATCGCCTGCCGTCCAGGTGCCTGGCGCCAGGGCCAGGCGCTGGCCCGCGGCGACTGCCACCTGCACGCCGTCCCGATCCAGGCGCATGGCCTCCGGCGCCGGGGCGCCGGCGGTCCACGCCTGCGGGCTGTCAGCCGCGGCCGAGAGCCGGCGCACGCTGCGCGTCACCCACAGCGGCGCGGTGCCGCGGGCGGCGAAGGCCTGGTCGGCGGCGAGCGGAGCCAGCTCGGCGACGATCCAGCCGCGACCGGCCGGCACCGCGGCGACCACCGGCGCAGCGCCGGCACGCAGCAGCACGCGCGTACCTGGCGGCAGGGTCGCGGCCGGCACGCGCTCACACCGCGCGGCGGCGAGGATCTCGTCGAGGTCGGGCTCGCCGGCGGCGTAGGCGCCACCGGGTCCGTCGCCTTCGCCGCGCGCCAGACCGGGCGCCAGCGCCGCGAGGGCGCTGTCGGCCAGCACCAGATCGAGGTCGGCCCACAGCACGCCGCCGCCGCGGGCCCAGGCGGCCAGGCGCTGGGAATCCGCAACCGCCGTGCGCAGCAGCACCGCGCCGCCCGGCGGCAGCGCGGCTCCGGCGAAGGCCCCGGGCGCGACCCGCGTGGCGGCCAGCCCGCCGTCATCGGCGAGCAGGGCGGCGCCGGCGTAATCGACCCCCTCGGCGACGACCAGGGCGGCGAGCGGCGGCCGCACGCGCAGCGGCACCTCAAGGACATCGTCGTAGGCCAGCCCGCCCTGGTCGAGGACGACGCGCACGCGATGCGCGCCGGCGCCGAGCGGCGGCAGCGGCACGCGCAGCTCGCCGGTGACACGCTCGGCCACCCGCACCGGCGGTGCCCCGTCGATGCCCAGGCGCACCGGACCGGCCGGCCCGCCGACGCGCAGGCGCAGCTCGCCGCCCTCGCCGGGCCGCGGATCGCCGGTCTCCGGCGCGGCGGCGATCCAGCGGTTGGACGATGGGCCGCCCACCGACCAGCGCGCGGCGCGGCGGGCCAGCGGCGAGCACACCGCCAGGACGCGGGCGCCGTCGTCCTGCTGGAAGTCGGAGACCAGCAGCACGTCGCAACCGGGCTCCAGCGTGGCGCTGAGCGTGGGTATGTCGGCGCCGTCGAGGCCACCGGGCAGCGGCAGAGCCGTCAGCCGGCCGAGCGCCTCGACCACCGCGCCGCGTTCGCCGCTGGCGACCAGTTCGGTGCCGTCAGCGCCAGAGCGGCCAGGAGCGCCGACCGCGACCAGGCTCCAGCGGGCGTAGGGCAGCTCGGCGGTGGCGAGGGCGGCCTGGGCGGCGGCGAGCGGACCGGCTTCGTCGCCGCGCGCGCCCATCGAGGCGCTGCGGTCGATCACCAGCACGAGATGCGCGCCGCCGCCCAGTCCCGGCAGCGCCGGTCGGGCCACCGCGAGCGCGAGCAGGGCGACGGCCAGGCAGCGCAGGAACAGCAGCAGCCAGTTGGTCAGCTTCCACTTCCGGCTGGCCTCGCGATGCGCCGACAGCAGCCAGCGCATCGCTGCCCATGGCAGCGGCCGGGGCTTCTGCCGCAGCAGCAGGTGGATGATGATCGGGACGGCGACGGCGAGCAGGCCCCAGGCGAGGAGCGGGTGGAGCAAGGTCACGGATCGTTCCGCTTCACCGCGTACACCAGGTCGATCGTCCCCGGCGGGATGACCAGCTCGAGACGCCCGTCCTTCTGGCTCTTCTGCGTCCAGGTCCGGCCCTCTGAGCCGTCGCGCAGCGATAGTGGAGTGATCCGATACTCCACGCCCTTGGCGAAGCCGGCGAGGGTGGCGCTCACCGGCGCGATCGGCGCCGGGCGCTTCCGGCCCTGGGCGACGGCGGCGTACCAGGTGTCGTTGGTGTGCACCGGCCAGATCAGCGCCTGCGTCGGACTGGTCCAGCCGAGCACGCGCATGGCGCCGCCGCGGTTGGGGGTCAGCGGGGCGAGCTCCTTGTCCTTCCAGTCGATCCGCGCGCTGATCCTGACGAGCGGGGCGTAGACGCCCCACAGCTGCTGCTTGTCGATATAGACGTCCCACCACCAGTTCATGCCGCTGCCGCAACCGCCGAGCATGAAGCCGGCCCAGGTCAGCTGGCGCAACAGCATGCCGTCCGTGTCGAGGTGGTTGCCGCGGTTGTCCTCGTTGCTGCCCTGGTAGCCGACCTCGGCGAGGAGGAATGGCTTGCCCAGCTTCTGCGCCTCGGCGAAGGGATCGAGCCACATGGCGATGGCGTCGCGGGTCTTTTCCTGCAGGCGCCAGTCGGCGGCGGTCCACTCGAAGACGTAGCCGCGGATCTGCGCCACATCGATGCCGGGCAGGGCCATGGCCCGGGCCCAGTCCTCGCCGGCCCAACTGGCGGTGACCAGGCGGTGGTCCATGTCCTCGCGCTTGATCCACGAGACCGCCTGCTCGAGCCAGGGCAGGGCGCGCTCGCGGATCGGCTGCAGCATGTCGATCTCGTTGATCGGCTCCCACATGACGATCGCGTCATCGGCGCCCCAGCGGGCGAAGGCGTAGCGCAGCCGGTCGAGCCAGGCCGGCAGCAGTCCCTGGTCGACGAAGGCCTTGACCCGGGCCTCGGTGGTGGCGCCCCAGGGCGCGCCCTTGCCGGTCCAGATGTCGTGGAAGTTGTCGAGCACCAGGGTGACGGCGAGGCCGTTGGCGCGGGCGGCGGCGAGGTGCTGGTCGGTCAGCCAGGCGTGGTCGAGGCGCAGTCCCTGCTCGTCCCACGGCTTGCCCGACCACGAGGCCAGCCACACCCGCACGTGGGTGCAGCCCTGGGCCTTGAGCAGGGCGCAGTAGCGGGCGAAGTCGGCGGCGCGGTCAGGCGCATTGGCCCAGGCCAGGTTCGGTCCGATGGCGAGGAACGGCGTGCCGTCGGCCCAGGCCAGCAGGCGCAGGTTGTCGGTCGAGACGCGCAGCGGGCCGGGCGGGCGGGTGCCGTCGAGGACGCGGACTTCGGCGCTGGCGACCGCCTTGCCGGCCGGATCCCACAGCGTCGCCTTGAGCAGGCCGACCTCGCGCGCAGCGTGGCGCACCGCCAGGAACGTCTCGCCGACCGGGGTGAACTCGGCCCCCTCCGCCCCACCCGGCTTCCATGTGCGGTCGAGATAGCACGGCCGCGTCCAGGTGCGTCCGTCAGAGCCGGTGACGGTCAGACGCGGCGTCCGCGTGACGTCCTCGATCAGCCAGGCCGCCGGGGCGTTCGCCACCCGCCAGGTCAGCAGATCGCCGGCATGGACCTCGCCACTGAAACGCGGTTCGAGGGCGATCTCGGCTGCCCTCGGGCATGCGATCACGATGAGGAGGAGGAGGGCGAGGCGCATCCGGCGATGGTGTGGTAGAGGGCGAGGTAGCGGTCTGCCAGCTTCGGCCCCGCCAAGGCCAGCGCCAGCGGATGCGGGCGGGGTCGCGGCGCGGCCAGGACGGCGGCGCAGGCCGCGGCCAGGGCCTGGGGATCACGCCCGGCCGGCCGCACCACCCCCCAGCGGGCCGCATCGGCCAGGCCGCCGACCGCCGGGGCGACCACCGGCACGCCAGCGCCGGCGGCCTCGATGGCGGACAGCGGCAGGCCCTCGTTGCGGCTGGTCATCAGCAGCAGATCGGCGCAGCCGAGGGCCTCGGCCGCCGGGACGAAGCCGGTCCAGATCGCGGACAGACCGAGTCTCGCGGCGTGGGCCTCGGCTGCGGGGCGCAGGGCCCCATCGCCGCACAGCACGGCATGGACCGGACGGATCGCGTTCAGGGCAGCCACCGTGTCCAGCCACAGGATGGGATCCTTCACCGCCGCGAAGCGGCCCAGCCACAGCACCCGTGGACGGTCGTTGGGCAGCCCGGCATGCCAGGCGGCCGGACGCGGCACGACCCGGGCCACCGGCGGCGGCAGCCAGCGCCAACGCGCAGCCCGGCCGATGCCATGGCAGTCGCGCAGTTCGTGCAGTTGCGTCGGCGTCAGCGCCTGATGCCAGGCGTTGCCAGCGCACAGGCGTTCACCCAGGGCCAGGGCGGCGTGCACCGGGCGCGCCCAGTAGCCGTGCAGGACATGACCGTGGTAGGTGTGCAGACAGGGGACGCGCAACGACCGGCAGAGCAGCCGGCCGAGGGCGCCGGCCTTGGCGGTGTGGGTGTGGACCAGATCCGGCGCGAGCTCGCGCACGCGGCAGCGCAGCGCCAGCAGGGCGCGCAGGTCGGCGAGCGGGGCGACGCTGCGGCCGAGGCCGGCGACGCGCTCGACCAGACCGGGCAGCACCTCGTCGCCGATATCGCGCTCGTCGGGGCCGCAGGCGCCGGCCAGCACACGCACCTCGTGGCCAGCCGCACGATGAGCGGCGGCCAACGCCGCGATCACCCGCGCCGGACCACCGTCGTTCAGCCGAGCGACGAGGTGGACGATGCGCATCAGCCCCCGGCCCCTGCGAACACAGAGACACAGAGTCCCGAATGGGTTCGAACGGATCCCTCATTCACCCGTACGGTGAATTGGCCTCCTTCGAGCCTCCGTGTCTCTGTGTCTCCTGTGAATCGATCTGCCGACAGCAGGTTCATGCTGTCAGCGTGGCAACGAACAAAGCAGCCAGCTCATCGGCGGCCTTGGCTGGATCGGCGTCGTGGCGGAAGGCGCGCTGCCAGGCGAAGCCGTCGACCAGGGCGGTGAACAGGCGCGGCACCGCCGCCTCGCCGGGCAGCTTGCGGAAGACGCCACGGGCGACGCCGCTGCGGTGGACGAAGGCGACCACGCCCTCCCAGGCGGCGTAGAGCTCGCGCAGGCGGGCGCGGGCGTCAGCCAGTTGCTCGGGCCGCTCGGCCAGGGCCTGCTGCAGGTCGGTGAACAGGCGCTGCTGCGCACCGTCGCCGCCGGCCGCCGCCTCCAGCGCTTCAGCGACGACGCGGCGCAGGGCGGTGGAGGGATCGACCTCGGCGGCACCGCCGCCGGCCGCCGCCTCAACCCGCTGCTGCGCCTGCCGCAGGTGCGCGAGGCAGCATTCCAGCAGCAAGTCCTCCTTGGCTGGCCAGTGCTGGTATACCGTACCCTTGCCGACCTGGGCAGCGGTGGCGATGTCGCCGATGGTGGTGGCGGCGAAGCCGGCGGCGGCGAAGCGCTCAGCGGCCGCGGCGAGGATCGCCTCCTTGGCCTGGCCGCGGGCGCGGCGCGCGAGATGCGGGGCCCAGCGGCCCACGGCCGGAGTCGCGGAGTCGCTCATCGGCACAGCCTCCCGTATTCGTCGAGGGCGAAGCGGTCGGTCATACCGGCGAGGTAGTCGGCGACGGCGCGGTGCAGTCCGACCGGTTCGACCCGGGCGGCGTGCTCGGGCGGCAGGGCGTCGGGATGCGCGGTCCAGAAGGCGAACAGTTCGGCGAGGACGCGGCGGGCACGGTGGAACGCGGCGTTGACCGCGTGGTGGCGGTAGAGATTCACGAACAGGAAGCGCTCCAGCTCGCGCTTGCCGGCAGTGAAGCTGGGCGAGTGCACCACCAGCGGGCGGGTCGCGGCGCGCACCGCGGCGAGGCCCGCGACGCCGTCCTCGGCCAGGCGGCCGACCGTGGCGGCGCAGGCGTCGTCGATCATCGCGTCCATGAGATTGCGCAGCGCGCGGTCGAGGATGAGTTTGCTCGGAGCTGAACGCGGGCTGTTGTCGACCGCCTCGCGCCACACCGCGTCCCACAGCGGGACGGTGGCGAGCTGCCCGAGTTCGATGTAGCCGCCGCGCAGGCCGTCGTCGATGTCGTGGCAGTCGTAGACCACCGAGTCGATCAGGTCGGTGAGCTGCGCCTCCAGCAGCGGGCGCTCGCCGGGGGCGAAACGCGCATCGACCTTCGCCGGATCGTACTTCGAGCCGTGCTTGACGATGCTCTCGCGCACTTCGTAGGTGAGGTCGAGGCCGAGGTGCTCGGGGTAGCGCACTTCGAGCTCTTCAACCACACGCAAACCTTGGCGGTTGTGCTCGAAGCCGCCGTGCTGCTCCATCAGGCTGGCGAGCATGTCCTCGCCGCGATGGCCGAAGGGCGGATGGCCGAGGTCGTGGACCAGCGCGACGCACTCGACCAGATCCTCATTGAGGCCCATGCGCCGGGCGACGGTGCGTGCCACCTGCGCCATGCGGAAGTGGTCGCCCTCGCCGTCGATGAACACCTGGGTCTTGCCCTGCAGGCGGCGGAAGGCGCGGGCGTGGACGATGCGGTCGCGATCGCGCTGGAAGCCGGTGCGGAAGGAGTCGGGCTGGGTGCCGAAGGCGCGACCGCGCGACAGCGCGCTGCGCATGGCGACCGGCGCCAGGCAGGCGTCTTCGCGGCTTTCGACGGCGGTGCGGTCAATCATGACCATTGCCACTAGGGGTTAGGGGTTAGGGGTTGGGGGTTAGGGTCGTGGCGATGGAACGTCAGGTGGGGTTGACGTGCGCATCCAATGATGAAGGCCGACCTCACCTGCTGATCCAACATGGCATCACGACCCTAACCCCTGGGGCAATGGAGCGGCAATCCCCCCGACCCCCTGAGGCAATCGCGGGGCAATGCTCTCCGCCCAGCGCAGGAAGCCCGCCGGATCGGGGTCATGGAAGAAGGCGTTGCCGCAGATCAGGCGGTCGGCGCCGTCGGCCACGATGGTCGGGATGGTCTCGCGGTTGATCCCGCCATCGACCTGGATCGGCAGTTTGGGGAAGCGCGCCCGGGTGGCGCGGACGTAGTCGCGCACCTCGGGGATGAAGGCCTGCCCGCCGAATCCGGGATAGACGGTCATGAACATCACCAGGTCGACCTGGTCGAACCAGGTGAACCACAGGCGGGGATCGGTGTCCGGATTGAACGCCAGGCCGACCTGGCAGCCGAGGGCGCGCAGGTCCTTGATCGCCGCCGCCATGCGCCGCTGGCCGACCGCCTCGACGTGGATGGTGATGAGATCCGAACCGGCCGTGCGGAAGTCCGCGGCGTAGCGCATCGGATCGCTCATCATCAGGTGGACATCGAGCTTCAGCCGGGTCGCCTTGCGGATGCAGC
>JAIFKN010000050.1 GCA_020049615.1 bacterium | reverse complement strand
ACCTCGTTCCTGGTCGGCATGCGCACGACGGCGCGCTTCTTCGGCGAGAACGTGCGCAATCGCGGCGGCGCCACCGCGGTCACCCGGCAGTACCCGCAGGAGCCGGCGGTCATCGTCGGCGAGCGCGTGCGCGGCCACCTGTTCAACGACGCGCCGCGCTGCATCGTCTGCCACGCCTGCGACAAGGCCTGCCCGGTCGACTGCTTCGTCATGGACATGGAGCGCACCGGCGAGAACAAGCCACGCGCCTCGCGCTTCGACATCGACCTGTCGAAGTGCATCTACTGCGGCCTGTGCGTGCGCGCCTGCCCGACCGGCTCGCTGTCGATGACCAGCGGCTTCGAGATGGATCCGCACCACGCGGGTGCGCGCTACCTGTTCAACCGCAACGAGGGCCAGCTCGACCGGCGCCTCGACGAGCCCGACGTCGTGCGCATGGCACGCCTGGCGAACCAGCCGCGCAGCGCGCTGACGCCCGAGGACCGCGCCTGGCTCGACGGCATCATCGATCCCGCCGGCCACCACCTCATCGGCATGTACGGCATGGGCTACTACACGCCGGAACAGAAGGCGGTGGCCGACGCCGAGCGCGAGAAGAAGAAGGCGGAGGCGGCAGCCAAGGCGGCGGCAGCCAAGGCCGCCAAGGACGCTGCGGCGAAGAAGGCGGCTGAAAATCAGCCAGCGACCAGCGGCCAGCAGCCAGCGGGCCCCGCATGATCGAACTCTTCCTCTTCTGGACCTGCTGCCTGGCCACCATCGCCGGCGCCCTCGGCGCAGCGGTGGTGCGCAACCTGTTCCACGCCGCGCTGCTGCTCGGCCTGTCCCTGGCCGGCATCGCCGGGCTCTACCTGTTCCTCGAAGCAAGCTACCTCGCCTGCATCCAGGTCATCGTCTACATCGGCGGCATCCTCGTCCTGACCCTGTTCGCCACGCTCTTCAGCAGCGACATCATGGGCAAGGTCCAGCGCACGCCGGTCTGGCTGCGACTCGGCGGCCTGGTCGGTGCCGCACTGGCGGCCATCGTCGCCGGCCGTCTGGCCCAACTCGCGATCAACCACGCCGCCAACCTCGGCCAGACCCGCAGCCAGCCCGGCACCGTGCCCGACGCCATCGACGGCACCCGCCCCATCGGCGACCTGCTGGTCGGCTCCTGGCTGGTGCCATTCCTGCTCGCCGCCGTGCTGCTGACCGCGGCGCTGGTCGGCGCCGTCGCCATCGTGAAGAGATATCGCCGTGTTTAGTCCCGACGCGCTCTCCTCCTACCTCGCGGTCGCCGCCGTGCTGTTCGCCACCGGCGTGCTGGCGATCACCACGCGCCGCAACGCCATCGGCGTGCTGCTTGGTCTTGAACTGATGCTCAATGCCGCTGCCCTGCAGTTCGCCGCCTACGGTCGCTTCCGCACCGATGGAGTCGACATCCAGGGCCAGACCGCCGCGGTGTTCATCATCGTCGTCGCCGCTGCCGAGGCCGCCGTGGCGCTGGCGCTGCTGTTCGCCGTCTACCGCACCAGCAAGGACATCGATCTGGAACGGACCCGGGAACTCAGGTCATGATACCGGGCTGGCTCACCGTCACCATCCTGCTCGCCCCGCTCGGCGCCGCCGTGCTCACCGCGTTGATCCGCCGCGCCAGCATCGCGCACGGACTCGCCGCTGCGGTCATGGCCGGCTGCACCGGCCTCTCGATCTGGCTCGCCTCGCTGCTCGAACCGTCGCAGACGTATGTCGGCCCGCACGCCACCTGGCTCGACCTCGGCGGCTTCTCCCTGGGCGTGGGCACCTACGTCGACGGCATCGGCGCGATGATGACCATCATCGTCTGCCTGCTCGCCACCCTGGTACTGGTGTACAACGCCTGGTACATGCACGATGACCGCCTGGCGGCGCGCTTCCCCTGGCAATTCTGCCTCTTCGTCGCAGCCATGCTCGGCATCGTGTTGAGCGACAACCTGTTCATGTCCTTCGTCAGCTGGGAGCTGGTCGGCCTGGGCAGCTATCTGCTGATCGGCTTCTGGTCGGCCAAGCCAGCGGTCGCCGATGACCCCGAATACCAGCGCAACAAGGGCATCCGCGCGCGCGGCGTGCTCGAGGACCGGCTCAGCCCGTCCCACGCCCAGTTCAAGGCCTTCGTCATGAACCGCGTCGGCGACGCCGGCTTCCTCATCGGCATCGGCGCCCTGCTGGCGGCCGGACTGGCAGCGGGCGAGAGCGAACCGCTGACCTGGGACGCCCTGGCCCGCTTCGCCACCGGCACCATGCCCGGATCGTTCCTCGGCCTGACCGGTCAGTCGCTGCTGACCCTCGCCGCCCTCGGCCTGTTCTGCGGCGCCATCGGCAAGAGCGCCCAGTTCCCCCTGCACACCTGGCTGCCCGACGCGATGCAGGGCCCGACCACTGCCTCGTCGATCATCCACGCCGCGACCATGGTCGCTGCCGGCGTCTTCCTGGTCGCACGCTGCTACCACCTGTTCACGCCTGATGCCCTGCTGGTGGTCGGCATCGTCGGCGGGCTGACCTGCCTGCTGGCAGCGACCATCGCCTGCGTGCAGTGGGATCTGAAGGCGGTGCTGGCCTATTCGACGGTGTCGCAACTCGGCCTGATGTTCGTCGGCCTCGGCGCCGGGGCCGAGGCGCACGGACCGGCCACCTCTTCGCCCACGCCATGTTCAAGTGCCTGCTCTTCCTCTGCGCCGGCGCCGTGATCCACGCCGCCGAGGGGGTGCAGGACATGGGCCGGCTCGGCGGCCTGTTCAAGCGCATGCCGGTGACCGCCATCGCCAGCCTGCTGGCGGTGCTGGCGATCATCGGCACGCCGTTCACCACCGGTTTCTACTCCAAGGACGCGGTCATCGGCTCGGCCCTGATCCATGCCGAGGCTGCCGGCGGGCTGGCCTGGGCCCCGTTCCTGCTCGCCTGCGCCGGCAGCCTGCTCACCGCCTTCTACATGGTGCGCTGGTGGATCCGCATCTTCCTCGGTGCACGGCGCAATGTGGAGGTCGCCACCCACGCCCACGACCCCGACTGGTCGGCCAGCCTGGTGCTCATCGTCCTCGCCGTGTTCACAGTGTGGGCTCCATGGACGGTGCACGAGGCGGGCGAAGACGCTGCGGCCGGCCACGGCTCGGCGCTGCTTGCCGGATTCAGCCTGATCGGCGGCCTGCTCGTCTTCGCCGCCTTGTCCTATTCCAAGGTCGCCCACTTCATCTCCTGCGCCGGCAAGCCGCGCTGGTGGAACTGGTTCTTCCCCAACCACGACGACCGATGCGGCAAGGAGGATGGACACCCCGTCTGCGTGCTGCCCTGCGGTCGCAAGACGCTGGCCGCTTTGGCGCCCTTCCTGCTGCTGATCCCCTGGATCGCCGGACTGGCCCTCGACCGTTTGCTGTCACCGCACCCGACCGGCCACGCCTCCGCGCAGTACCATGCCATGGTCCTGGCCATCGGACTGATGTTCACCGGCGCCAGTTCCGCCCTGTCGATCTACTGGTGGGTGCCGCGCATGGGGCTGGACACCGCCGGCTTCCTCGCCCGGCATATGCCCTGGCTGCACAACGCCTGCGCCGAGCTGTGGTGGATCGACCGCGCCTGGGACCTGGTGTTCGTGCGTAGCCTCGGCGCCGGGCTCGGGCGGATCAGCGCCCTGCTCGACCTCGGTTCACGCGACCGCCTGGCCAGCCTCGAAGGTGCAGCCCCCTGGCGCCGGCGCGATACGCTGTCGATCGATGGGGTGGTCGATGGCGTGGCGAGGCTGTGCGGTCGTATCGGCGACTCCGCCGCCGCCTGGCATGACGGACGGGTCGGCGCCTACCTCGCGATCGCCGCCATCGTCGGGGCCGCCGTCCTGCTGCTGGGGGTGCTGTGGTGATGGGCCCCCTGACCTGGACCGTGCTGGCGCCGCTCGGCTTCGGCCTGCTGTGTCTGCTGAGCAGCCGCGGCGCGCGCTGGTTCGCCCTGCTCGGCGCCCTGGTGCCGCTGGCCGTCGGCCTCGCTGCACTCGGCGACTGCGCCCGGCATCCCGGAGCGGAATTCCGCCTGGTCGAGTCGTACCCCTGGGCGATGGGAGCGGCGTGGACGGTCGGCGTGGACGGCATCGGTGCCGCCATGCTGGCGCTGTCCGGCCTGGTCGTCGCCATCGCCACGGTCAGCGGCTGGAACCAGGAGCGCTCGCCGCGCGCCTACCATGCCCTGGTCATGCTGCTGCTGGCGGCGATGAATGGCGTCTTCGTCGCGCTCGACCTGCTGGTCTTCTACATCTGCTGGGAAGCGATGCTGGTGCCGATGCTGGCCCTGATCGGCGTGTGGGGCGGCGACCAGCGGCGCTACGCAGCGATGAAGTTCTTCGTCTTCACCCTGGCCGGCAGCGTACTGATGCTCGCCATGCTCATCGCCATGTGGAATGCCCTGCCGGCTGGGCAGCGCACCTTCGATCTGCGCGCGTTGACGACGCAGTGGCAGCTGTGGCAGTCGACCGCCTTCCTGGGCATGCCGCTCGCCGCTTTCGGCTTCCTCGCCGTGCTGCTGGCCGCCCTGGTCAAGGTGCCGGCGGTGCCTCTGCACACCTGGCTGCCGCACGCGCACGTGCAGGCCCCGACCGCGATCTCGGTGATCCTCGCCGGCATCCTGCTGAAGCTCGGCGTCTACGCGCTCTACCGTCTGGCCTGGCCGCTGTTCCCCGTCCAGGCGCTGCAGTGGGGTTGGCTGATCGGCGTGATCGGCGTGGTCGGCATCCTGTGGGGCGCCTGGGTGGCGCTCGGACAGCGCGACCTCAAGCGGCTGGTCGCCTACAGCTCGGTCAGCCACATGGGCTTCTGCCTGCTCGGCCTGGCCGGACTGAGCGTCGCCGGAGCGACCGGCGGCATGGTCCAGGCGGTCACCCACGGACTGTCGTCATCGCTGCTGTTCCTCCTCGTCGGCGTGGTCTACGACCGCGCCCACCACCGCATGGTCGATGGCTTCGGCGGCCTCTCCGCACCGATGCCGCGCTTCGCCTGGGTCCTGCTCATCGCCTGCCTCGCCGGGGCCGGCCTGCCCGGCCTGGCCGGATTCCCGGGCGAGGCCATGACCCTGTTCGGCAGCTTCACTGCCGGCGGCGCCTTCGCCTGGCTCGGCGTCGCCGCCACCCTGTCGGTCGTTCTCTCGGCCGCGTATCTGCTGTGGACGCTCAAGCGCGTCGCCTACGGGCCGCTGGCGCATCCCGAACAGGCTGCGTTCCCCGACCTCGATGCCCGTGAACTCGCCGCCACCGTCCCCCTGGTCGCGCTGATCGTCCTCCTCGGCGCGTGGCCCAAACCGCTGGTCGACGCCCTGCGGCCGAGCTGCGAAGCGCTGGTGCAGCATGTGCAAGGGGCCCAGCCATGATCGAGGGTCTCGCCAACCTCCTGCCCGAGGCCGTGCTCGCCGTCGGCGTGCTCGCCGTGCTCATCGCCGACATGCTCCTGCCGGCCGGGCGCAAGAGCGGCGCCGGCTTCATCGGCGTGGCGGTGTGCATCGGTGCACTGCTCGCCGCCGCGGCCGGTGGGCGCGGCCCGGTCGACGCCATGCTGTCGATCGACGGCCTTGCCGCCCTCGCCCGGCCAGGCGTGCTGATCGCCACCATCCTGGTGCTGATGGCCGGGCGCTGCGAACAGGAATGCGACGACGGTCTGCCCGCCTGGACCGCCCTGCTGCTGCTGCTGGCCCTCGGCTCCCTGGTGACGGCCGCCGCCTCCAGTCTGATCTCGCTGTTCCTCGGCCTCGAACTGATGTCGCTCGCCGGCTATGCCCTCGCAGGCTGGCAGGCGGGCAGCCGGCAGAGCGCTGAGGCGGGCATGAAATACGTACTCTTCGGCGGCGCCGCCACCGGCGTGATGCTGTTCGGCATGAGCCACCTCTACGGACTCACCGGTCATCTCGACTTCCACGGCATCGGCCAGGCTCTCGGCCAGGACATGCCGTTGCCGGTGGTCGCTGCCCTGATGCTCGCCGGGGTCGGCATCGCCTACAAGCTGGCGGTCGTCCCGTTCCACTTCTACGCCCCTGACGTGTACCAGGGCGCTCCGGCGATCGCCGTCGCCGCCCTCGGCACGATTCCGAAGATCGCCGCCGCGGCGGTGCTGGTGCGGGGCATCCTGACCATCCTGCCGCCGTTCCAGGCGGTGACGCCGGCGACCTTCAGTTGGACCCTGGCCCTCATCGCCGTAGCCAGCCTGCTGCTCTCCGCCTTCGCCGCCGTGGTCGCGCAGGATGCCAAGCGCATCGTCGCCTTCAGCGCCATCGGCCACGCCGGCGCGATCGTCCTCGCGATCGCCACGCTGCCCAGCGGCGGCGCCATCGCCGCTGCCTCGTTCTATCTGGCCGCCTACGCCGTGGCCAACATCGGCGCCCTCGTCTGTCTCGCCGTGCTCGAACGTGAACGGGGCTCGACCCGCCTGGACGCCCTCGCCGGAGCCATGCGGCAGCGACCCTGGCTCACCGCTGCACTGTGCCTGTTCCTGTTCTCCCTTGCCGGTGTGCCGCCGCTGGCTGGCTTCCTCGCCAAATGGGGGGTGCTGCGCGAGGCTCTGCACAGCGGACTCCAGCCAGGTCAGAACCACCTCGCCTGGGCCTCGCTCGCCCTTCTGGCCAGCACCGCGATCTCGGCCTGGGCCTATCTGCTGATCGTACGCGCCGCGGTGCTGCAGCCGGCATCTGACCAGCCGCGCGCCCCTCGTCTGCCCCCTGGCACCGCGGCCGTCCTCGCACTCTGCACCTTGGCCACCATCGCGCTCGGACTCTGGCTCGACGGCTTCAGCGCGATCGCCAGGGCCCTCGGGCACGGCTGAACCCACCCTGCCGTATCAGCCGGCTTGCGGTTGACCCCAGGCATGCAGGCGGCCATAATAGCGCCTGGAGCCCACGCATGCAGTTCTCCTGGCAGCATCTGACCATCATCGTCGTGGCTCTGGCCCTGGTCGGTACCATCGGCTGGTTCGTCATGGATGAGGGCGGCAGCGATGGCCCCAAGAAGCTCTGGTTCTACGATCTCAATACCGGCGAACTGTTCGCTGGCGACGTTGCCGAGCTGCCGCCCATCGCCGCCCCCTCCGGCGACCTCAAGAACGCCAGCGGCACCCCGGCCGGCGTCCTCGCCAGCGTGATCCGGATCGAGGGTGACGAGACCAAGAAGATCGCATTCCTCCAGGCCTACACCCCTGAGGCCAAGCAGATGATCGAAGCCGCACGAGCCAGCCAGGGCGGATCGCCGGCCGACTACGAGAAGATCATGACTGGAACCATGGTCGCCATGCCCCCGGCCAAGGCCGGTGATCCGGTCAAGTGGGTGTCGATGAGCAGCCCGGACGGCTACAAGATCACCATGGCGATGGAGAGCCTCTCCGGCGGCAAGCCGTTCAGCACCGATCTGCCCTAGAGTCCTTGAGGACGTGGACTTTGACTCGCCGAGTCAAAGTCGAGGACGAAAGGACTCGGGGGTGCGGGGGCGCAGCCCCTGCAGCAACAGCCGGCTAGCTAGCGGGGCGACGCCAAGAATCAGCCCTGGGCTGGGGCGGAGCTCCGCTAGCGATCAGCCACGCGCAGCGGTCGCCAGGGCCCGCATGGTCAAGCGGATGGCCAGATACCGGCTGTCATCCACGTGGTCTCCTTCCAAACGAACGACACCGGCAAGAGCAGAGGCCTCCTCGACCCCTGCCCCCGGCCTCTCGTCTTCCGCCGCGAGGATGGCCCGCATGATGTCGCGGCCGCCGCGTGCCTGGGCGGCGTAGAGGGCGAGCGCGTCGACCCGCTTCCTGCTCGAGCCGCTGCGCATCGCCTCGGTCAGAAGCACCTCCAATTCATCGCCTCGACCGTCCATCGTCAGGGCGATCAGCAGTTCGTGCTGCTCACGAGGTGAACCCGTAGCGTAGCGTTCCAGCACCTCGGATGGCGGCAGTGGAGCCCCGAGACGGGCCAGCGACTTCACCGCCACGGCAGCCAGCCAGCGGTCAGGGTCGTCGAGCAGGCTGCGGATGAGCGGCACAGCCTCGCGTCCATGGAGGAAGCCGAGCGTGGTCACCGCCTCGACCCGCAGGTCCGACTCGGGATCGGCGACCTCGGCCATCACCGCCGGCACGGCCTCGGCGAAGGGGGCGGCGCGGGCTGCGCGCAGAGCCGCGTGGCGATGCCAGCTATCCGGGCTTTTCAACGTCTCCAGCACCAGATCGCGCCCAGCCGGGGTGCCAGCCGCAAGCAATTCCTCGCGTTCCAGCGCCTGGGCGGGACCGATGTCGCTCTCGGCCGTGCGCAGCTGATGCGCGCGGAAGATGGTGCTGAGGTTGCCCGGCGTGAGCTGGGCGAGCAGGTCGACTGCTGCCGAGCCGCGGGCCAGGCGCAGGCTGAGCAGGCAGACGCCCAGGCTGAGGGCCGCCCACAAGGCGAAGGCGTGGAAGTAGGCATGGACCGGCACTCCCAGCACCTCCACGAGCCAGCGGGTCGAGGCCAAGGCGATGAGGCCGAGCACCGTGGCCAGTACTCCAGCCAACTGGTACACGGCCGAGACGCGCGTGGCATCGTCACGTGGCAGTCTCTCCGACAGCATGCTGGCGTACACCGCCGTCGACGCGGCGATCGATCCGGCCGCCACCACCCACAGCGCGGCGCAGGTCGCAAGGCGCGATCCAACCGGCACCACTTCGATCGCGCACCAGCACAATGCCACCAATGCCAGCACGGCGTGCAGGCCGAACCACAAGGCTCTGGTGCTGATGCGGCCCGCAACCACTGCCAGGATGCGCGAGGAGAGGATGCTGGCGAGGACGCCGCCAAGGGTGAGCAGGAAGATCATGCTGGGAGCCATGCCCAGCTCGTGGTTCAGGTAGTTGAGCTGGAAGGCCGCCGCCAGGCCGATCGGCATCTGCAGCATGGTCAACCACAGCACCTCGCGGCGCTCCGGCCGGCGCCACGCCTCGACGCCGGCGGCCAGGGTCGCGAGCGGACTGGCGGCGGTGACTGTCCCGGTCTGCGGCATGCCCAGCATGGCCGCGGCGGCGGCGAAGTTGAACACCACGCCGAAGGCCATCAGGGCCATGTAGGCCCACTCGCGGCTGGGAAAGAAGTCATGCACCTGCATCACGGCGAAGCACAGCACGGTGGTGACGAGCACGCCGAGGTTCCAGCGGCTCTGGACCTTGGCCGAGAACACCGCCAACTCGCGCTGCGGGCAGATCGCCTTGTGCACCGAGGCGTTGGCCAGCACACCGACGGTACGGGCCACCATCATCAGGTAGACCAGGCCCACCAGCGTCCACACCTTGATCTCGTCGCTGGCCAGCAATGGCAGACCGAGGAGGCTGAGGGAGAATATCGCCCGCGCGAACCAGGCCCGTGCCTGGATGACGCTGGTGTCCAAGCCGGCCAGCAGCCACGGCGCCAGCAGGGCGAGCAATCCGGTGAGATTGAGCGAGGCGTAGAGCAGCGCCATCGCCGTGTCGCTGGCCCCGTAATGCAGGGCGAGCAGGAACATGAACTGCCCGAAGGTGATGCTGGCGCCGAGCGGGTTCAGCGACAACGCCAGCAGCGACCTCGCCTGGGCCTGGCGCTGCACCGGACGGGGAAGGGCGGCGATCACGAGCCCGCCAGCTTCCTCCGGCGGCCGGGGAGGCAACCCGCTGATGCGCAGCCTAGACGGGAATCCAGAAGGTTCCCTGCTCCTGCAGCGGTCGGGGTTCGCCGTCGACATCCAGTCGCACCACGGTGGCCACGGGGTCCTCGCAATGCAGGCCGTCCAGTTGCACCAGGCCATCGCGCTGGCTGAAGGCCAGCGGCCGGCCAGTGGTCAGGCAGGTGGCGGCGAGGACGCGGTTGGCCAGCTCGGCCCAACGGAAACTGGGCCCGGGGTCGTTGAAGAAGTGCAGGTAGATGGCGGAGCCGCGCACCGAAACCAGCGCGCTGTTGTTCCAGGTGAACGGCTGGCGTCCGCTGCGCGGCAGGAACTCGCGATGGCGCACGACCCACGCCCCAGACTGACGCAGGATCTCCACCGTCTGCTGCGGCAGGCTGCCGTCCCCCATGGGGCCGACATTGAGCAGCAGGTTGCCGCCCATGCCGGCGGTGGTGACCAGCATGCGGCAGACGTCGGCCGCCGATTTCCACTGCCTGTCGCCGGCGTGCCAGCCCCAGTTGCCGTTCAGCGTCATGCACGCTTCCCACGGCCCCTCCTTGGCAGTCAGCGTCTGCTCGCTATTGCGGAAGTCGAAGGGCGGACCGTTCCGCTCGTTGATCAGGATGCCGGGTTGCAGCTCGCGCACCCGGCGGTTGGTCTCGGCCCCGTCGAGCGGCTGGGGGATGCAGCCGTCGTACCACAGCACGTCGATCCGACCGTAGTTGGACATCAGTTCGTACAGCTGGGCGCGGTAGGCGGCGACGAAGCGCTGCCGGGCGGACTCGTCGGTCCAGGCCTTCGGCCAGTCGCGGTGGAAGGCTCCCGGGTAGTCGGGGTTGCTCCAGTCGGCGCCGGAGAAGTAGAAGCCGACGCGCAGACCCTCGGCACGCACCGCCTCGGCGAACTCGCGCACGAGGTCGCGACGCGGCCCGCGCTTCGCGGCCGTCCAGTCAGTGGTGGCGCTGTCCCACAGGCAGAAACCATCGTGATGTCGCGTGGTCAGGACGACGTAACCCATGCCGCTGTCGCGCGCCAGCCGCGCCAGGGCGCGGGCGTCGAAGCGCTCGGCGGTCCACTGGTCGACATATGCGCGGGCGTACTCCTCGACCGGGATGCGCTCGCGGTTCATCACCCATTCGCCACGCGCAGCGACGCTGTAGGGGCCGAAGTGGACGAACATCCCGTAGCGGACGTCCTCGAACCAGGAGAGGTCGGTCATGGGGGCCTTTCTCGTACGATGGTCCAGGGTGCAGGCTGTCGGCGCATCGCCAAGCGGATGCTATTCAGCCGACGTAACGGTCTAGGACCTGGGTGAACTCCTGCCAGGTCTCATCGTCGACGAAGCCCTGGTCGATCAGGCCCAGGTGGTGCAGGACGAAGAACGGCCGGACGTGCTCGCGCCATTCCGGCGGCAGCCAGCGGCTTTCGCGGTAGGCGGCGAAGAAGCGCTCGGGAAAGCCGCCGTACTGCAGGCAGTTGTGCAGGTCGCAGCAGGCCCAGCCGGCATGCAAGAAGGGGTCGAGCATGGCCGGACGGCCATCGGCGGTGGTCGCGCGGTTGCCCGCCCACAGGTCGCCGTGGTTGAGGCAGGCCGGCTGCGCCGGGACGATGGCGCCGAGGCGCTCAGCCAAGCGGTCAACCTGGCGGCGCTGCCGCTCAGGCACCAGACGGGCGATGGCGGGCCGGCGCAGGAACCAGCCGAAGCGCTGCTCGGCGTAGAACGCCGCGCCGTCGGCGCACCAGCGGTTGTCCATGCGCATGGTGCCCCAGTAGGTGTCGTGCCACCAGCCGCAGCGGCCGTAGGTGCAGCCGTGCAGGTGCGCCAGCGCTCGGCCATAGCCGTCCCACCACGGATCGTCGGCTGGATGCGGCAGCGCATCGCAGGCCGTCTGCGGCCCGAAGTCCTCGAACTCGAGCCAGTCGGCGCCATGGCCCAGCACCTGCGGCACGGCCGGCGCGCCGGGGACCCGCAACGCCTCCAGCGAGGCGGCCTCGACGGCGTAGAGGTCGGCGGGCACTCCGCGCCCCTCCTTGCGCACGCAAGTCGTGCCGTCGGCGAGATGCAGCCGCCAGGTGTCGCTGATGAGCCCGCCCTGCAGGCGTTCGCGCGAGATGCACTGGGAACGAATCGCTAGCTCGGTGGCCATGTCACCTCCGTCCACCACGCCAGGCTCCGGTTTCAGCAGGCGAGCGTGGACGGAGCGACCAAGCGAGTGGCGAGAGATTCGGCAGTCCATGTGTGGACGTGCCACGAGCGCGTAGCGCAGCTGGAACGAGCGGGATGGTGGTCACGCGTCGACGCGCGTATGCGCGGCGTGTCGAGCGGGGGCTCCGGGGGCAAGCCCCCGGCGGGGCCGCGGGGCAGCGCCCCGCGAACAGAAAGCCTCTATTCCAGCGCGAACCACTGCACCTCGACCCGGCGCTGGGCCTCGGGCTGGCTCCTCCCAGCCGCGGCCGACCGTCTCGATGCGCGCCGCATCGATGCCCTGCGTCTCGATCAGCGCCTTGCGCACGCTGGCGGCGCGCTGCTTGGACAGCTCCATCGCCTTGAGCGCCATCTTCTGCACCAGCGTGGCGCCGCCGCTGTTCCTGAACTCCTCGACCCGGCTGCCATCGACATGGCCGCGCAGCAGCACCATCGAGCCGGGGCTGACCGTGAGGTAGCCCTTGATCCCGGCGAGGTTCTTGAGGTTGCCCGGATCCTTCATGTCGAGCTCGGCCGAGTTCGGCTCGTAGAGGAAGCGGACGTCCTTGGACAGCAGGGCGTTGCCGCCCTCGATGGCATTGCGCCCGCCGCTCTTGATCGGCGCGATCGCCACCGCCTCGCCCCTGGCGAAGCCCTCGGCGTCGAGCGCCTTGAGGTGGGCGAGGTCGAGGAAGCGCTCGCCGTCGACCGGGTCGGGCACCAGTTGCGGACCATAGGCCAGCACCGACGACTGGTAGATGCCGTGGTAGCTGCCGGCACTGTCGATGGTGCCGGCGAAGAAGGCGAGGTTCTCGGGCAGGTTGCAGAAGTGGACGCGGGCAAGTTCGCTGCGGCACTGCGCCTCGTCCCAGCCGAAGGCGCCCTTGAGGATCGGATAGGCGCGCTCGGGCGAACTGCGCACCAGGCGGTTGCCTTCCAGCACGCCGCGCACCAGGC
The DNA here is from genome assembly GCA_020049615.1 of bacterium. Next base: position 13,090 of record JAIFKN010000050.1, on the reverse strand, counting down.
CCTTCACCGCGGCCGGGTTGGCGCTCGCGAAGCCGCGATTGACCGCCAGCACATCGGCGATGACCAGGAGGTTCTTGTTGGTCGCCAGCATGCGCGCCTTGCCGCCGCTGGCCTGCACCACCTCCTCGGTCTTGGGTGCCCAGCCGACGAAGCCGGCGAGGCGCTTGCGCCCGGCGGCGGTCTCGCTGGCGAAGGCGTCGGCGACCTGGTCGATGTCCTCGCCGTAGACCATGCCGATGGCGTCGGGGCGCGGCACCGTGCCGAGGCCGTCGAGCGGCTGCACCGCGATGCCGGCCTCCTGGGCGAGATAGCGCAGCAGGAATTCGCTCTCGTTGAAGGCGCTGACCGCCACCGTGCGGCCCTTCAAAGCGTTGACCGAGCCGATGCCGGTCTGCACCACGATGCCGTCGGCGCCGCGCGACCAGGCCAGCTGCAGCGGCACGGTGACGGCATAGCCGCGGCCGAGCACGCCGAGCACATCGACGGTGGTGGCCGAGGCGGCGAAGCGGCCGGCGACCAGCTGGTCCCACAGTTCGCCCTCGCCCTTGGTCAGCTTCACCTGGAAGCCGACCGCCTTGGCCAGCATCGAGTCGGGATTGGGCGCCAGGCCGTTGTTGGCGACGATCAGCCCGGCGTAGCCGGCGTACTCGCTGATGTCGATCTCGATGATCCCGCCCTGCGGCGCATAGGTCTGCGGTGGCGGCATCGCCGGCGCCTTGGTCGCGGCCGGGATCAGGCCTTCCGGCGGCGGTGCGTCCTCGGCCGGAACGGCGTCGGACGTGGCGACCTTGGCTGGGGCCTGGCCGCCGTCACCCGGCACCGGGGCGGCGGCATCCTTGCCGAACATGAACCAGCCGGCGGCGGCGATGCAGCCGACGATGACCAGGAAGACGAGGAACTTGCCGAAACCGGTCAGGCCGGGGGCGGAGGCGTTGTCGGGCATGGCGGGGTCTTACAGGCTCTGCCCACCGGATGCCAGCCTACTCCAGCACCAGGACCCGCAGCTCGCGCCAACCGCGGTCGCCGGCGAACTGCCGCGCCGAGCTCTCCGAGCGGAAGCGCAGGTCGATGTGCAGCACGCCGCTGCGCTCGGTCTTGCCGCGGATCGCCCCTCCGCAGTCATCGACGGTGAAGATGCGCTCGTCGGGCCGGCTCTGGTCGAGGTAGCCCTGGCCGGCCGGGATCAGCACCCGGGTGCCATAGGGCCAGGCCGGCCGGCCGCCGGCCAGGCGGGGCACCGCGATGCCGTACGGGGTCTGGCGGACATCGGTCCGCCCATCGGCCGTGATCCAGCGCCAGCGCTCGCCCTTGGTCGCATGGTAGTCGCCGTCGATGGCGTCATGCGGCGAGTAGGCGGTGGCCCGGACGCTGACCCAGCGACCGCTCAATGCCGGCCGACCGCTGGCACGCTGGCGCTCCTCCTCCAGCACGGTGCGCTCGACCGCGGCAAAAAGGCCGGCGATGTCGTGCTGGACCCGTGCGACCGGCTCGAGGCCGGTCAGGAAAGGGGAGGCCAATAGCAGGGTCGCCAGTCGCATGAGTCTGGCTAGTGTGGCACCTCTGGGTGAAGGTTAAGCGATAATTCGGCCTTATTTGCATAAGCCGTGTAGGTCGGGTGCGGCAGTGCAGTTACCGCGTTCAACCCGGATATGGTATTCCCGGTAACGGGAAATTACCATCGGCCACCCGCCACGCGGCTGCCGTGATCCCCGGAGACATTGCCTCCGCCGTCGCCAACCGAGCATGCCGGTCATGGTCCTTCCCCGCCGCGACGCCCCCCCCGCCGACCTCGCCGCCACCGTGCAGGCGCTCAAGCGCGAACGAGACGCGGTGATCATCGCGCACTACTACCAGGACGGAGCCATCCAGGACGCCGCCGACTTCGTCGGTGACTCGCTGCAGATGGCGCGCTTCGGCGCCGAGACGCAGGCCCGGACCATCGTCGTCTGCGGCGTGCACTTCATGGCCGAGACGGCCAAGATCCTGGCCATGGACCGCACCGTCCTGCTGCCCGACACGGCAGCCGGCTGCTCGCTCGCCGACAGCGCGCCGGAGGCCGAGTTCCGCGCCTTCGTCGACGCCAGGCCCGGACACCGCGTGGTCACCTACGTCAATTCGACCGCGGCGGTGAAGGCCCTGAGCGACATCTGCTGCACCTCGTCCAACGCCGTGCAGGTGGTGAACTCGATCCCGCGCGACGTCCCGGTGATCTTCGGTCCCGACCGCTTCCTCGGCGACTGGGTCGCCGGCCAGGCCGGCCGCGAACTGGTGCTGTGGCGCGGCAGCTGCGAGGTGCACGAGCTGTTCTCGGCCGAGGCGATGCAGCGGCAGAAGCAGGAGCATCCCGGCGCCATCACCCTGGTGCATCCCGAGTGCCCGGCTTCGATCATCGCCCTGGCCGACGTGGTCGGCAGCACCAAGAAGCTGCTCGAGGCGGTGCGCAGCGGCCCCGAACGCGCCACCTGGATCGTCGCCACCGAGCCGGGCATCATCCACCAGATGCGCAAGGCGCGGCCGCTCGGCGAGTTCCTCATGGCCCCGGCGATCGTGCGCGGGGGCGCCCAGGGAGCCTGCAGCAGCTGCAACGAGTGCCCGCACATGAAGCGCAACACGCTGGAGAAGCTGTGGCGCTGCCTGCGCGACGGCGCGCCGGAGGTTCGTCTGGATCCGGCCCTGGCCGCCCGGGCGCGGCTACCGATCGAGCGGATGCTGGCCGTCGGCTGAGGTCGTCCATCGCGGCCCGGTCGAACGCGCAGGAGTCCGTCCTGTGACAGCGGCTTCCCGCCGTCTGGACCGTCCATGCCGCGGCATCAGGATGGTCGGACATGCACCTCCTCCGCCTCGCTCCCGCGCTCCTGCTCGCCGCCACCCTCTCCAGCGCGGATGACCAGCCGATCCCGCTGCTCGACCGCGAAGTCGTGGTGATCTACGGTGACAGCATCACTGAGCAGAACCTCTACGCCGCCTTCATCGAGACATACCTGCTGACCCGCTTCCCCGACAAGGAACTGCAGATCTGGAACTTCGGTTGGGGTGGCGACACCGCGCGCGGCGGCAACGCCCGCTTCGCCCGCGACGTGCTGCCGGTCAAGCCGACCCTGGTCACGGTCGACTACGGCATGAATGACGGCCGCTACACCAGCGGACCTGACCCGGCGGTGCGCGAGGCCTACCTCACTGCCCAGCGCCAGCTGGCGGCGACGATCAAGGCGGCCGGGGCGCGGCAGATCCTGCTCACCACGTCGCCGATCGATCCCGACCGGCGCAAGGACCAGGATGCCTACAATGAGGCGCTGGCGCTGATGGCAGATGGAGTGCTCGCCCTCGGCGCCGAACTCGGCGTGCCGACGGTGGACATCTTCCATCCCATGCGCGCGGTGCAGCAGCAAGCCAAGGCGAAGACGCCAGGATTCACCTGCATCCCCGATTCGGTGCATCCCGATGCGGCCGGCCATCTGATCATGGCCTATCAGGTGCTGCGCCGCCTCGACGGGCCGAAAGGTGTCGGCTCGATCGCGATCAGCGACGGCAAGGCCAAGACCGGCGGCGGCGCCAGCGTCGCCAACCTGACGGCCACCGACGGCGGCCTGGCCTTCGACCTGACCCTGGCGTACCTGCCCAGTCCGGTGCCGGCCGCCGCCCGCCCGGCCCTGGCGCTGGTGCCGTTCCAACAGGAGCTGAACAGCCTGACCTTCAGCGTCGCCGGGCTCGATCCGGCGGGCTCGTACAGCCTGGTGACGGGCGACCTGGAGAGCGGTTCCTTCACCGGCGCGCAACTCGCCGCCGGCGTCGACATCGCCCTGCTCGACGGCACACCCTGGGCCATCGCCGGCAACCGGCTGTGGGAGCTCGGCCAGCAGCGCTGGCAGCGCCACTTCGACGCCTGGCGCAAGGTCGGCATGACCGCGGACCCGTTCATCCGCAGCCTGCCCGCCTTCGCCGCCTTCTGCACCGCCGCGAACGAATACGCCAAGGCCCTGGCCACAGCCATGCGCGAGTCGGCCAAGCCGGGCACCTGGCGCTGCACCCTCGGACGCTCCCGCGAGGTGGCCATCAGCAGCCTGGAACTGGCCCCGCCCATCCCCGCCAGCGGCGACTTCGCCACCCGCTACCAGCCGGAGACCGACCCGGCTGCGGCCACCTGGCAGCGGGTGCCATTCAACGGCGTCCTCGACTTCGTGCAGACCTTCGGACAGAAGGAGAATTGCGTAGTCTACGCGCGCCTGGTGCTGGAGGCCGACCGTGATTGCGTCATCTCCCTGTCGATGGGCAGCGACGACGGCCTGGTCGTGGTCGCCAACGGCGCGCAGGTCTTCGCCAACAACGCCTTCCGGGGCGTCAAACCGGGCGAGGACGCGGCCGAGGCCAAGCTGGTGAAGGGGCGCAACACCCTCCTCTTCCGCGTCTCGCAGGGATCCGGCGGCTACGGCCTGGCCATCACAACCAAGGTGCGGGGCGACGCACGGGTGACCCAGGCGCCATAGCTGCCGCAACTGCTCAGGGGCTCCGCCCCTGCAGCCCTGCGGGCCTGTCCCCGCTGCCTGTGTCGCCGGGCGGATGGGCTTCGCCCATGATATCCGCCCACCGCCGCTCGGCGGCAGCCCCATCGCTGCGCGACGGGGCCCCGGCCTGAGTTGTTACGCTGCCGCAACTGCCTCAGGTTCGCCGCCTGCCGGCTTGACCGCCGGGGACCGGACCGACCGTCGCGGCGATGAGCGACGTCCTGCTGATCAACCTCACCGGGCCCGACCGGCCCGGCATCACCACCCGCATCACCGGCGTGCTCGCCGGGTGCGGAGCGCAGATCCTCGACGTCGCGCAGTCCTCGATCCACGACCACCTCTCGCTCGGCATGATGATCGCCCTGCCGGATGGGGCTAAGCACAACGACGTGGTGAAGGAGACCCTCTTCGCCGCCCATGGCCTGGACATGCAGGTGCGCTTCGAACCGATCCCGGCCGACCGCTACGAGGAATGGGTCGCCGGCCAGGGCGAGGAGCGCCACAGCCTCATCCTGCTCGGCCGCGGCCTCAGCGCCGAACAGATCAGTGCGACCACCGCAGTGATCGCCGCCCAGGGCCTGAACATCTTCGCCATCCAGCGCCTCTCCGGCCGGGTCAGCCTGAGCCGGCCGCCAGCGACGCCGCGCTCGTGCATCGAATTCCTGCTGCGCGGCCAGCCCACCGACGGCGCCGCCCTGCGCGCCTCCTGCCTCGAGCTGTCTGCCCGCCTCGGCATCGACATCGCCGTCCAGGCCGACGACATGTATCGGCGCAGCCGCCGGCTGGTCTGCTTCGACATGGACTCGACCCTGATCCAGGCCGAAGTGATCGATGAACTGGCCGAGGCAGCCGGCGTCGGCGCGCAGGTCAAGACCATCACCGAGGCGGCGATGCGCGGCGAACTCGACTTCGCCGAGAGCTTCCGCCGCCGCGTCGCCCTGCTCAAGGGACTCGACGCCGCTGTGCTGGAGCGCATCGCCGGCGAGTTGCCATTGACCGAGGGCGCCGAGCGCCTGTGCGCCGTGCTCAAGCGGCTGGGCTACCGCCTCGCCATCCTCTCCGGCGGATTCACCTTCTTCGGTCGCCACCTGCAGCGTCGCCTCGGCATCGACCACGTGCACGCCAACGAACTCGAGATCGTCGATGGCCGCCTCACTGGCCGCCACATTGGCGGGATCGTCGATGCGGCGGCCAAGGCCCGGCTGCTCAAGGAGATCGCCGCCGCCGAAGGCATCTCGCAGCGCCAGGTGATCGCGGTCGGCGATGGCGCCAACGACCTGCAGATGCTGTCGGCAGCCGGCCTGGGCATCGCCTTCCACGCCAAGCCGGTGGTCCGCGCCTCGGCCGGGCACGCGATCAGTACGCTCGGCCTCGACGCCCTGCTCTACATGCTCGGCCTGCGCGACTGGCAGATCGAGCAGGTCTGACCCCTCGTGTCGGCCCGGTTGCATATTGCGTATATCGCAATATGCTTCCGACATGCTGACGATCGGACTGGACATCCTGCGCATCCTCGCCGAGGCCGAGGGACCGCTAACCGCCACCGCCATCGCCAGCAGGGTCGGGTTGCACGTCTCGAATGTCTCGCGCACCTTGCGCGTCCTGGCCGAGCACGGCTACGTGCGCAAGCCGACCTACCACAGCTTCGCCGTCGACATCGGCATGCTCGCCCTGGCCGGTTCGGCGGCCTCGCGCCTGCCGGCGGTGGCGCGTACCCGCCAGCCGCTGGCCGAGGCCGCCGCAGCCGCGGGCATGCATGCGGCCCTCGCCGCCCTGCACCGCGACCAGGTGCTGTACCTGCATCGCGCCGCTCCGGGTCAGGAGGTCATCTCGGCGGTCGCCGGCGGCTGGCCGCTGCACCTCTCAGTGGTCGGCCTGCGCCTGCTCCTCGACCGTCCGGCCCGGGTCGGAAAGGCCGCCCTTGAACGAGCCGCACGCCGCTACGGCTGGGAACGCCCCACGCCCGCGACACCGGCCGACCCCGCCGCCTGCCTGGCAGCGGCGCGCGAACGCCTGCACGACGGCATCCTGCGTACCGACCACTGGGACACGCCGGGCGATACCGCAGCCGCCATCGCCATATCCATCGACGGCCAGCCGCCGCTGGCCCTGGCCCTGCACGGCCGCTGCCTAGCCACCGATCCCTCCGCCCACCTCAAGCACCATCTGTTGGCCGCCGCCGCGGCCGTCGCCACCGCCCTCCAGGAGCCGTCATGACCAAGCGCCTCGTCCAGAACTACGATCTCGTCGTCGCCGGTGGCGGCCTCGCCGGCTTCTGCGCCGCGGTCGCTGCCGCACGCCGCGGCCTGAAGACCTGCCTGGTGCACGAGCGCCCGGTGCTCGGCGGCGTCGCCAGCAGCGAGATGCGCGTCACCGTGCACGGCGCCGCCTGCCACCACGCCTACGCCCGCGAGGGCGGCATCGTCGGCGAGGCGCTGACCGACGAACGCGCGCGCAACCACGAATGGATCAACGAGAACGGCTGGACCAACAGCATCTTCGACATGACGCTGTACGACATCGCCACGCGCGAGCCGAACCTGACCATGCACCTCAACACGCCGGTGGTCGACGTGCTGATGGACGGCGGCGCCGCGGTCGAATCCGCTCCCGCCACCACCGCCGGCTACTACGAGCGTCCGGCCTGCGCCAGCAGCCGGCGGATCGCCGCCCTGCGCGCCCGCACCCTCTCGGCCGAGACCGAGCTGGAGCTGCGCGCCCCCCTCTTCGTCGACGCCACCGGCGACGGCATCGTCGCCGACCGCACCGGCTGCGGCTGGCGCATGGGCTCGGAGGGCCGCGCCGAGACCGGCGAGCTGCATGCGCCCGAAAAAGCCTCGACCGACACGATGGGCAACTCGATCCACATCCGCGCCCGCGACATCGGCCGTGAAGCACCGTTCACCGCCCCGGACTGGGCGGTGCAGCACCAGGACGGCCGCTTCTTCTACGAGCAGGGCCGCGTCCCACACGACCCGCGCGGCGGCTACTGGTGGATCGAGATCGGCGTGCCCTGGCACACCATCCACGATAACGAGACCATCCGCCACGAGCTGACCCGCCACGCCCTGGGGGTGTGGGACTGGATGAAGAACCGCGATCCGAAGATGAAGGACGTGTGCAAGAACTACGCCCTCGACTTCATCGGCCAGGTGCCGGGCAAGCGCGAAAGCCGCCGCATCTACGGCCGCCACTGGGTGAACGAAAACGAACTGCAGGCCGACACCGTCTATCCCGACGAGGTCGGCTTCGGCGGCTGGTTCATCGACCTGCACACGCCCGGCGGCCTGCTGGCAGCGAACTCCGAGCCAGCCAGCGCGGAAGGCTACAAGCACGACTCCGAGTACGCGGCCAAGAGCTACGTCGGCCCGTACGGCTTCCCGCTGCGCGCGCTCATCGCCCGCGACGTCGACAACCTCTTCCTCGCCGGACGCTGCATCAGCACCACGCGAGCCGCCCTCGGCTCGCTGCGCGTCATGGCCACCACCGGGCTGATGGGCCAGGCGGTCGGCACCGCGGCGGCCATCGCCGGTCGCGACGGGCTGCCGGCCCTGGCCGAAGACGCGGCGAAAGGCGGTCCGCGCATCCGCGCCATCCAGCAGGCGCTGCTGCGCGACGGCTGCTTCCTGCCGCATGTCGCCAACCGGGACGAGGCCGACCTCGCCCGCCGCGCCCGGATCAGCGCCAGCAGCTGCGCCCGCCTGTTCGGCCAGTCGCCGGGGGAACCGCGCAACGACAACGGCCAGTCGACCTGGGGCGCCGGCAACCGCGGCTGCGCCATCGACCAGGTGCAGGGCCAGGTCATCCACCTCGCCGGCGGCGTGCTCGACCGCGTCGAACTGCTGATCGACAACGACAGCAAGGCCCCGATCGCCCTGCCGCTGCGCCTGGTGCGCCTCGAACGCATCTGGGATTACCGCCGCGGCGGTGCCGCCGTCGTCGCCGAGCAGACGCTGAGCGTCGCGCCCGGCCAGGACCGCTGGGTCGCCTGGGACCTGAAACTCACCGGCCTGCCCGCCGGCACCTACCGCATCGAAGCCGGTCCGGCCCCCGGCCTGGCCTGGCGCCAGGTGACGCACATCCAGCCCGGCTGCTTCGCCCAGCACCACCTCTCGCCGACGCGCATGCGCGACCGCCACAACGGCCTCGCCTTCCGCCTCTCGCCCGGGCAGCCGGTGTACGAGGCGGCGAACGTGCTCAGCGGCATCACCCGTCCGCTGTCCGGCACCAACCTGTGGCGCAGCGACGCCGGCCAGGGCATGCCACAGTGGCTCGATCTGACCGCAGGCCGTCAGCCGGGTCGAGATCAGCTTCGCCGGCCACCTGCTCAAGGAGGTCCACGCCGAACCGCCGTTCTTCAAGGACGCCCAGACCGTGCGCGACTACGCCATCGAGCTGGACGGCCGCGAGGTGCTGCGCATCACCGGCAACCACCAGCGCCGCCGCGTCCACGACCTGCCCGCTGGCAGCCGCGCGGGCAGGCTGCGCCTGGTCGTCCTGGCGACCAACGGGGATCCCAGCGCGGCGGTGTACGAGGTGCGCTGCTACTGAGTCCGACAAGGATGCGATCTGCAGACTTGGCCGGAAGCCGGTTCACTTCCACCCCCGCTGGCCACGATGCCTGCATGAGCTGCTCCCCCGATCCGGCTGCCCGCGAGCACCTGCGCCAGGCGCGTACGCACCTCCACGAAGCCGCCAGCATCTGGGCCGACCAGCTGGTCGACCCGCAGGTGCGGAGCCATCTGCGCCAGGCGGCGCGCAGCCTGTTCAACGCCGGCATCGCTGCCGTCGACGCCGCTGATCGTCGCGCCGCCGAACGGAACAAGCCGGCCCAGCCCGCCACCTGATGCTGGCGCTGGCCGCCCGCGCCGCTGAAGGCGCGGCCATGCTCGTCCTGCTCGGCGGGCCGTATCTCGCCATGGCCGGGCTGGGGCGCCTGTGGCCTGGAGGCGGGCGGGCCGGCTGCGACGCGCTGCACCGTCTCGGCGGCCCCTGGTTCGCCGGCTTCTGCCGCCGCCACGGTGCCCTCATGCTGAAGGTCGGCCAAGTCGTCGGCAGCCGCCCCGATCTGCTGCCGTTGACCTGGGTCGATGCCTGCGCCGTCCTGCGTGACCAGGCGCCGGCGCGTCCGTGGCGCACGGTGCGAGGCATGCTGGAGCGCGCCTACGAGGGGCGCATTGCCGAGCACCTGCGGGACATCGAACCGCAGCCCATCGCCAGCGCCAGCTTCGGGCAGGTGCACCGCGCCACGCTGCCCGACGGCACGGCGGTGGCGGTCAAGGTGCAGCATGCCGGCCTCGGGCCGCTGGTCGCCACCGACCTGCTGCTGCTGCGCCTGGCCTTGAGGCTGCTGCGTCTGGCCGTGCCCGGCTGGCCGGCCGAGCTGATCCTCGATGAGATCCAGCGCACCAGCCGTGAGGAGCAGGACTACCTGCACGAGGCCATCGCCGCCGGCCGGCTGCGCCCGCTGCTGGAACGCAACGGATTAAGCGCGCCGCAGGTCTACCTCGAGCATACCCGCGAGACGGTGCTGGTGACCGCGTTCGCGCCCGGCACCACCCTGGCCCAGCTGGATCCCGCCAGCCTGCCGCGCGAGCGTCGGCGCGAACTGGCCGAACGCATCGCCGGGACCTGGATCGCCATGCTGCTCGACGAGGGCTTCTTCCACGCTGATCCGCACGGCGGCAATCTGATCCTCGATGGCGAGCGGGTGTGGGTCATCGATTTCGGCATGACCGCGACCCTCACGCCGCTGGACCGCCTGCGTTACGCCGCCTTCCTGCGCCGCCTGGGTGAGCGCGACGTCGGTGGCATGGTCGCGGCACTGGTCGAGCTGGGCGTACTGCTGCCCGGAGCCGACCTCGACGCCATCCGCGCGCTGGCGCAGGAGTTGTTCGACGGCCTGAGCCAGCTCAATCCGCGCGCCTTCAAGGGCAGTCAGCGCGAGCGCGAGCTGTCGGCCAAGGTCTCGGCCTTCCTGCGCCGGGCCCGCGGGCTCGCCTTCCCACGCCACACCATCCTCCTGACCCGCGCCCTCGGCCTGCTCGAAGGGGTGTGCGGGGAGCTCGACCCGGAACGCAATCTCATCGACATCGTGCGCCCACGCCTGAGCCGGCTCGCGACCGCCCGCGGCCGTCTCGACGACCTGCTGGCCGAGGGGCGTCAATGCCTGGCGCGCTGGCTGGAACTGCCCGAGCGCATCGAACGCATCGAGCGCCACCTTGCACGGCCGGCGCAGGTCGACCTCGCCCCGGTCGTCGCCGGACTAGCCCTGGTCGCCGCCCTGCTGCTGCCTCCCGGAGACTGGCGGCTCGTCGCGGCGATCGCCGCCGGCCTCGGACTGGTGCTCACCCTGCGCCGCTAGCGGAGCACCGCTTGCCCGATCCCGGCGTTCCTCCCGCGGCCCTCAGACCCCGATCGGAGGAGGCCGGTTTCACGGCACCGCGATTCACCCGGCAGGCATGGGGCCAGGCGTCCGCTCCTCCACCGCCAACAGGTGCGTGTCGATGCATGGGCCTGGCGCGGCCAGCGCCGCTTCAACTGCCATTCACATGGCCGATGATGCTGATGGGTCACATGCCTCCCTGCATCCCCGCCAGCGGTCCGCCGTGCCCGGTCGCTGCCGTCATCTTCGACCTCGACGGGGTGCTGGTCTCGACCGAGGAGCTGCATTTCCAGGCCTGGCGCCACCTCGCCAGCGAACTCGGCATCGACCTGGATCGCCATGCCGCCGGTTGGCGCAAGGCCGGCGGCCACAGACACGGCCTGGAGATGGTCCTGGCGCTCGGCGGCAGGACCTGCACCGAGGCCGAGTCGATCGAACTGGCAGAGCGGAAGGACGGCTACTATCGGGAACTGCTGTCATCGCTGTCGCCGCTCGATGTGCTCCCCGGGGTGGAGCCGGTACTGACCGGCCTCGCGCAGGCCGGGACGGCGATGGCGGTCGGCTCGTCCTCGCGCAACGCCCGCAGCATCCTCGATCGCATCGGCCTCCTCGACCGATTCACGGTGGTGGCTGATGGCAGCGAGATTTCCAGGCCCAAGCCTGATCCCGAGGTGTTCCTCCTCGCCGCCAGCCGCCTCGGCGTCGATCCTGCCCGCTGCGTCGTGGTCGAGGATTCGCCAATTGGCATCGCCGCCGCGCTCGCCGCCGGGATGCGGGTGGTCGCCCTCGGCGAGGCCCGCGACTGTCCTGGCGCGATGCGCCGCGCCAGCGGCCTCGAGGCCCTTGCCGCCCGCCAGATCCTCTGCGCCGATCCGGATCCGTCTGGTCAATGAATCCTGGCCGGCGTGCATGACCAGGGTTCCGGCCCAGGTCAGGGGCAAGGCCCGGTCTCGATGAGGAACACGACGAGGTCGGCGGGATGGCTGGGGCAGTGGGCCAGGAGGAGAGCTCCTCGTCCGCGTTCAGTCATCCTTTGCGAAGCCTGGCGAACCACGGTGGAGTCCCACCAGTGCCTGCAAACACCCTATCGCATCAGCCTTGGCTGACAACGAAGACGGGGCCGGAGCGAAGCCCCGACCCCATCGCAACCGTCGGCTTTCACCGAGGTATCATCACTCCCACTCGATCGTGCCGGGCGGCTTCGAGGTGATGTCGTAGACCACCCGGTTGATCCCGCGCACCTCGTTGATGATGCGATTGGAAATGCGGCCGAGCAGGTCGTGCGGCAGCTGCGCCCAGTCGGCGGTCATGCCGTCGGTGCTGGTGACGCAGCGCACGGCGCAGCAGTCCTGGTAGGTGCGCTCGTCGCCCATCACGCCGACCGACTTCACCGGCAGCAGCACGGCGAAGGCCTGCCACAGCGTGCGGTTCATGCCGGCGGCCTCGATCTCCTCGCGGACGATGGCGTCGGCCTCCTGCAGCACGCGCACCTTCTCCGCCGTCACTTCGCCGAGGATGCGCACACCCAAGCCGGGGCCGGGGAAGGGCTGGCGCCACACCACCGCGTCGGCCAGGCCGAGCTTCGAGCCGATCGCGCGCACCTCGTCCTTGAACAGGAAGCGGAAGGGCTCAACCAGGCCGAGGCCGAGGTCGGCGGGCAGGCCGCCGACGTTGTGGTGGCTCTTGATCACCGAGGCCGGGCCGCCGTGCACCGAGACCGATTCGATGACGTCGGGATAGAGCGTGCCCTGGGCGAGGAACTTGACCTGCCCGCCGCTGGTCGCCTTGATCCGCGCCGCCTCGTCCTTGAACACGTCGACGAACAGCTTGCCGATGATCTTGCGCTTGCGCTCGGGCTCGGTGATGCCGGCCAGCGCGGTGAGGAAGCGATCGCTGGCGTCGACGTAGTCGAGATCGATGCCGATGTTCTCGGCGAAGAGCTTGCGCACGCCGTCGGCCTCGCCCTTCCGCAGCACGCCGTTGTTGACGAAGATGCAGGTCAGCTGCTTGCCGATCGCACGATGCAGCAGCACCGCCGCGACCGACGAGTCGACGCCACCGGAGAGGCCGAGGATGACGCGCTCGGGACCGACCTGCGTGCGGATGCGGGCGATCTCCTCGTCGATGAACGAGCCCATCGTCCAGTCGCGCTTGCAGCCGCAGATGCGCACCAGGAAGTTGCGGATGATCGCCGTGCCGTGGT
>JAIFKN010000063.1 GCA_020049615.1 bacterium | reverse complement strand
CCCTTGGCGCCGACGCCCTCCGGGATCGTCGTCCCCGAACTGGGATCGCTGTATATGGCGGCGATGGCGTTATAGGCGATCTGCGCGTAGGCGCTTTCGCCACCGATGGCATACACGGCAGCGGCTTCGCGGGCCAGGTAGTTGCGGGCGTAGTTGCGACCCGGCTGGGTTGCGGTCCCGCCATCGATGATGTCGGTCGCGGTCGCGTTCACGCGGTCCCGCATCAGCGCGTAGATCTCGTTCTGGGAGGTGCCGCTCGTGGTGACAGCGGCGCGGATGGCGGTGACCCGCTGGGCATCGACGAACAGCGACGGATGCGCAGGCTCTGTAGCGACCAATGTCAGAACGCAGCACAGGGCGAATACGAGACTGGCGATACGGTGGCCGTTGATCAATGGACTCTGCTGCGTTGGCCTCGCGTTGGTCGGCATGCCAAGCAGTGAGCATCAGCCGGACCAAGGAGGCCTGCGTCCCTTGTCACGCTCCGGCCGCATGTGATGCACTTCCGCAACTAATTACTGCAACAACACTAAGACAACATCCCGATCCGTGCCGGCTGGCTCGCTACCGGCATTCGCCGCCATTCGCCGCACCAAGCCCGCGAGCTACAGCAGAAAATGTGATCTATAATAGATCCACATTGAGTTCATATCTGTTGTCGGGCTATTACCCACACCGTGGACAGTCAGGTGCAAAAGTCAGGAGTCAGGCTGGCGCTGCAGGCGCGGCGGCAACGAAATGCCGCTGATTCGGCCCCCCCTCGTCCACCAAGCGCAGGAGGCCTACCGCGACAAGCGCGTCCAGATCAGCTGCCGCCGTGGCTGGTGCACAGGCGTTCTCCAGCATGACGGAACGGCGGGTGACCGCACCATCGCGGAGGAGCAGGGAGAGGACGCGTGCCCGCCGGGTCCGTACCCGCGGCGGACCGGGTATGCGCGCCAAGGGCGGCGCGACTGCTGGTGGTTCTGCCGCCGGTTCTGCCGCAGCAGGCCGGACCGGCCCCTTCAGACCTCCGCGAGCCGGACCGATAGCCCACGCAGTTCCAGCGGGCATGATCAGGATCCGCTCGACCTGATTGCGGAACTCACGGACGTTGCCTGGCCAATCGTGGCCAGTCCAGGCTGCGCGCAGGCCATCGTCCAGGACCGGGGGCGGCACGATGCCAATGAGAGCGGCGAAGTGCCGGTACAGGTCGTCGAGATCATCCAGCCGGTCGCGCAAGGGCGGGATGCCGATGAGCAGACGGCGCAGTCGATAGAGCAGGTCCGCCCGGAAGGCACCACGCGACACGGTCTGCTCAAGATCCTCATTGCTGACGGCGACGATGCGGGCGGTGCTGCGCCGCACCTTGCCGGAGCCCAGCGGCATGTAGTCCCCCGTCTCCAGCACCCGGAGCAAGGCTCCCTGCACCTGCAGGCTCAAGGAGCCGATCTCATCGAGGACGATGGTGCCCTTGCCGGCGGCAGCGAAGGCCCCGTCGCGATCCCGCTCGGCTCCAGTGAAGGCTCCGCGCACATGTCCGAACAGCTCAGCCTCGCCAAGACTGTCGGTGAGCGCAGCACAATTGATGATCACCAAGGGCTGGTCGGCGCGGATAGAGCGCTCGTGGAGGGCGCGTGCCACCAGTTCCTTGCCGCAACCGGTCTCGGCCTCGATCAGCACCGGTTCAGGACGGTCAGCCAGGACGGCGATGGTTGTCCGCAGGTCGCGCATGGCCGCTGAACCGCCGACCAGGGCATCCGGGACGGCGTTCACGGCCGCGACGGGCCGCACCGCCTGCGGCGCGGCAGCGACCGGGCCCAGGTGCACGGCCTGCCAGTGCAAGGCCTCCGCGCCAGCCGCCCAGACCGCGGCGCTGATGTCCGGAAAGGCGCTCAACTCGCGGAAGCAGTAACCGGCCCCCCGATCCAGCAACTGCTGCCGGTGGTGCGCCAGCATGACCTGGTCGTTCAGCAGCATGCCGATCCGGTACCAGCAGGCATGCAGATCCCCGAAGGCGCCACCCGGATCGATCCGGGCGAGGATGCGGTGTGCGACCTCGACCCGGCCGCGGGCCAGATTGAAATGGATCTGCAACCAGCGCTCGGCGCGCGTCGTGTCGACCTCCAGCGCCGCCAGATCGTCCAGATGCCTGGCCACAGCCGGATCGTCTCCGGTGCGGATGGCCAGCAGGCACAGCACGATGCTGCGCCCGGGTTCTCCCCACCGGAACGAGCCATCCGACTTGCGACTGTCCAGGTGCCGTCGAGCCCCATCGATCCCCAACGATGCCAGCAGATAGGAGGCCGTCACATGGAACACGGCCAAGCGCTCCGCCTTGCGGCCCACCCCAGGACCTGCCTCGCCCATGGTCAGATTCAGCAGCTTCTGATCGAGGTACTGCAGCCAGCGTGTGCGTTCCTCGCCCACATCCGCCTGGGCGACGCATTGCGACCGCAGGTCGATCAGCAAACGCACATCATGGCGGAGGTTGGCAAGCCCTGCGCGGTCACCCTGGACCAGCCACCACAGGCGATCGCTGGCCCCAGAGGTGGCCTGGAGCAGACGCTGCAACCGGGCCTCGAGGTCATCGGCCAGCGGCGCGTCGCAGGTCGCACCGACCACCATGCTGCGGAGCCGCAACGGCAGCCGATGCCAGATGGGCGGCAGCTGCGGCCCCAGTCCATCCTCCATCTGATCGATGAGCCCACGCAGCCAGACGTGCCGGCCGTCTCCACCGACCTTCTCTCCGGCCAGGTACAGTGCCGTCAGGCGGGATTCCAGATCCAGGTCCGGATACGCCAAGACCTGCTCGAGCCGTGCGCGACGGCTGATCCACGTGACCGAGCTCCGCGCCGCGCCCGACAACTCGCGCTCCTGCTCCAGATGCAGACGGGCAATGGCCGCAAGCGGTCCAGCACCGGTCGAGACGACGGAGGCAAGGCTGATCGGCGGCAGCGGGAAGGCCTGCCGGTATTCCCGCGCAGCGGCAACGCTATCCACCGTCGTCCCTGCTTCGGCCGGCACCTGCTGCGTGGTTGAGGATCACCGCGCCCATGATGATAGACGATGCCGCCTGCGAGCAACTCTGCTGACGCTCGCAGCGTCAGCGATGGATCAGCACGATCACTGCACCCCTGACCCTGGTCACGACGTTCCACACCTGAGGCGGAGGCGATCCGCACTGGCACGGCCCCCTGCCCACGTCGCCACGCGCGCGGACTGCGGCTGAAAGCCACGCTGAAGTGCCGGCTGAAGAGGGCCGGATCGCGCCAGCCGCAGCGTCTGGCGATGGCAGCTCGCGCAGCAGGCGGGGGAACGCAGTCCGCCGGCAGTCAGGTCATTCCTATCCATGTATGCTTCCGTAGCATGCAAGTCATATGCACCCCATCGTCGTTCTCTGGACATGAGAACCACCGGCACCGAACTGCTCGCCTGCCTCGTCGCCACCGCCTGCGCCCTCGGCGCCGCCGAGCCCCCCTCCGCCGACTGGCCGATGCTGTCGGGGCCGAACGGCGACTGGAACGCCGCGCGCTTCGGTCACACCCTGGTCGAGGATCTGTCGCTGGTGCGGACGGCGTGGGTCAGCGAACCCCTGCTCGGCCACGCCCGCATCGGCCGCACCTCGAAGGACCAGGCCAAGGAGGGCGGCAAGGTCTTCCCGCAGCCGGGCGGCTGCGGCTCGCCCATCATCGCCGGCGGTCGCGTCTTCGTCAGCACCTACAAGCCGACCGGCACGGCCGTCCCCGCCGACCTCAAGGACGCCCCGCCCGAGGCCGGCGCGCCCTTCGCCTATGAAGCCGAGGATCAGGTGGTCGCCTTCGACCAGGCCACGGGCAAGCACCTGTGGACGGCCAGCGAGCCGGGCGGGGTCAACCGGTATGGCGGCAAGCGCACCTCCTACGGTCCGACCCCGGCTGCCGGCGATGGGCTGGTCTTCAGCCTCGGCACCATGGGCGATCTGCGCGCCTACGACGCCATCAGCGGGCAACGCCGCTGGGAGGCCGAGCTGCCCGGCACCAAGAGCTGGAAGGCCAAGCGCGCCGACTTCGTCGCCGGCAAGGATGTCGCCGGTCCGCTGATGCTCACCGGGGTGACCGTGGTGCCGGGGCGGGTCATCGTCCCCGATCTCGCCCAGGGCCTGGTCGGCTTCGACACCGCCACCGGCAAGCAGCTCTGGCATCTGCCCCAGACCTGTGCCGACCATACCACACCGACCCTAGTCAGCGTCGCAGGCCAGACCCTGCTGGTGACGATCGGCGGCGGCAACTGGCGCAACAGCGGCGGAGGCGACTGGACCTGCACCGCCATCGATCCCGCAGACGGCCGCATCGCCTGGACGGTGAAGGATCTCGGCCCGATGACCACGCCGGTGCCGGCGGGCGATGGCATCATTCTGCTCAATGTGCGCAAGCTTGGACCGGGCAAGGAGGGTAACCGCATGGGCCGCTGGGGTGCCTTCCGCGTCTCGGCCGGCGCCGCCACCCCCATCTGGAGCCTGCCTGACCAGCCAGCCTACGACTGGGGCTGGGGCCTTGACCGCGGGCCGCACCGCAAGGCCGCTATCCGCGACGGGTTGGTCCATCTGAACAGCCTCGAACGCGAGCAACGCTGGGCCTGCGTCGCCGTGGCCGACGGCCGCATCGTCGCCGAAAGCCAGAAGCCCGAGGGCAAGCGCACCCGCGAACTGCCGGCCATGGGTGTCCCGCGCCTGTTCGAGGACCGCCTGCTGTGCGCCGGCGACGAGGTGCATGGCGGGACAAGCATGCAGTTCGACTGGTGGCGGGTCACGCCACGCGGCCTGGAGAAGCTCTACGGCGACTGGGCCATGCCCGATCTCCAGGCGAGCGGCTACGAGGTGCCGATCGACCGGCCCTATGTCGATGGCCGGCTCTACACCCGCACCGACGACGGCCGCATCGCCTGCTACGACCTGCGCGCCCCGGCCAGCGCCCAGCGCCTCGACCTCGCGCTCGCCGACGGCTTCCACGGCCTGCCCGGCACGCCGCTGCCGCTGCGCCTCTTCCTGATCGACGGCGCCCTGGCGCCAGTCGCCTCCGCCTATCCGCCCACCGACGCGCAGGCCGGCCTGGTCTACGGCAAGGATCGCCGCTTCGCGCGCTGGGAGCGCAGCCTGACCTCGGCGCCGAGTCTCAGTGGCGACCGTCTCACCGCCACGGTCGAGGTCGATCACGGCACCGGCACCTATCCGGTACAACTCACCCTGGTCCGCAGCGGCGAGGCCTGGACCGGCACCTGGACGCGCAACATCCCCGGCCTGCCCACGCCCATCGAGCGCAACGGCACCATCGGCGGCGCCGGCCCCTTCCAGGACCGCCGCTACGGCACACCGTGGCTGAAGGACAGCCCGTGGCAGATCTTCGGTCCGCTGCCCGCCGGCAGCGTCAGCTGGCACCTCGCGCTGAGCACGGTGTTCCGCAGCCGCAAGGACCCCAACGCCGGCAAGGGCATGAACCTCTTCCTCGACCACGACGGCAACCGCTTCACCCGCAGCCTGGCCGCGGCCTTCTCGATGAACACCGCCTGGCACGAACTCGACGTCAGCGACCTGCGCCTGGAGGGCGGGCACCTGGCTGGCCGCGTCGACCTGTGCCTGAACCCCGACCGTTTCGTCGGCGTCGAGAACCAGATGGGCAGCCTCGGCGCCAGCCTCGAACTCGACGCCACCCTGGCCGCGACCGGCATCACCGGCACCTGGAAGGGCCGCATCGGCGTGCCGCTGACCTGGACCGGCGCGGTCACCGGCAGCAGCACCCCCTGCCGCTGAACCGCCGGAGGCTCAGCCGGCGCCGCCGCCTGCCCGCCAGGCGCGCGGACTGCGCCCGAAGGCCTGGCTGAAATGCCGGCTGAACAGGGCCGGATCGCGGTAGCCGCAACGCCTGGCGATGCTGCCGATCGCCTCGTCACGACGTTCGCGCACCAGCCGGGCGGCGACCGCCAGCCGCTGCCGACGCAGGAAACCGCCCGGAGTGCTGTCGTAGTGCCGGCGGAACGCGGCGCACACATGACGGGTCGAGTAGCCGGCCTGGCGCACGATCACGGCCGGACTCATCTGCGCTTTCAAGGCATGGTTGCAGATCCACAAGGTCAGATCCTCGAGCCAGGCCGGGGCGGTGCCGCTGCCGTCGGCGAAGGCGCCGGCAGCGAAGCCGGCGCGCAGATGCGCGAGCAGCAGGCGATCGAGGGCGGGCCGGCCGCGCAGCACCGCTTCGTCATCACAGGGCCGCCACTGCGCAAAGCAGGCGCACAGCTCGCTCCACGCCGCCGGATCGCCGCCATCCTGCACCACGGCAGGCAGCGCCAGCCGGCGCAGCGGATCATCCCATCCGGCCGCCGGCAGCACATCGAAGTTGGCGACCAGGAATTCGCTGCCGGCCGCGATCTCCTGCCGGGCAGCGCAGCGCGGTGGCGTCAGCCAGCTGTCCCCGGCGACGCACTCCACGGCACCGGCGGCGGCGAGGCTGCGCACGGTCCCGTGCCGCAGGTGCCACAGCGTCCAGTGGTCGCTCGGCAGGCGCTGCTTGGTGTGGGTCCGGGCGCTGCGCTGCACCCCGGCCAGCACCAGGCGCAGGCAGCAATGCCGCCACCGCTGGCGGAACCAGACGGACAGACGTGGCGGGGTGGTCACTCCCGTCCATAATGGGTTCCGTTCCGTGCCGGTGAAGCGCCACACGACTCCGTTCCTTGCGTGTGACCGCTGCACCGCCGACCCAGGAGACCCGCCTATGATCCGCATCGCCCCAGCCCTCGCATGCATCGCTGCGGCCATGGGCGCAGCCGACAGCTACGACACCTGTGTCGTCAAGCTCGACGGCGGAGACGGCAGTGCCGTCATCACCGCCCTGGGCGGCAGCGTCCAGCGAGTCCTGGTGTCCCTCGACGAGAAGGGCAACGGCGTGCATTACGCGGTATATGGTGGCATCACCACCCTCGACCACCTGCAGGTGCCGGCCCGTGCCCGCGGATTCACAGGCACAGTCAACGCCGGGGTGTCGGGCGCGGGCATGGCCTGGCGCCTGGAGGACAAGGGCGTGAAAGAGTCGTGGCCGGATGCGACCGAGGTGAAGGTCGCGCTCAGCGGAGCGGACGCGGTCAGCGGCAGCATCTCGGTGGCCGGCAAGACCTACAAGGCGAACGGCTGGCTGCGACGCGAGGCCGAGGCCGCCGCGGACGGCCTGCAGGCCGGCGCCGACTGGCCGGTGTTCAACGGCCCCAACGGCGACTTCACCGCCGCCGTCCTGGCCAAGCCGCCGAGGATGGTTTCGAAGACCGATGACATCCGCCTGCTCTGGGTCAGCCAGGACCTCATGCCGCACCTGGCGGCCGGAGCGCGCTTCCGCTACGGCCCGCACGGCGGCTGCTCGACTCCGGTGATCAGGGACGGCCGCCTCTATCAGACCTACTATGTGCCTGCCGGTCAGTGGAAGGATGCCGAGCGCGCGACGCAGAGGCGCGATCCCACGCCCGAGCCGTGGAACACCTGGCTGGCCGATGAGGTGGTGGTGGCCGTCGACGCCGCTACCGGCAGGACCCTGTGGCGCAGCGTATTCCCGCTGGCCGGCATCAACACTGGCTGCCACAAGTCGCACAGCCAGGGTCGCGAACCGGTGGCAGCGGGCGATGCGGTGTATGTGGTCACCTCGGCGGCGCAGGTCCTCTGCCTCGATGCCGCCAGTGGCACGCCGCGCTGGCAGGTAGCCTCGCCCATCGGCGGCAGGCAGGGCGAGACCTTCATCGCCGAGGCCAAGGCTGGCAAGACGCCAACGGACAGGGTGAGCAACCGCAACAGCGGGCACCGGCCGACCTGGGCCGGCGGCGTCCTGGTGGTGTCAGCTGTCTACGGCGACTGGGGTGGAACCGATGTCGCCGGTCTCGACTCAGCTAGCGGCAGGACGCTGTGGACGCGCAGCGGCATCCAGGAGCAATGCGCCAGCCCGCTGGTGTGGCGGCACGGCGGCAAGGAGTATCTGCTGGTGACCGGCCCCAGCACCAAGGAGAGCCCCCGCATCACCCTGCGCTGCCTCGATCCGGCGAGCGGCACGGATGTCTGGTCCATCCCTGACCTCGGGAAGATGGCCTATGGTCCGACCCTGCGTGGCGACCGGATCTTCGTGAACATCGGCGGAGGCAGTGGCCAGGATGATGTCCTGGGCGCGGACTCGGGCCACCTGGCATGCTTCGACCTGCATCCGAGCGGGGCGGTGAAAGCCTGGGAAGCGCCCAAGGCCAATCCGAGCCTGCACTGCCACTTTGCTGGTTCCAGCGCCATGGAGGTCGACGGGCAGCTGTTCGCCCGGTTCTTCCATCCGGGAGAGCAGGGAGACAAGGGCATCGCCAACGGACCCGCCAGCCTCGATGCCGCCAGCGGCGCAATCACGGCCGGGCCTCTGACCATGACCCTGGGCAGCAACGAAGGCGCCGCCATGGGCCACCAGGGCCTGCTGGTCTGGTTCCGCGAGTACCAGCATGGCGGTACCGAACCAATGCTCTTCACCACCCGGCCGCTGGCCGCCCTGGGCAGGTGGAAGCCCAACCCTTACCTGTCGTCCACCGGCTACCAGTCGCCGAGCACCCCGCCCCTGGCCGACGGCCGCATCTTCCTGCGTGGCACGGACGGCATCTACTGCTTCGACCTGCGCGCTCCGCGTTGAAGGCTAGCGCACGGCGGACGATGGTCGGCTGGCCAGCGTCCCGGTATTCCCGACCGACCGGCGCCGCTACGTCCGCTCCGTCCCGTCACCTCGCAGTCGCCGTTCCCACTGGCCCTCTATCGGCTGGTGCCGCAGGCCGTTCGGCCGTCCACGGGGGACGACGCCTCCGCGCCGCAACCGCACGGCCGAGGCCTTCGTCGGCCCGGGCCACATGGCGACGCGGGTGCACAAGTCAGTTCAAGCTGGGCCGGCCGAGCATGGGAAGTCAGAGAACCGCGCTGCCCTCCCGCCCTCTTGCGCGTTAGGACTCCCACAATAGCCTCCTACCTCTCGTAACAGGATGGGGGGGACGGCCCACTCACTGCCGATGGTCTTTTAGCTCAGTTGGCTAGAGCACTACCTTGACATGGTAGGGGTCACAGGTTCGAGTCCTGTAAAGACCACCAAGCGAAGAAACCCTGGTAAAACCAGGGTTTCTTCGTTTCATTGACGTGGCTCAAGTAGCACGATTTTGGCCTCCGTTCCCAAATCGGTTCCCAAGACGCCGGGTAACCGAGCCATCGACAGACCCGGGAATAGGTCACGTAATGGTCAGCTTTTTGATGTCGCCATGGTAGGCGAGCAGGTGTCCGTAGTGCTCGTGGACCATGGCCGTGTTGGCGTGACCAAGCCAGCGAGCTACGAGGACGTCTGATACCCCCGCCATGAGCAGGTTGGAGGCGAAGCTGTGACGCATGCCGTGGGGCGAGATCACCTTGCCGCCCTGCTCGACAACTTTTCGTGTTACCCGATCCCAGATCCGCTGGGGGTCGTAGCGGTACGTGTGCTTCTGGCCTCCATGGCGAGGCTTGGGGGACTTCGCCTCCAGGAT
>JAIFKN010000076.1 GCA_020049615.1 bacterium | reverse complement strand
GTTGCCGCTGCGACTCGTCGATGCCCTCGGTGCAGCGCGCCAGGCGCTCGTCCAGATCATCTGCCTCGCCCTCGGTCCGCTGCCAGGCCTCCGCCAGGGCCTGCAGGGTGGCCGGCTCGCACAGGACCGGGCCGCGCGCCGAGCGGCGCCAGGATTGCCGGACGACATTCACGGCGATGCCCCTGGCCCAGGCGCCGAAGCTGCCTTGGCGATCGAAACGGTGGAATTCCCGCCACAATACGAGGCTGATCTCCTGGAAGCAGTCTTCGCACGCCTGGTCATCCCGGTTGACGCTGTGCAGGAAGGCCAGCAGGTCATGCCGGATGGGGATGAACAGCATGAGGAATTCCGACTGGTCAGGCGCATCCATGGGTCTTCACCTCTTTGTCGGCTGCGGCACACATTGAACAGCCTTTCTGGACGAACCCGGAAGGCCTGACTGAGGCCTACCAGGCAGGAGCTTCCACGCCATGGTCGCCCCCGGGAGAGACGACCGGAGCGTTTGGCCGTCGGCTGGGTGGCAGACCCATGGCTCGGTGGAAACGCCGTGAGAAGTAGCCTGCATCCCGGAAGCCGACCAGGGCGGCAACCTCCTTGACTCCCATGCCGGTCTTGGCGAGCAACCCGCGAGCGCGCTCGAGGCGTAGGCGCAGCACGTACTGCATCGGCGACGTCCCGCAGGCACGGTGGCACAAGCGACCAAGGTGCTCGGACGAGATCCCGGCGGCGCGCGCAAGATCTTCCACGGTCAGGTTCGGATCTCGATGGTTTTCATGAGCCCAGGCCAGCGCCCGGGCCAGGCGTGGATCGCTGGCCGCTGGCGATCCGGCGTCGGTGAATTCGCTGTGGGCGAGGAGCAGGAAGCGGAGCACAGACGCCTTGACTCTCAGGGCCGCCAGTGGAGCAGGTGGAGCATGCGTCAGGAGCGCAACCTCACGCGCGGAGGTGATCAACCCCGCCAGTTCGCGTGCCTGTCGCACCGCCAGCAGTGGGGACCGGCGCAGGCCGGCATCGTCCATGGCCAGCGAGATGCAGGCATAGCGAAAACCGCGCCCACGGGTACGCGCCCGGTTGCCGAGGTGCGCATTGATCAGGGCGATGTGCCCGGGTCCGAGCGAGGCCATGCGATCACCGATTTCGAGGACGCATGCCCCGTGCATGACCATGAAAATCTCGACGAGAGGCTGCGGCCGGGTGAGCACCGGCGGACCCAGTCCAACTTCTGCGAAAACCGCGCGTGGATGCGGTTGGCCCCCAACCAGTTCTGCCAGATGAGCAACAATGATGCCGGGATCGTCCATGGCTATGACGGGATTGTGCTGATCGTCTGCCTTGTCCAAGCGCCAGCCGGCGACGATGTTCCGGGGCAGGAGCCCTCCATGCCGATCATCCAAGGCCCCCGCGCCAACTTCACGTCCGACGCCATTACCAGTTGGGGTCTGGCCCGCTTCGTCAAGGGCCAGAAGCAGGTTACCGAGACCCACTTCCACGACGCCGATGAGTTTGTCTGCATGATAACCGGACGCATGCATATGCGCTCGGAGGGTATCGACTACGTGCTTGAGCCAGGCGATGTGTTGGCGACCTGGATGGGCGACGAGCACGAGGTGGTCGAGATCCTCGAGGACACCACCTACTTCTGGTTCGAAGGACCCCTTCGTGGGCGCCGGCGCCCCGGCCACCTGCACCAGCCGGGGCAGCCATGAACCCCATCATCACTCCGCAAGCACTCGGCATCCCGACGACCACGCCGCAACCCCGGCGTAAGGATTGGCGCATCGGCCTGATCGGTTTCGGCAACATCTCTGGCGCCCACGTCGAAGCCTACCGCGCCGCTGGCTGGCGCATCGTAGCCATAGCCGATCCGGCCCCCGAGGCTCGCATCCGCGCCGCAGCTCTGCCCGAGTCGCCAGCTGTGCACGCGGATTTTCATGCGGTGATCTCCGATCCTGCGGTCGAGGTGATCGCCCTTCTGACGCAGCCCGCGCTGCGCGAAGCTGTGGTGGCTGCGGCGGCGGCAGCCGGCAAGCCGGTGCTGACTGAGAAGCCGCTCGCACGACTGGTCGAACTCGCCGATGCCGCCGGCATCCGTCTCGCGGTCAGCCAGAACTACCGCTGGATGCCAAACAATTTCATGGTGCACTACATCATTCGTCAGGGCTGGATCGGCACGCCGTTCTTCGCCGGAATCGAGATCATGGGCACGCAGGATCGTGACCTGGCCGGTCACCCGTACTACAGCACCTGTGACAACTTTCTCACCGTGCAGTGGAACAACCATCTCGCCGACCTGCTGCGCTACTGGACCGGTCGCGAGCCGCGGCGGGTCGCCACCACCACCAGGCGCATGGCCGGCCAAGCCTTCACCAGCGACAACCTCCTGCTCTCGGTCATCGACTTCGGTGAAGGCTGCACCGGGCATATCCTCCACAGCCAGTTGCTGCGCAATGGACTCTCGTCGGAGCGTTGCCGGGTCGATGGCGACGAGGGTTCCCTGCGCTTTGGTCTATGGAGCGGCGGCATCGAACTGACCTCGCGGCGGATCGGTCCTGATCCCGTCACGGTCGACACCGAGAGCATGCAGTTGCTGCCCTCACAGGCTGGGGCCATGGGCGACCTGCTGCTGGCAATCGAAGAGGACCGCGAACCACTGGTCAGTGCACGGCGCAACCTGGACACCATCCGACATGTCCTGGCCGACGAACGCAGCGCCAAAGCGGGAGGACAATGGGTGGATGTCGGTACGTAGCCACCGGCGCAGACCGGGCAGCTGATCGTGTAGACCCACGCCGTTCCGGTATTCGCCAGGACCTCGGATGGCCCGTTGGTCTGTTATTTCTTGTTCCACCATGCGTTGCGGGAAGACAGCCGCGTCAACACCTTTGGCGCCACCCCAAGATCCCCCGACGGCGACGTTCAGGATGAGATACATCTTCAAGTCAAATGGCCAGGATGCCGTTCCCGTTCCGTCGTTGGCGTAGGTGAATGTTTTTTGCTCATCAACCCATATGTCCAGGCGATCGGGATGCCAATCAAGCGCGTAACTATGAAAATCAGCCCAGGGTTTGGCGAGTTCAAACTTTGCGCCCTTGTGATTATTCAGGCCGTGGTTGAAGGCTTTCGTGTGGATCGTGGCGTGCAGTATATCGGGATCGAAGCCGACGTTCTCCATGATGTCGATCTCACCACAGGTTGGCCAACCCGCTGCCTGGATGTTGGAGCCCAACAACCAGATGGCAGGCCACAGCCCTCTCCCAGTCGGGATTTTGGCGCGCACCTCGACTCGACCGTACTGGAACGGGAAGGTCTCACTGGTCGTCAGGCTGGCTGAGGTGTAAGCAGCCTTGCCCCAGTCCTCCTTGCGGGCTTCCAGAATCAGATGGCCGTCTTCCACCCGGGCATTCTCACGACGGTCTTTGGTGTAGAATTGCTCTTCCTTATTGCGGATCCGACCGACCTCATATCCCCATTTGGCTGGATCAGGTGCACCAGGGGTGTCGAACTCATCTGACCAGACCAGAGTCGGGACTTCGGCTGCTCCTGCATAGCCAGCGATGATGAGGAGGATGGAGAGGCGGTTCATGGCAACATTACGTTGCTGAGTTCAACGCCGTTGAGGGGGATGCAAGACAGGCGACCCAGGCTGGCTAAGGCCAGCGTCAAAGCGATAGGCATGTTCAAAATGGCCGAAACGACTGAACCGAACTGGCAAGTATAGTCCGTGCGCCCTTGGCAACGTGTAGGGATGACCACGAGCCCGCAGCCAAAGGAACCGGTATGAAGTTCATCTGCTCATGCATCTGCCTGCTGCTCTGCACCTGGACGTTCGCCACTGCGGGGGAGACGATCTCCCTGGGCAATATCCCGCTGCTGCCGAACACCGCCGGTCAGACCTTCACCGTCTCGGTCAGCGGAGGCGAGCAGACGGCGGGCATGGATCTGTACCTGCAGATCGGTGGGGGGACCAGCGGGCCGACCATCACCGCAGTCAACATGACCACGGCAGCGACCATCTGGACGGCGGCCGGCATCCAGACCCCATACCCGGGCGGCGATTCCCGGACGGCGCTCAATGGCGTCGTCACCGCCTCGGGCACGGTGGCGGCGAACGGCGCCATCGCCGTCGTCACGGTTAATACGACAGGTATCTCGTCCGGTACATTCCCCATCTCCCTCTCCGTGTCGGGTTCACCGACGGATATCCTGGATAATGGGGGAACATCGTTGGCCCTGGTCCTGGTCGATGGGACCGTCACGGTCAATCCGGCAACGTATGCCGTCACCTACGACGCCAACGGGGCGAGCAGCGGCACGGCGCCGGCGGCCCAGACCAAGACGCAGGGCGTCTCCCTGACCCTGGCGACGAACTCCGGCACCCTGGCCCTGACCGGTTCGACCTTCGCCGGCTGGAACACGCAGGCCAATGGCCTGGGCACCGACTACGCGGCGGGCGCGAACTACACGAGCGACGCAGCTGTGGTCTTGTACGCCAAGTGGACGGCGACGGCGGCATCGACCTACGCCTACGACGGGTTCGCCGGCGGCACGGTGAACAACGGTGGCACCGGCTGGGCTGGCGACTGGTCCTCCGGCCTTGCCGGCGGCTCCAACCTGGCCTACAGCAACCTGCAGACGTCAGGCGCAGGCGCCAGCGTGTCGTATTATGGCAGCGGCCAGGCGACCCGCACGCTGACGTCAGCGCTGGCAGGCACGGTGTGGTTCTCGTGGATCCAGGATGCCACGGCCACGGTCGGTGATGCCAACCAGATCCGCTTCATGAACAGCGGGGCCGTGAAATTCATGATTGGTCAGCACTTCGATGCCGCCACGATCAAGATCTACAGCGATGGTGATGGCGCGGTGGTCGGGAACACGGCCCTCACGACGCTGGGCACGAATTTCCTGGCCGTTTCCGTCGATCTCGCCACAGGGGCGCTCAACCTGTACGTCAATCCGACCGGCCTGGGCAGCGGCTCCGTCCCGACCAGTCCCGTCAGCGCCACCGCGACTCTCGGTGCCATCGGCATCAATCAACTGCAGACCGTCGGCAATGGCAGTGCCTATACGGTTGACGAGATTCGCGTTGGTTCCTCCTGGCTGTCCGTCTCGCCCACCACCGCCACGACTTACGCGGTGACCTACAACGCCAACGGGGCGAGCAGCGGCACGGTGCCGGCGGCCCAGACCAAGACGCAGGGCGTCGCCCTGACCCTGGCGACGAACT
>JAIFKN010000021.1 GCA_020049615.1 bacterium | reverse complement strand
GGGCTACGCCCCCACGGCCCTTCGGGCCTGCCCCCCGGGCTTTGTCCCGGCTCTGATTCCTGCGCTGTCGCTCCGGAATCGTGGCGGCATCGGCTTCGCCGATTGTATGCCGCCACCGCCGGTCGGCGTCCGCCCCATCGCGGTGCGATGGGTCCCCGGCAATGACACCGTCCATTCCGTCGCGCCGCACCGGCCTCGGTGCGATCTTCCTCGTCCTGTTCGTCGATCTGATCGGTTTCAGCGTCGTATTTCCGTTGTTTCCCGAGATGCTGACGTGGTACGGCGAGCAGCCCGGCGGCCTGCTGGCGCTGATGATGCGGCCGATCGACACGCTCTTCCCCGGCGTCGAGCCGATGCAGCGGGCGGCGCTGTTCGGCGGCCTGCTCGGGGCGATGTATGCCGGCCTGCAGTTCGTCGCGGCCCCTTTCTGGGGTCGCATGTCCGACCGCCATGGCCGGCGGCCGATTCTGCTGGTGTCGCTGGCCGGCTCGCTGGCAGCGAACCTGCTGTGGGTGTTCTCGGCGGATTTCACCCTGCTGGTCGTCTCCCGGCTGCTCGCCGGGGCGATGACCGGCAACGTCGCGGTAGCCAACGCCGCCGTCGCCGACATCACCACCGAGGCCAACCGCTCGAAGGGCATGGCCGCGGTGGGCATGGCCTTCGGGCTCGGCTTCATCCTGGGACCGGCGTTGGGCGGCTGGCTCGGTGGCATCCGCATCGACGGAGCCGGCATCCCGGGGCTGAATCCCTTCTCCACCCCGGCCCTGTTCGCCGCCGTGCTGGCTGCGATCAACCTGGCATGGGTGGCTTGGTCCTTCAGCGAGACCTTGCCGCCGGAACGCCGCGGCCAGGCCAGCGCGGTGCGCACGGCGAATCCGCTGCTCATCTTCCGCAACGATCTGCCGGCGCGGGTCCATGCGGTGAACCTCGCGTTCTTCACCCATACCCTGCTATTCGGCGGCCTGGAGATGACGCTCGGCTTCCTCGCCGCGCAGGAGCTGGGCCTGGGCAAGGGGGCGATCGGGCTGATGTTCGCCGGCATGGGCTTCGGTTCGGCCCTGATCCAGGGAGTGCTGGTGCGCCCCTTCGGCGCGCGCATCGGCATGGCCAGGCTGGCGATGGCCGGGTTCCTCATGCATGTCGTCGGCTTCGTCCTCCTTGCCCTGGTTCCAGCCCATCCCTCGCTCACCCTCCTGGCCATGGCGATTGCGGTGCAGGCCCTCGCCACGGGTCTGGTCTTCCCGTCGCTCGCCACCCTGGTCAGCCTGGCGGCTCCACCGGCGCAGCAGGGTTTCGCCATGGGCACGTTCCGCTCCGCCTCGTCGCTCGGGCGGGCGGCAGGTCCGCTGATCCTTTCGGTCGCCTATTTCGCGAGTCCTGCTGCACCATACTGGCTTGGCGCCGTCGGCATGCTGGTGCCGCTGCTGCTGGTGCGCCGGCTCGGTCGTGGATGATGCCGGACTATGCGGTCGTTGCTGTTGATCCTCCTGGTCCTGCCCCTGTCTGCGGGTGACATCGCCGAGATCGACCGGATCTACCTGCTCGATGCCGGGCGGGACCGGAATATCGGCATGAAGATCTACCATCCGCTCGGTCTCGGAGGGCCGCTTCCGGTGGTGCTGTTCTCGCATGGACTCGGCGGCTCGCAGTGGGGCTACGCCTACCTGGGACGGTATCTGGCGGCGCATGGCTACATCAGCATCCATTGCACGCATCCCGGAAGCGACTGGCTGCTGTGGGACGGCAAGGGCATTGCGATGGCGATGGCCAACCTGCGCAAGGCCCAGGGCGATCCTGCGATCTGGCGCGAACGCCCACGCGATCTGCGCTTCATCCTCGACCAGTTCGCGGTGCTGGAGCAGCAGGCCCCAGCCATCGCGGGTCGGCTCGACACCTCGCGCATCGCCGTGGCCGGCCATTCTCTCGGCGCCTATACCGCCCTGGCCCTGGGCGGTCTGCGGCCGACCCTGCCCGAGGGGCCGGTCGACCTCGCTGATCCCCGGCCGCGGGCTTTTGTCGTCATGTCACCCCAGGGCAGTGGCGGCTTCCAGCAGCCTGGTGCTTGGGCGGCGATCACCAGACCGGTTCTGCTGCTCAGCGGGACGGAGGACGAACAACCCATGGCAGGTTCCGACCACGGCCTGGCTTGGCGCATGGAGGCCTGGAACGGGATCCCGGAGGGGGTCAAGTCGATGCTCATCCTCGATGGCGCCACCCACATGGCCTTCGCTGGTGGCGGCATGGGCGAACAGCCGGATGCGACGAAGATGACCGCCGTCTGCCAGGCGATGACGGCGTTCCTCGATGCTCGGCTTGCCGGACTCGAATTCGTGCCGCCCACGGTGGAGGGCGGTCGTTGGCTGCCTGATCAGCCGGAGCGGGCGCGGTAGGCGCTGGGCGTCATGCCGGTGAGGCGGCGGAATACCTTGGTGAAGTAGCTGGCGTCGGCGAAGCCGACGCCGATCGACACCTCCAGGGCCGAACGGCCGTGGTCGAGCAGTTCCTTGGCGCGGTCGATGCGTGCGCGGTTGAGCAGATCGCTGAAGCCGCGTCCGGCGTGCGTCTTGATCAGACGGGTGAGGCGTGGAGGCGAGACGCCGACCGCGGCCGCGACGGCGTCGCGTCCAAGGTCCTCGTCGCAGTGCTCATTGATCCAGCGCAGGCAGCGCTGGAACAGTTCCTCCTCGGGATCGCGGCGGTTGAGCGATTCGAGGCTGTCGAAGATCGCCTCGCAGGTGCGGCGCAGCCAGCGTGCCAGCTCCTCCTCGTCGCGGATCGAGGACAGCGCCAGCAGATCGATGCCGCCGCCGAGCAGGACGTCGCGTCGGCCGCCGGCCTCGACCGCGGTGCGCATCAGCAGCACGACGAGTTCCAGGAGCAGCGCCTTCGCCCGCTCGACGCTGCCGGCCGCTTGGTGGTAGATGCCGGTGAGCATGCGGTTGAGGATGGCGCGGGCCTGACCGCGCTCACCCAAGCGCACCGCGGCGAGCAGGGAGGCCTCTTCGCGCAGGTAGGTGGCGGCGAGGCCCTCCAGCCCGCCGCGCTTGAGTGCATGCAGGAAGGCGGCGCGCTGGCGTTCGCGCTCATGGTGCTCGCGCGTGCGTTCGAGCAGCGCGGCATTGGTCAGGTTGGCGGACTCAGCCAGGATGCGCAGGGCGGTGCAGGCGGCGCGCATGTCGAAGGCCGGCGCGTCGAGGCCGTGCGGGAACAGCGCCTGTTCGCCGATCAGCGCCACCAGGCCGCCGGTGACGCTGGAGTTGTGGGTGAGTGGGACGGCCCAGCAGAATCGTCCGGACGCCTCGACCACGGCCGGTTCACCCCAGCGGAGCGCCTCGGCGATGGCCTTGGCGGCGGTAGAGGGGGCGAACCCGGCGGGCCAGCGGCCGTGCGTCACGGTACCGTCGGGCAGGCAGGCGGTCAGGGTGGTTGAGGTCCACATCGCGCCCCAAGCACGCAGGGCTTCTCGGTACTGGGCCGGGCTGATCGCCGTCACGCTGGCCAGCATACCCCGCGGGGCGGCACTCCTAGACCCGCATGCCGCCGGGGATGCCCTTGGCGACGGCGCTGACCGCATCGTGCGGGTGGAGCGACTCGACGTGGCGGGCCTCGACCTTCCAGTCGCGCAGGCGGCGGTCGCCGTCGAGGGCGGCCTTCAGCCGTCGGCCGGCGTCCTCGCAGAACATCAGGTTGAGCCCGTTCAGACGGGCGAACTCCTGCTCGTCCTCGCGTTTCACCGCAGCCTGCACCGGGGTCTGCAGGGCCTGTTCGACCAGATCGATCAGCTCGACCAGGGTCGGGGCGTGGGCCGGATCGGTGACCTCGACTTCCAGCGTGGCATAGCTGCGCTGGCTATGCGGCGTGGCGCAGATCGAGGTGTCCTTGAGGATCCACTCCGCGACCTCGTCAGTGGGGACGGCGGCGCGGCCATCGAAATCCGCCTTGAATCGCTCCTGGATGAGCTGTCGTGCGAGTGCGGCCGAGCACGGGCAGGTGCTGCTGTAGGCGACCTGCGCGCCGAGGCGGAAGTGGGCCTTGCCGTCACGGATCTCGCCCGCGACGAACACGGGGTAGGTGCGCCAGCTCTGGTTGGCCGAGATCAGGGCCTTGCGCCGCACCAGCAGGTCGAACGACAGCCGCACCGCGGCGCTCCGGCTGATGGTGGCATGCGAGCCGATGAAGGCGGCGAGGATCTGCCGCACGACCAGGAGGTTGAGCTCCTCCTCGCCGAGGATCGCCTGCAGCGAGAGGAACAGGCGCGACATGTGGATGCCCTTGGCCTTGGCATCGTCGAGTGAGACGTAGGCGTCGGCCTTCGCCGGTACCATCATGACCTGACCGTTGTCGTCGCGCAGGCGGACCGGCACCTCGATGTCGGACATGCCGACCTTGTCGAGCGTCCCGGTCATCTGGGTGGGCGACTCGTGCGCGATGTCGGGCATCGCTCCGCGCTTGGCGGTCCGGGCTGGCGAGCGGTCGCTGAAGCTCATGTCGGCATCATCGGAGGAGGGTGGAGGGCTCAAGCCGGGGAGGGGAAACCTTAATCGGTATATTGCGCGTAACAACTCAGGTGGGGTCCCATCGCGCAGCGATGGGGCTGCCGCCCCGCCCGCGGTTTCGGAACGAAACCGAGCTGCGACAGAGGCAGCGGGGACAGGCCCGAAGGGCCGCAGGGGCGGAGCCCCTGAGCAGTTGCTTTTGCGTTTCCAAGCTGCCTGGCAGCATCCGGCGCATGCAGCTGATCCTGGCATCCACATCGAGATATCGGCAGGAGCTGCTCGCGCGGCTCGGGCCGTCTTTCATCTGCCAGGCGCCTGGCGTCGATGAGGACGCGGTCAAGACCGACCCCAGCCTGGGACCCCGCCAGGTGGCGGAGATCCTCGCCGAGCGCAAGGCCCGGGCGGTGGCGGAGCGGCACCCCGAGGCGGTGGTCATCGGCAGCGATCAACTGGCGCACCTCGACGGCGTGGTGCTGGGCAAGCCAGGCACGCCCGAGGCCGCCGCGGCGCAGCTGGCCCGCCTCGCCGGACGGACGCACGAACTGGTCACGGCGGTATGCATCATCCATCCGGCTGGTGTCGAGCGCCTCACCGATCTGGCCCATCTCACCATGCGGCCGCTGCCGTCCGAGGCGATCGCCCGCTATGTCGCCGCCGACCGGCCCCTTGATTGCGCCGGGGCCTACAAGCTCGAATGTCGCGGCATCGGCCTGTTCAGCGCCATCGCCTGCGCCGACCACACCGCTATCACCGGGTTGCCGCTGATCTGGACGGCAGGAGTGCTTGGCAACCTGGGATTTGCCGTCCCCTGAGCCGGTGACATGCAAACGAAGCACCCGGCGGGGATCCCGCCGGGTGCTGCTCATCAGTAGGAGCGTCGGTCGTTCAGGCCTTGGCTTCCTGGCGGCCGCTCTTGAACTCCTTCCAGAATTCGGCGGGCATGTCGAGGGCGAACTTGAGCGCACCGTTCGAGCCGGCGTACTGCGGCTCTTCGACGGTGGTGACGTGACCGCCGCCGTACTCTTCGAGCGCCTTCTCGATGGCGACGCCGAGACCCTTGATCACGCAGCCACCACCGCCGAGCAGGATGTTGTTGCGCATCTGGACCTGGAATTCCGGGTCATAGGTCGAGATCAGATCCTGCAGGGCGGCGACCGTCGGGGGCACCAGGGTGTAGCAGGCCTTGTAGATCAGTTCGGTGACATCGAACTTCTGCGGCTTGCCGGCCACCGGCATCTCGACGACGGCGCGGTCCATGTTGGTCGAGACCGAGCTGAACTTCTCCTTGAAGCCGCGGATCATGTTGATCGAGAACTGCGCCTCGGGGTACTTCTCCTTGACCAGGCGGGCCAGCTCCTGGTCGATCGCGTCACCGGCGATCTCGTGGGTGCGCTGGTCCTCGGGCTTGGGCATGGTGCCGTGCAGACGGCAGAGGTCGGTGGTGCCGGCGCCGATGTCGATGACCAGGGTGTTGTCGATGTGGTCGAGGCCGTAGGCCACGGCGTACGGCTCCGAGCAGATGATCACCGAGTCGATGCAGTCCTTGGCGGCCTCGAGGATGGTGGCCTTGCCTTCGACGCTGGCCTCGGCCGGGGCGCCGATCATGCCGTAGACGGTGGCGCCCTTGGGTAGCTTGGCCATGCCGACGACGTACTCGAGCAGGTCCTTGATCGCCTTCTTGCGCTTGCCGTCGTCCTGGGCGCCCTTGTGCTTGACCGACGAGCCGGCCATCGGGCGGTAGAGGTCGAGGGCGAGGCGGCCTTCGAGGGCCTCCTTGCCGTAGATGATGTCACGGCCGCCGAACTTCTTCTTGGCGACGTGGTCCTTGGGGTAGCCGACGTAGGACCAGACGGTCTCGCGGACGCCGGTGGAGGTCGTGATCGAGGTGCGGCTGGTGCCGAGGTCGATGCCGAGATAGACGATGTCGGACATGCTGGGTTCCTTCAGGGGCTTGGTGTAGGCGCGGGGATGGGTTCGGGTGGATGCCGGGCGGGATGCCCGGCGGGAGGTGAGTGATGCGGGTCAGGTGCCGGGAGCCTTGTCCTGGGAGGCGTCCCAGGGCTGGTCATCGGGGTCGACCAGGACCTCGTCGTTCTCGCCGGGCCGGTCGACGATCTGGAGCGGAGGCGGCTCGGTCTTCTTGAAGTCGCGCAGGATCTTGACCCCCCGGTCGTCCTCGGCGGTGGTCTTGGCGGCGACGGGCGGCGGCTCCCAGACCTCGTCGTCGGGATTGATCGCCGGCTCGGCGCCGGCTTCCGGTTCGGCAGCGACCTCGGATTCTGCAGCCGGTACCGGCTCGGGCTCTGGCATCGCAACAGGCGAGGCAGGGGGGGCGACCGGCTTGGGCTCATCAAGGCCGAGCGCCTCGCGCTTCGCCGCGTCGGCCTCCGCCTTCTTCTTCTTGTCCTCCTCGGCCTGCTCGCGGGCGACCTCTTCCGGGTCGCGCGTCTTGATGCCAAGGGCCTTGCGTAGTTCGCGGTTCTGCTCGACCAGTTCGCGCATCAGCGCCAGCTTGCGCTCGCGGTTGGGGTCGTCGCCGTCGAGGCCGATCTTGTACTTGTTCTTGACCTCGGTGTAGCTCAGGCCGTCGCGGGCCATGAGGTCGGCGATCTGGCGCGCCTCGTCGCGCTCCTTCTCGGTCGAGTCGAGGCTGTGCGCCAGGCGGGCGACCTTCTTCTCCAGCAGCGCGATCTTCTCGTTGTGCGCCGCCAGCTCCTTCTCCTTGAGCTTCTCGCGCTCGGAGTTGAGGATGCCGGCGATCATCTCGCGCAGCTTGAGTTCGAGGTCGGGCCCGGCCTCGCCGCGCGACACCGAGCGCTCGATGATCTTCATCATGCGCAGGTCGAGGTCGGCCAGGCCCGCCTCCGACACGGTGAACTGGTCGGCGGCGATCGAGCGCTTGCGCTCCTGCTCGAGCAGTTCCTTGGCTGCAGAGAGGTCCTTCTGCAGGAGGCGGGCCTTCTCCTCGGCGTCCCGCTTGTCGAGCTCGAAGGCCTTGAGGCGCTCCTTGAAGCCGTCCTCGGCCTCCTCCAGCAGGCGCTTGCGTTCCGCCTCGCCCAGGGCCTGGGTGAGGTGCGCCGCCGCTTCGCTCACCGCCTCCTGGATGAGCTGCTTGATCGTCGCCATGTTGAGCACGCGCACGTTGTCGTGACGTGCTGCAAGCTCGGAGGCGCGGACGGTCTTGGCCTTGGAGCGGATCGCCGCCCCGACGTCCATGCGGCCGTCTTTGCCGATGGACTTGATGCGGCTGCTGCCACCGCTGGCTGGCTGCACCTGCTCGCTGCCCACCGGCACGGCGCCGAGGATGGGCGAGGGACCAGGCGTCGGCTGGGCCGCGACCGGCGCCATCGCGTCAACCTGCGGGGCGGGCTTGACCTCCTCGATGTGGCGCAACTGCTCGAACTTGTCGGTCGAGGCGATGACCACGGGCGACGACTTCGACTCCTCGCCGGGTTGGGCCGGGGTCGGCTCGTGCTCGTCGGGTTCGGTCGCGGCAGGAGCCGGCTTGGTTCCGGCCCGGATCACCCGTCGCGTTCCCTTCTGGTGCGGCGGCGGAGCCGGCGGGGCGGGCACCTCCGGCATCTGCACGTCCGGTTGGGCGCCGAAGGGGGTGAAGGTCTCGCTCTTGGGCTTGATCACCCGTCGCGTGCCATGGCCGGGGCCGGTGGTGCGGGCGTAGGCTGCAAGCAGGCCCTTGAGCTTCTGCTCCTCGCCCGGGTCGAGGTGCATCCAGCGGATGCGGACGCCGGCGCTTTCGCGGGCGACGACATGGGCGAAGAACTTGCGTGGCGGCTGGCCCTTGAGCTGCAGGGTCAGGTCGAGATAGGCGTTGGGTTCGAACTCGACGGCGGTGTCGATGACCGCCTGCGTCGGACCGATTTCGAGCAACGGGGCGGTGATGGGGGCACCGGTGGGGTCAGCGATGCTGACCTGGGAGGCGCCGTCGGCGGTCTGGAGTGCGAGAGGGTCAGCCACAGGGTTTCGCGGTACTCGCTTGGCCCAACTCTGTAGGACAGGGGCGTAGGGGGTCAAGGGCAGCGCGGGAAGGCATGGTCAGCCTGGCGACACAGAATCGTCGGTTGCCGGCGGCCGGGTGCCAGGACATTGCCGTCATGCCCCAAGTCCAGGTCGTCCGCCTGCCGCACTTCAGCGGCCTGCCCCTTCCCGCTTATGCTACGGCCGGATCAGCCGGCATCGACCTGCTCGCAGCCATCGCCGACCCGGTCGAGTTGCCGGTCGGACGCCGCGTCCTCATCCCCACCGGCCTCAAGCTCGCCATCCCGGCCGGCTTCGAGGCGCAGGTCCGTCCGCGCTCCGGCCTGGCCGCCAACCATGGCGTGACGGTGATGAACGCGCCCGGGACGATCGACAGCGACTATCGCGGCGAACTGAAGGTCTGCCTGGTGAACCTCGGCCAGGAACCGATGATCGTCACCCGCGGCATGCGCATCGCGCAGTTGATCCTCGCCAAGGTCGAGCGCCTGGAATGGCAGCCGGTCGAGCATCTCGACGGCACCGTGCGCGGCGAGGGCGGCTTCGGGAGCACCGGCAAGGCGTGATCCTCGCCGATTGCGGCAATACGGCGGTCAAGCTGGCTCGCGGCAGCGAGCGCGTGCGGCTGCCGCCGGATCAGGTCGCCGCATGGTTGGCGGCGCAACCGGCTGATGGACTGGTCCTGCTGCCGGGTGCGGCGGCTGCCGCCGCACAGGTGCGCCAGGCGTGGAGCGGGCCGCTCGTCGAGATCGGCCGCGACATCCAGCTGCCCGCTCGCGGGCAATATGCCGGCATGGGCGCGGATCGCGTGGTCGCCGGCCTGGCCGCCGGCCCAGCGGTGATCGTGGTCGACGCTGGCACCGCCACCACGTTGACGGCCTGGGATGCGACCGGGCGGTTCGCCGGCGGCCTCATCCTGCCCGGCGTGCATGCCATGATCGCCGGGCTCAGCCACCGCGCTCCGGCCCTGCCGGTGGTCGAGCCGCTCGGCCGCGACGCGCCGGCGGCGCAGCACGACACCCGCGGCGCGATCGCCGCCGGCGCTGGCATCGGCCATGCCGGCATGGTCGAGGCCTGCCTCGCCCGGTTGCGACTCGAGACGCGCATCGAGCGCATCGTCGTCACCGGCGGCGGGGCTGAGGCCCTGGATCTGGCCGACGCGGAGCACCGGCCGTGGCTGGTGCTGGAGGGAATGATGGAGCTCTGGGACCGACGAGCTCCAGCTCGTCGGAACGTCCCGCCGACGAGTTGGAGCTCGTCGGTCCCAGGCTCATCCCAGGCTGATGACGCCGGCGGCACCGTCGTCGGATAGCGACCACAACACCGCTGGCCGTGCGGCGACGCAGCCCATCGCCAGCAGCGTGGCCGCCCCCAGGTCGCCCCAACCATCGGCCGGGGTCAGCTCGCCGCTCCGTCCAAGCCGTCCCCAGGCCCGCGCCCGCCAGGGTTCGCCGGTGAGATCGACCCAGTCGTGACCATGAGCCGCGCCAGCGGCCTGCCTCCAGCGCTCGGCATCGTCAGCGGCAGACCGTGGACCCGTGATCTGGAATCCAGCCTCGAGCTGGGCCAGGGCCGTGGGATCGGCCGGTCCGACCAGCCAGCAGGCGGCGGCTTCGCCTGGCGCGATGCCATCGGGTGTTTCCGGGCCACGCAGACGGTCGCCGGCGGCCATCCAGGCGAGCGACAGCGGATCGATCAGGCTGTCCACGGCGGCGACCAGCACGCGCCGGCAGGTCCGCGCAGCGATCAGCTGCTCGGCGCGCTGCAGCGCCGCGGCGGGTCCGGCGTGGCCGAGGGCGAACTGCTCGTCGCAGGGCAGCGCGGGCATGCCGTCCGGACCCCAGCGCAGCGGATCCGCGAGCGGCCGGCACAACAGCACGGCGTCGGGCCGGCAGGGACCCAGTTCGGCGCGGGCCAGATCGAGCAGACGCCGGCAGCGTGCGCCATGGTCGCCCTCGTCGAGCACGGAGTGGCCGACGGCGGGCGCGGCGTCCTCGCCCACGCCCAGCACCGGCGCGTGCGGCAGGCGCTCGGCGCGCGACAGGCCGGCGGCCAGGGCCGGCGCGGCGATGTCGGCCGGCCCGAGCGGGCTGGCCAGACCGTGTGCCAGCAGGCTGATCATCGTACCAGACCCAGCGCCTTGTTCGGCAGGCAGATGATCGTGCGGATGGTGTCGGACAGCGTCTCTAGTGCGAGCTTCGCCACAGCGCCGGGCGCCGGGCCGGGCTTGGCGCAGGCCTCGAGGCGGAAGCAGGCGGCCAGGGCGGTGACGATGGGCTTGAGCAGGTAGGCAATGATCATCGCGTAGAGGTCCTTGCCCTCCCACGCGGCGGCGAGGGCCGGCGGGATGCCGACCGTGGCGGCGTCGAGGACCAGCCGGCGCGGCAGGGCCAGGCGGCGGGCGTCCTCGGGCAGCAGCGGCAGGGCGAGGAGATTGCGCCCGTGGTTGATGTTGTAGCCGGCGTGCAGCAGCGCGAGGCGGCAGAACTCGGCCTTGGGCGTGTCGTCGCAGCAAATCGCGTCGATCGCCTCATGCAGCAGGCGCGGGGCGATGATGTGATGGACGTCGTGCCAGCACGGGCTGCGCCGGTCGCGGAATGCGTCCGGCGGCAGCGCGCCGTAGTCGGCGGACAGGCCCTTCCGCGCCGCCTGCTCCGCCTGCCAGCGATGGCAGCACGAGGTCTCCTCCCAGCCGCCGCGGTGGGCCCACAGGCAGGCACCGCCTTCGGTGTCGCCGCGCTTGAGCTTCTCCTCATGCGCCTCGTCGAGCGCCCCGGCAGGCACGTGCTTGCCCGGCGCGTTCGGATCGGTGGCCTTGCCGCAGACCAGGCAGAGGGGTTTCGCCGTGCCCTTCAACGCGAACAGCGGCGGCTGGAGGATGGGGAAGGGCGGCGTGTTGCGGTCGTTGTGCAGCCACAGGTCGAAGGCGCGGACCACGCCCTTGCCTTCCACCTGCACGTCGCCGCTGGCGCTGATCGGATGCGCCCTGCCCTTGAACTTCTGCGACACCACGCCGCCGCCGGTGCCGGGTTCGTCGCCGCACGAGGTCGACAGTTCGCTGCTCTTCAGGCACACCGGCTTGCCGTCGGCGGTGGTCCGCTTGGCCGTCTTCGCCGCGTCGGCGCTGCGGGCGATGTTGGGATACGGCAGCGGCGCGCCGAGGGCGGCGGGCGTCTTGCACACATCGGGGAAGGCGATGGTGATCCCGTTCGAGGCGGCGTGCACCAGGGTGCGGGCGTTG
Source organism: bacterium (assembly GCA_020049615.1). The sequence continues at coordinate 4,134 of JAIFKN010000021.1, read as the reverse complement.
GCGGCGACGGTGGCGGGCATGGGTCATTGCCCCTGGGGGTTAGGGGTTAGGGGTTAGGGTCGTGGAAACAGGTGTGCAGTGTTCCGTGCATCTGGATGCGTGAGGAGGCGGGTCATGCATGTGGATACGACCCTAACCCCTAACCCCTAACCCCTGGGGCAATGGAGACCCCCGAAACCCAGGCATGCTCCCCGACCAGACACCACGCGCGCCAGGTCAGTCGGATGGTCATGGCATCTGCGTCGATCAGCACGGTGTCGAGGCGCGCCTCGGGCGCGAGATCGCCGCAACGCCGCGCCAAGCGGACGAGCGGTGGCGGCAGGCCGGGCAGGCGGCAGGCGATCGGCTGGCGGCAGCCCTCCACCACAACCTCTTCGTCGCCGCGCAGTGTCGGAGCGATCAGCTCCGGCGCCGCGATCTGCTGGGCCTCCGGCGCGAAGGCGTCCAGGTCACGGCGGTGCGCCCAGGCCGGCGTGGTCGGACCGAAGCCGACGGGCGCCGCACTGCGCCCCCAGCGGGTCAGCGGCCGGGAGGGGTGTTCGATGCACGGCAGGGGGACGCCCTCGCGGAATCGCTCCGCCCGCGGGACCACGCCGACCCCGACCGGATTGGCCGGCTGCGCCCCGGCGGCGTGCTCCCAGCGCAGCGGGACCGGTTCGAAGGCCGCCTCTGCTCCGGGTCGGATGCCGTACCAGCGCCGCACCCAGGTGCGCGCGCCGCTCAGGTGCGCCGCCTGCTCCACCGGTCCGCAGCGGAAGCGCACGCTGCGGGCGTGGCCCTGGCCGCGCAGCAGGCAGTCAGTGCCGGCCTTCGGCTGGCAGATGCATGGAGCTTCACGCGGGGCGCTGGCCGCCGGATCGCCGTCCCAGGCGCCGTCGAGGCAGACCGGCGGCTGCTCCCGCTCGCTGCCATCGATGCCGACGGTCGCTTCGACCACCACGCAGAGGGCCGGTTCGCCTCGCTGGTCGCTGAGGCCCAGCGCCGCGGCCGCCCAGCGGGTGCGGTTCACGATCATGCGTAGTCCCGCGCGGCGGCGATGGCGCGCTGCCCGGTCTCGTCCTCGGCTTCGACCGGTCCCAAGCAGGCGGCCGGCAGGAGGTCGGCGCCGGCCAGCGGCCGTTCGAGACCGGCCAGTGGATCGGCGCCGCGCCGTACGCAGGCGCGCATGCCGGCGACCTGTCGGCGGATGCGCTCGCGCAGGTCGTCGTCGGGCTCCTCGTCGTGCAGCGACCACAGCAGGGCCGCCTCGCGGGCGTGCTCGACCGCCAGTTGTTGGACGATCTGCTGCATCAATTGATCTTCACCTGCGCCCCGGTGAGGCGCTGCAGGCGCCGCGCCTGCGAGCGGATGTCGCGACCTTCGAGCCTGATCGTGCCGTCGGCGGCGATGCGGATGGCAGAGGCGCCGCAGCGCAGCACCAGTTCGCGGGCCGCCTCCAGCACCAGCCGGTCCGCGGGAAGCGTCGCCTGCCCCTGGACCACGCCGATGACGACCGGTGGATCGCCGGCGAGCAGCACCGGCAGGTTCCCGGCGACGGCCCGCTGCAGGTCGGCCAGCGGGACGGACGAGAGGACGCGGACCGCCTGGCCGTCGATCCACAGCGAGCCATCGGCGTCGACGCGTTCCAGCCGGCCGAGCGAGGTCTGGGTCAGCATCTCAGTTGCCCGCCAGCTTCGAGCCCTTTACCACCACCTTGCCCGAGCCGTCGATGGTGATGGCGCCGCCCTTGATGATGATGTCGCCGTTCTTCTTCAGCACGATCGAGGCCTTGCCGCAGGTGATGGCGAACTCGTCCTGCACCGCGATGCGCAACTGCCTCGCGCGCATCTGGCGCTTGCCGGTGGTGGTCTCCTGCTGGTCGCCGGCCACCGTGAGATCGCAGTCGTGGCCGATGGTCGTGGTGCTGCTGCCGGCCACCACGCTGAGCCTGGCCGCGCCGATCTGCTCGGCCATCGCCCCGCCGACGGTGTGGTTGAGCGCCCCGCCCACCGACACCTGCATCGCCCCGCCGACGGTCACAGCCTTGGCCAGGGTCACCGTCTCGCTGCTGGCGCGGCCGACCACCGTGCTGCAATCGCCCTGCACCGCCACGGTCTCGCTGCCGGCGACGGTGGCGGTGCGGTTGCCGCGCACGCTGCTGTCGTCGTCGCCGCCGACGCGGGCGCGGCGGTCGCGTTTGGCCACCGTCTCCCACAGTTCGCGTCCGACCGCGTCGTCGAGCATCAGCCGGTTGCCGGAGGCGCTCTGCAGCACGCACTGGCTGCGGTTGCTGTTGGCGACCACCGACGGGTGGGTCGGATTGGGCACCGCCGGCCGGTCGGGGTCGCCGTCGACATGCGCGATCAGCACCTCGGTGCCGGCATGCAGCGGCAGGTGCAGGCCGTGGTCCTCGCCGGCGTATGGGGTGGCCAGGCGCACCGCCATGCTGGCCGCCCCGTCAGCGGCGTAGGCCGGCTTGACGCGATAGCAGCCGTCGTCGTCGGGATCGGCGTAGACCGCTCCCGGCGAGCCGTCGACGATCGCGTGCACCAGTCCACCGATGCGTGGCACTGGCGTGGTGCGCGCCGGACGCCACGGTCGGTCGGCCGGCCAGGCGTTGAAGCTGCAACGGTAGGTATTGCCGCCGACGCCACCGGCGCCGGTCTCGATCGCCTGCGCCGCCTCGTGCCGCACCTCGGTCAGCAGCCATGCGCCTTCGGCTTCGGGCTCGTCCGGCGCCGACACGCGCAGGACGCGGCCGGCCGCCAGGGCGGGGTGGTCGGCCTCGCCGTGCCAGGCCTCGCGCGCGCAGCGCAGTTCCTCGGCGCGGATCGCGGCCAGCCGGTTGGCCTCGCCGCCGTCGCGGTGGTGGCTGCCATCCTGCCGGCATTCACCGGCCAGGCCGCCAGCCGCGGTGGCGCGCGCGATCGGTTCCTGCGGGCTGCGCCAGTTCCAGTCGCGCACAGCTGCGCTGCCGGACACGGCATGCAGCTGCCGGCTCCACGTCCGCACCGACGGCCGGCGCGCCGGATCGATCGAGGCGACGGCGCCGGCGGCCGGCGGGAGCCATGGCAGGACCAGGTCGAGGCACGGGAAGCCGGCGGCGTGGTCGGTGAGCAGGATGCCTGCGCCATCGCATACCAGGCTGATGCCTTCGTGCTCGAGCAGCCGCTGGCACCACGCCAGGTCGCTCTCGCGCCATTGCGTCAGCTGCTCGCGCTCGGGCGGCGGCTGGCGCAGATCCTGCCGCACGGCGTGCGCACGGTCGCCGAGCACCTCGCCGGCGACAGCGGCGGCGTGGCGGTCGCGCACCAGGCGGCTGCGGAGGTCGAGGCGGCGCAGCGCCAGCGGGTGCTCGAGGGTCAGCAGCCAGCGGCGCCAGCTGGTCTGCGCCGGCTGGCGGCGGCAGGCGGTGATGATGCCGTCCCAGGCGCGGCTGTCATTGGTGGTGCGCAGCACGCTGAGGCTGGCCGCCGCTCCGAGCAGCGCCTCGGGATCGAGGGCCGGACCGCCGGCGGCCTGCACCGCCTCGACCTCGGCCGACCATGGCTGGCCGATCCGCTCCTCGACCGTCAGGGAGACGATGCGGAGGCGGCGGTCGCGGTCGGCGTCGCAGCGCAGACGGATGGGTTCACGGAGGGCGTCGAGCACAAGCCCGGCACCATGGCGCTGGGCGCCGGCTCGACCAGTCCTACTAGAGCCCTCGTCATTTAACGGGGAATGGCTTGGGTTCTTGCGTGATTCCGAGGCACCGTTATCACGCCAAACTTCCCATGCTGCGCTTCCTCCAACTCGCGCTGTTCGTGCTGCTTGCCGGCTGCGCCACGCGCGCGGCCCAGGTCCGCGGCGTCGCCCCGCTCAACCGCAATGCCGAGGGCGAATCGACCCCGGTCGACGTCCGCTTCTTCCTGCTGCGCGATGACGACGCCTTCGCCCGCGCCGGCTTCGCCGCGCTGTGGACCGATCCCGCCGGCAGCCTGGGCAGCGAGCTGATCGGCAAGCCGACGGTGGCGACCGTGCTGCCGGGCGGCGTCACCGATCCGGCGGCCAGCGTCGATCTGCCCGGCGACGAGGCGTCGTGGGTCGGCGTCCAGCTGCTGGTGCGGCGGGAAGGCGAACTGCCACGCACCCTGCTGATCCCGATCGACCGGCTCT
>JAIFKN010000064.1 GCA_020049615.1 bacterium | reverse complement strand
GCAGCCGCCCGTCCGCATGCAACACCGCCTCGCCGGCGAAGCCCGGCACGTCGGCGGCCGAGACGGTGCCGGCGATCGCCGGCCCATCGCGATGCACGTTGAAGGCGCCGACCACCGCGCCGCACGGGTTGCGGTTCCAGATGCGCAGCAGCTCGGCCTCGGCCAGCGGGTCGGCATAGAGGCTGGCCGGCGACAGGCAGGCCGGCCCGGTGCAGCGCGCGACCGTGCCGTCCGCGAGGACCAGGCGGCGCAGCACCGCGGCATCGTGCTGCCCCGGCTTGTCCGAGACGTAGACCGGACCGCCGGAGATGGCGCGCCCGGCCTGCGCATGCAGCGAGTGGAACATGTCCCAATCGGGATGCTGGAACTCGCCGAACCACAGGCCGAGGGCGGCATTGGTCCACAGGTGCGGGCCATGCGTCTCGGGCTTGGTCGGATAGAAGTCGCCCGAGAAGCGGCACAGGTTCGAGCCTGGCGACAGATACCAGGTCTCGCTGTTGTGGCTCATGCAGTTGATCAGCCGGCCGTTGAAGTGCCGCGCCACCGAGCTCTCGAGCGCGGTGCGGAAGCTGCGGTACAGGCCGACGCGGCCGCCGCTGCCGGTGGCGCAGCTCTCGAGCGTCGCCTGCACGTCGACCTTGACCCCGTCGATGCCCTGGCTGGCGAGCAGGCGGTGCCAGTCGTCATAGAAGGAGGCGGCGCGGTCGGCCGCGGGCAGACCGACCAGCGGACCCCACCACTGATGGTTGGCCCCGCCGTGATGGCTGAGCACGCCGACGCCGTAGGAGCGCACCACCTCGCGCGTGCCGTAGGCGGGCAGGTGACTGGGCGAGAGGCCGCCCCAGGTGCCGAGCATGGCGTGCCAGGCGAGCACGCAGGTGACGCCGAACTCGCCCTTGGCCATGGCGGTGACCGGGGCGAAGGTGCCGTCGAACTTCCCGTTCGGGGCCAGCGCGGTCAGCTGGTGCCCGCCGGTCGCCTGGCGCGCGCAGGTCAGCCAGCCATCGTCGATGATCAGCAGGCGTGGCGACACGCCGGCGTCGCGCATCGCAGCCAGCCCGGCGCGGATGCCGGCCGGATCGACCTCCTGGTAGAAGGCGTCCCAGGTGCACCAGCCGAACAGGTCGATGAAGTCGGGCAGCGGCTTGTCGCGACGCAGGCGGCAGCCGGGCAGGCGCTGGGCGACGGCAGCCGCGCCACGCGCGCACAGCTCGTAGGGGTCGGTGCCGAGGGCGAGGAACACGCCGACGCCGCCGGCGCCGGGGGCGAAGGCGTCGTTGGTCTCGCCGATCAGCTCCAAACCGCCGGAGCCGCCCTGCAGGGCGAAGCGAAGCGGCTCGTCGAGCAGCGGCACGATCAGCAGGTGCTGGCCGTCGCTGCGCTCGAGCAGCAGGCACTGCGTCTCGCGCGGCACCTGCTGCGGATCGCGGCCGATGCGCGGCGTCATCCAGTAGGGCTCGCCACGCGCGCAGGCCAACCAGCGGACGCAATCGGCCGGTCGCCCAAGGGGCCACTGCAGATGGCTGCAGGTGTTGGGCACCGCCACCGGGCCGGCCGGGCCGAGGTTGTCGCGTGCGATCCACGGCTTGGTGCGCAGGAACACGCCGGTGCCGGAGGGGTCCTCGACCGCGGCGATCTCGGGCGGCAGGTGGGTGAGCACCGGGCGGCCAGCGAGGTGGAGGACGGCGTCGATGAGCTGGGGGTTCATGGCTGGGCGGATCCTGCGGCTGCGCGCGGCGTCGCCAGTCCGGCCAGCGCGCCGTAGAGGGCGCGGTAGGCGGCGAAGCGCTCGGCGTGCGCCTGGCGGTGCGCGGCGCGGGGTTCGATCACCGCCGTGGTGCGCGCCCAGGCCGCCGCCGTCGCCGCCGGATCGGCACCGTGCACCGCCGCCCAGCCCGCCGCCGCCATGCCCAGGCAGCCGGCCTCGGGCTCGGCGAGCAGGGCGAGCGGACGGTCGATGGCATCGGCCTTGAGCTGGCACAGGCGGAGGTCACGCGCGCCGCCGCCGGTGGCGCGCAGACTGTCGACCGCCAGACCGGCCTGGCCGAGCAGGTACAGGTTGAGCCGCATCTCGTAGGCCACGCCTTCCAGCAGCCCTTGCAGCATCTGCCCGCGGGTGGTGTCGAGGCGCAGGCCGGTCAGCGCGCCGGCGGTGCGGCCGTCGAACCACGGTGTGCCGCTGGGCAGGGCGAGGACCGGCGACGGCGACGGCGCGAGTTCGGCCAGCAGCTGCTCGTAGGAGGCCTCGCCGCTGACCTGGCGGAACCAGGCCAGGGCGTTGCCGCCGGTCAGGCTGTAGGCGACCGAGGCCCAGCGGCCCGGCGCGGCGGCGGCGTAGGTGCACAGGTTGGCCCGGCGCAGCGCATCGGACAGCACCGGCGCGGCGAAGGTCGGGGTGATGCATTCCACCGTGCCACAACCGTACACCGCCTGGCCGGGCAGGACCGCGCCGGCGCCCAGCGCCGCGCAGCACTGGTCGTGGCCGCCGGCGACCACGGTGCAGCCGGCGGCGACGCCCAGGCGCGCCGCGACCGCAGCCGACAGGCGTCCGACTGCGGCGCCCGACGCCAGCGGCCGGGCGAGCTGCGATGGCCGCACCCGCGCCAGCGCGCACAGCTCATCGAACAGCAGGGTGCGGCCGGCCAGCGGCAGGCCCATCGCCGGCTCCAGCCCCCAGTGGCGGTGGATGAGGTCCTCGACGCAGTGGAAGGCGCGCGCCTTGGCGTGGATCTCCGGACGGTGCTCGGCCAGCCAGCGCAGCTTGAACAGGGTGAAGAGCGGCGCCGGGGTGTGGCCGGTACGCTGGTAGATGGTTTCGGCCGGTAGCTCGGCGAGCACCGCAGCGATCACCGCGGCCGGGCGCTGGTCGCTCGACACCTGCAGGGCGGCCAGCGGCTCGCCGTCGGCGTCGACCGGCACCACCGCCTCGCCCTGACAGCTGATGCCGATGGCCTGCGCGGTGCCTGGCGCGGCGGCGGCGACCTCGGCGACCACCGCCTCGGCGGCGGCGAGGACCATGCGCGGATCGAGTTCCGCCGCGCCCGGCTCGGGCGCGGTGACGGCGTAGCTGCGGCTGGCGCGCGCCAGCACCCGGCCGGCGCCGTCGACGAGCAGGGCCTTGGCCCCGCTGGTGCCGACATCGAGCCCGATCGCAGCCATCATCCTGGATCCGGCATTGGAACCTTTGCCACAGAGGCACAAAGGTCCACAGAGGGCCACGGAGAATGGTCATTTCTCTCCGCCAGTCGCTCATTTGTATGATGACGCGGCCTGTGATGAACCGGTTCCTGCACCTGTCGTCTCCGTGGACCTCTGTGGATCTCCGTGTCTCTGTGGCCAATGGCCTTCGTCGGGTATCGCATCACGCCACCTGCGCGGCCGAGGCCAGGTACCACTGCGCGAGATAGCGCGTCGCGATCCCCTTCATGCCGTCGTAGATGATGTGCTGGCGCGCGGCGGTGGTGCAGTGCGAGAGGGCGGCGCGCTCGTCGACCGCGCTCGCCGGGCCGAGCACACCTGCTTCGCGCAACGCCTTGGCCGAGGCGCCTGCCGCCTTGCCTGCGTGGCGCGCCAGCTCGGCGAGCAGGGCCGGGCTGCTGTCGCGCTCCAGCGCGGTCCAGATGTTGCACTTCACCACCCCGTCGCGGAACAGGCCCAGCACCTGGGCCGGCGCCACCGAGCTGGCGCCGTGCAGTACCAGCCGCGGGCCGACCACGCGGCTGATCGTGCGGGCCAGGTCGCCGTGGTAGCGCAGGGTCGCGGCGCTGGCGCGGTGCTCGGTGCCGAGGTTGGCGACCATCAGGTCGACGCCGGTGCGGGCGAAGGCCTCGGCCTGGCTGACCGACGACAGCGGCGAGTCCTCGCTGCCGCCGGCGTCGATGATCTCGTCGCAGGCGCCCTCGACCACGATCTCGCGACCGCGCCGGGCGACGAAGCGCGCGGTGGCGGCGCAGTTCTCGGCGAAGGGCAGGGTCGAGGCGTCGTACATCACCGAGCTGAACGGCGAGAGGTCCCAGTCTTCCAACAGGGCGCGATCGCTGTCGTGCTGGGCATGGTCGAGGTGCAGCATGCAGTCGACGCGTGGATACGGGCCGTCGGGCCGGGTCAGCACCTGGATGTCGGCCAGGGCCAGACGCAGCCCGGTGTCCCAGCGCCGGCTGTGGCTGTAGAGCACCGCCTGCGGCCGGTGCGCGTAGGTGATGGTCAGGGCGAGGATGAGCGGGATGCGCTCCCAGCCGCGCTGCTCGGCCAGCTCCTGCGCCGCCGCCAGGCAGGCCTCGCTGGTGGTCAGGTTCTCGGTGCCGAAGCAGGGCAGGGTCCAGCCGCGCGCCGCGGCGGCGCGGTACTGGGCGAGAACGGCCTCGCGACCGGTGATTAGGCTCATTCCAACACCCGCAATGCCTGTTGGCCGCAGAGGCGCAGAGGCGCAGAGGGTCTGGGGATGTGACCCTGGCTCTCGGCGTATGACAAACCTCCTGTGTCAACCCAGATCCTTACGCGGCAACCCTTCTCCCCTCCGCGCCTCTGCGCCTCTGCGGCCAATCCAATTGCGTTCATGCGAACCGCGTCACGTCGTAGCCGAGGTAGCCGCCCATCGCCTCGACCAGGGCGTCGCGGGCGAGGCCCGGCGCCAGCGCGACGTGGTGGCGGTGGCCCTGGCGGGCGATGGTCTGCAGGATGTCCTGGAGGCCGGGGATGCGCGCCACGCCGGCGCAGCCGAAGAAGTCGACCGGCACCGGGTCGGTGGTGAAGGCGCCGTGGCCGAGGAAGACGTTGCAGCGGCCGTGGTCGGTGACCAGCCCGCCGTAGGTGAAGTCGAAGGGGCGGATGCGCCCGGTGTTGCAGCCGTGGCTGCAGTTCTCGCCCAGCACCGGCTGCAGCAGCACGTGGTCGGTGACCACGCCCTTGCCGGTCATCAGACCCTGCGGCACCGGCCCGCAGTGGAACAGGATGACCTTGTCGGGGTCGTCGCCGTAGTTGTTGTTCCAGTCGAGCAGCGTGGTCTGCCCGC
>JAIFKN010000142.1 GCA_020049615.1 bacterium | reverse complement strand
ACGCGCAGCTGCTCGCCGAGCAGGTCGCCGGCGATCAAGCGGTCGCCATCGGCGGTGATCGCCTTCACTGTCAGCTGCGGGCCGGTGCCGACATCGCGCGCCGAGCTGGTCATGCCGATGCCGCGCTCCTTGGCGATCTGCGCGACGGTGACGAAGTTGACCACCTGATCGCTGATCTTCGAGAGTGCGCCCTTGAGCGCCGCCACCGCCAGCGGCTTGATGTCGTACTTGGCGAGATCACCGCTGGCGATCACTTCGATACCCTTGAGTGGGCTGTCGAGGGTCTGGGCGAGGGCGGCACCCAGGTTTTCCGCAGCCAGCAGATAGCCGTCGATCGCCGGATCGACGCGCAGTTGCACGTTGACCGCATTGATGATCTTGCCGCTGGCGAAGAAGGCGTTGAACTGGTTGGCGATGTCGACGCTGACCTTGACCTGCGCCTCCTCTGTGCTCGCGCCGAGGTGGGGCGTGATGATGGTTCCCGGCAGGCCGTAGAACGGGCTGCCGGCGGGCAGCGGCTCCTCGCCGAAGACGTCGAAGGCGGCGATGATGTGGCCGGCCTTGACCGCCTCGATCACCGCCGCCTCGTCGGCGATGCCGCCGCGCGCGACGTTGATGATGCGCACACCCTTCTTGACCAGCTTGAGCCGGTCGGCGTTGATCAGGTTGCGCGTCTGCGGGGTCAGCGGGGTGTGGACGGTGATGACGTCCGCTCGCTTCAGCAGGGTGTCGAGGTCGACGCTCTCGATGCGCAGCTCCTTGGCCACTTCGGCCGAGAGGAACGGATCGAAGGCGACGATCTCCATGCCGGCGGCCTGCATCACCTCGGCGACGTGCTTGCCGATCTTGCCCAGGCCGATGATGCCGAGCGTCTTGCCGTGCAATTCGACGCCGACGAAGGACTTCTTGTCCCACTCGCCCTTGGTCAGCTTGGCGTGCGCCTGCGGGATGTGGCGCGCAGCGGCGAAGATCATGCCGATGGTGTGCTCGGCGGCCGAGATGATGTTGCCCAGCGGCGCGTTCATCACGATCAGGCCGGCGGCGGTGGCGGCCGGGACCTCGACGTTGTCGACACCCACCCCGGCGCGGCCGACGACCTTGAGCTTCGGCGCCCCGGCCTTGACCACCGCGGCGGTCACCTGGGTGGCCGAGCGGATGACCAGGCCGTCGTACTCGCCGATGCACTTGACCAGCTCGTCGGGCGTCAGCTTGCGGCTTTCGACGGTGTGTCCGCCCTGCTTGAGGATCGCGAGACCTTCGGCGGCCATGCCGTCGGTGACGAGGATGCGGGCCATGGTGACTCCTGCGCTGGAGGGAGCGCGTGAACGTGAACGATGAGGCGGGACCGTGGGTGGGACAGCTAACCGAGCAATACAGACATGCATGACATGTGGTGCGCCTTTGGCTTCCGGCGAGGGATCCATGACAGGGGTGCATCCATTGCCACTGGTTGGTGATTCGCGGCTCGTCGTTCCGTGGCTGCGATCTGATGGAGAAAGAGTTGATAATGGGTTTATATGAACACATTGAAGGGCAGCACGGTAATAGGCTTGCGGAACCACGACTGACGAACGACGAACCAGGAACCGGGGCGATGATGTCCACCTACGAGATCCGCGATCCCATCCACGGCACCATCGTCATCGACGAGGTCGAGCGCATCGTGGTCGACCATCCGTGGGTGCAGCGCCTGCGCCACATCCGCCAGCTCGGGTTCGTCAATCTCGTCTACCCCGGCGCGGTGCACGACCGCTTCCAGCATTCGCTCGGCGTCATGCACCTCGCTGGCGAGCGCTTCGCGCGCCTGCGCAGCGGCTTCCGCGACTACGCGACGGCCGATCTCGACCATGCCTGGCGGGTCGCACGTTTCGCTGGCTTGCTCCATGATGTGGGCCATCCGCCGTTCTCGCATACCGCAGAGGTCTTGCTGCCTCCGGTCGAGCGCTTCCTGCTGCCTGACGACTGGTACCGGCCCGGGCTGAAGCCGGCCGGTCGCCAGGCGACCCACGAAGACTGCTCGCTGGCGATCATCCACGGCCTGGTCGGGGCCGGCGTGTTGGAAGATGGCCTCGCCCGCGATGTCGCGGCAGTGCTGTCGCCGGCGGTGCGGCGCGGTCCGCGACTGGCCCGCCTCGGCAGCCTGGTATCGTGCCTGCGCTACCTCGTGTCCGGCGAGGTCGACAGCGACCGCTGCGACTACCTGTTGCGCGACAGCCATTTCGCCGGCGTCACCTACGGCATCTACGACCTGCATCGGCTGCAGGCCTGCGAACTGGTGATGCCAGGACCGGACGGCCCCGAGATCGGCCTCGACCTGCATGGCGTGCATGCGCTCGAAAGCCTGCTGATGGCGCGCTACCACATGTTCCACCAGGTGTACTTCCACAAGACTCCGCCGCCGTTCGAGCACTACCTCGAGCAGGCCCTGGCCGACGGCGAGTTCGAGCTGCGCATCGGCGGCCTGTCCGACCTGGTCGAACTGCGCGATGACAGCGTCCATGCCCGCCTGCACGAGGCCCGCGCCCGCGGCGGAGCGTGGAGCAGGCGCATCCTCGACCGCGAGCCGGCCAAACTGGTGCTGCGCGAGCGCGTCGGCCTCGACCAGCCGGAGAACTTCCTCGCCCAGCAGGTGGTAGACGCGCTCAGGAACGCCGGTTGCCGCGTCTTCACCCGGCATGCGAAGCAGGTCTTCACCAAGCTGGCCGGCGCCGGTTCGTCGCTCGACGGCGTCCGTCTGATGTGCGAGCGTCGCGTCCTCGGCCGGCCGCTGATCGAGCCGGTCGCGGCGCACAGCGACCTGCTGCAGGCCTTCAATCGCCCGATCGACCTGCGGCATACCTACGTGCTGCGCGCGGATGCGGCGAGAGCGACGGCGGTCATGGATGGGCTGCACGCCCTGGGCTGAACCTGGGAAGCGGGCCGCTTGCGGGCCAGGGACGGGATGAAACGCAGGAACCCCGGGCGTTCGCCCGGGGTTCCGTGGATCGGATCGGAATGGATCCGGACTCAGGCCTTGGCGGGAGCGGCTTCGGCCTCAAGCAGTTCCTTGACCTTGGTCGACTTCCCGACCCGTCCGCGCAGGTAGTAGAGCTTGGCGCGGCGGACGCGGCCGGCGCGGACCACCTCGACCTTGGCCAGGCGCGGGCTGTTGGTCGGCCAGGTGCGCTCGACGCCCTCGCCTGAGACGATGCGGCGGACGGTGAAGGAGGCGTTGATGCTGCCCTGGCCGCGGCCGCGGGCGATGACCGTGCCGTTGAAGATCTGGATGCGCTCCTTGTCGCCCTCCTTGATCTTGACATGGACGTCGACGGTGTCGCCGACCTTGAAGTCGCCCAGGGGCTCCTTGCGCAGCGACGACTTGGTGGCGAGATCGATCAGGTTCATGTTGGCTCCGCTGCTTCCGCTTTGATGAGGGGCGGGACTTTACGACGGCCCGCTGTCTGTCAACCATGGCGATCTTTCCCGGCTCCTCGGGATCGTGTGTTGCTCGGATGCATATCATGCATCTTCCGCACGTCGTCGCTGCTGTTCTTGACTGTCCAACCGGCTCGCCCAAGGTCATGGCCTCGCCGTGCCCGCCGTGACAACCGAACCCAAGCCAAGCAATCCCTTCGCCGGCGCCTCCGCCGGCTACCTCCCGTTGTCCGGCGTGATCGTCGGTTTTGGCGCTGGCTGGCTGGTCGACCGGGCCGCCGGCACGCTGCCGTTGTGGACCCTCGTGCTGGGCGTGATCTTCACCGCCGCCGGCGTCTACCACATGGTGCGCGAGGCGAAGCGATGAGTGCCGTGATCGCCGCCCTCGGTCTCGCCCTGCTGGTGGCCGCCGTCGCTGGCCTGCTCGCGCGCATGACCGTGCGCGGCAGCCTCGGCGCCTGCCTTGCCGGACAGATGTGCGCCCTGATGCTGCGCCTGGGCGGGCTGGCAGGCATCGCCGTGCTGCTGCATCTGCGCTGGCCGCAGGATCTGCTCTCCGGCCTGGCTGGTGCAGCAGTGGTCATGATCGGCGGATTGGCCCTGGACGCGCGCCATCTGCTCCGCACGTTGCGCACCCCCACCGAGGAGCGAGTCCGTGCCTGAGACGACTCCCGTCGCCGATCACGCTGTCGAGGTCCACGCCAGCGGGGGCGCCGCGCCCGCCGCCGCCCATGCCGGCTTCGATTTCGCCGCCGCGATCTCGCATCACAACATGCCGTATCCGGCGTGGGAGCCGTTGCACGGCAAGCCGCTGCTGATCTTCGACCTCGCCGGCTACGCCAAGAAGAACCTCGACTACTACCAGCACTCCTACCCGGACAAGCTGGCCGCCGCCGATGGCGCGCCGTACATCGGCTGGGCGACGGCCAAGGCCGGTGGCGAGGGCGCCGAGCCGCTCGCCAGGGCCATGGCCCTGGCCGACCACAAGTCGGCCCTCGGTTCGCTGCCGCAGTCGCTGTCCTGGCTGAACCAGCAGATCTTCTGGGGCAGCGTCGCCCTGGTCCTGGTCGCCATCGCCCTGCTCGGCTTCGCCCGCCGCAAGCCCGACCAGCTGAAGCCGGTCGGCCGCATCCAGCACATGCTGGAGGCGATCACCCTGTTCGTCCGCGACGACATCGTGCGGCCGAATTTCAAGCATCACCCCGAAGGGTGGGTGCCGCACTTCGCCTCGATCTTCCTCGCCATCCTGGCCTGCAACCTGATCGGTCTGATCCCCGGCACCGGCACCGCCACCGGCAACATCGCGGTCACCGCCGCCTTCGCCATCACCACGCTGTTCTGCATGCTGTTCTTCGGCATGAAGGAGCAGGGCGTGGCGAAGTTCTGGATCAACCTGGTGCCGGTGCACTTCAGCACCAAGCCGGCCGACCTGCTGATCTGGCTGATGCTCGCGGGCATCGAACTGCTCGGCCTGCTGATCAAGCCGGTCGCGCTGGCCATCCGTCTCTTCGCCAACATGTTCGCCGGCCACACCGTGCTGCTCGCCTTCTGCAGCCTGGGCCTGATCATCCATTCGGCCCGGCCCGATCTCGGCGCCCTGGCCGTGGGCATGAGCGGCTTCGGCGTGCTGCTCGCCTTCGCCATCTTCTTCCTCGAACTCCTCGTCGCCTTCATCCAGGCCTACGTCTTCACCCTGCTGACCGCGGTGTTCATCGGATCCTCGATGCACCCGGAACACTGATCCCCCGGAGCCTCCCATGTCAGACCTCTCCACCGTCGTCAACGCCGTCGCCCAGGCCGCCACCGCTGCCGAGCCGGCTGCCACCGCCGTCGCCCAGGCCGCGTCCTTCTCGCCCCTCGGCGCCGGCATCGCCTTCGGCATCGCCGCCGGCGGTGCGGGTGTCGGCATCGGCCTGACTGCCGCCGCCGCGCTCTCGGGCATGGCCCGCCAGCCGGAGCAGGGCTCGAACCTCAAGGGCACCATGATCCTCGGCATCGCCTTCATCGAAGGCCTCGCCCTGATCGCCATGGTGTTCGCCCTGGTGGTCGTGTTCCTCAAGTGATCTCCGGCTAGCCGACACCCGCACGCCAGCCTGGAGCCCGCCGTGGACATCAGCGCCTTCATTTTCGACCATGCCGCCAGCTTCGTCTGGTCGTTCGTCGCGTTCGTCGCCTTCGTGGTGGTCATCTACCGCTTCGGCGTGTCGGCGATCATCACGGCGGTGGACGCCCGCGATGCGAGGATCAAGGCGCAGCTTGACGAGGCCGAGAGCCTGAACGCCAAGGCCAAGGCCCTGCAGGCCGACCTCGAACGGCGCATCCGCGCCACCGAGGACCAGACCACCCAGACGATGACGCGGGTGCGCATGGAGGCCGAGCAGTCGAAGGATGCGTTGGTCGAGAAGGGGCGGGCCGAGGTCGAGGCGATGCGCCAGCGCGCCCTGCAGGACATCGAGGCGGCGCGCCACGCCGCCATCGTCCACCTGCGCCAGGAGGTTGCCGACATCGCCACCGACGTCGCCGCCAAGATCATCGGCCAGCGGCTTGACGACGCCCGCCAGGGCGAACTGGTCAAGCAGGCCATCGACGCCTACGAAGCGGCGGGCAAGCGCTAGCTCATGGCCACCCCCGCCACCGTTCCCGGCGTCTATGCCCAGGGCCTGCTGGAGGTCGCGCAGAGCCGCGGCGTCGAACAGGCCGTGGTCGAGAGCTGCCGCGCCCTGGCTGATGCGCTGACCCCCGCCGCGCTCGCCTCGCTCGACGATCCGCGCATCGGCAAGTCGCGCGCCAAGGAGGCGCTTGCCGCCGTGCTTGGCGGCCAGCCGCGCGAGGTCATCGACCTGCTGCGCCTGCTGGTCGACCGCAACCGCCTGGCCGAGGCTCCCGCCATTCTGCGCGAGGCCGTCCGTCGCGCCGAGAACGCCGCCGGATTGGTGCGCGTCCGCGTGGTCAGCGCCCGTCCGCTGCAGGGCGATCTCGAAGCCCGCCTGACCGCCGCGGTCGGCGGCAAGGCGGTCGTCACCGTCGTCGTCAATCCCGCCCTGATCGGCGGGGCCACCGTCCGCGTCGGCGACCGACTCGTCGATGCCAGCGTGAAGCGTCAGCTTCGCGAGATGCACAACCGCATGATCAATGCGCCCATCAGCGATGCGCTGTGGGCGAAGGAGTGACCTCTGTGATGAAGATCCGCGCCGATGAGATGTCCAGCGTGATCCGCAACCAGCTGGCGGGCTATGGCGCCCAGCCGGTGGTCGACGAGGTCGGTACCGTGGTGATGGTCGGTGACGGCATCGCCCGCATCACCGGCCTCTCCGGGGTCATGGCCGGCGAAATGGTCGAGTTCGAGAATGGCGCCTTCGGCCTGGCCCTCAACCTCGAAGAGGGCGTGGTCGGCACCGTGGTGCTCGGCGACTACGTCACGCTCAAGGAGGGCATGATCGCCCGCCGCACCAAGCGCGTGCTGGAGGTGCCGGTCGGCCAGGCTCTGCTTGGCCGCGTGGTCGACGCGCTCGGCCGTCCGCTCGATGGCAAGGGCCCGATCAAGAACGAGGGCACCCGCCGCGTCGAAAGCCCGGCGCCCGGCCTGGCCGACCGCCGCAGCGTGCACGAGCCGCTGCAGACCGGCCTGAAGTGCATCGACGCGATGATCCCGGTGGGCCGCGGCCAGCGCGAGCTGATCATCGGTGACCGCAAGACCGGCAAGACCGCGATCTGCGTCGACACCATCATCAACCAGAAGGGCAAGGGCGTCGTCTGCGTCTACGTCGCCATCGGCCAGAAGCAGTCGACGGTGTCCGCCATCGTCAAGCAGCTCGAAGCCGTAGGCGCGATGGCCTACACCATCGTCATCGATGCCAGCGCCTCGCAGCCCGCCCCGATGCAGTACCTTGCGCCCTACTCCGGCGCGGCCATGGCCGAGTACTTCATGTACAACACCTGGTTGCACGAGAACGGGCAACCGAAGCTGGTCGACGGCAAGTACGTGCAGTGCCCGGTCAAGGACGGCGGCCGTGGCTTCGCCACCTTCTGCGCCTACGACGACCTGTCGAAGCAGGCCGCCGCCTATCGCGAGATGTCGCTGCTGCTGCGCCGCCCACCCGGCCGCGAAGCCTACCCCGGCGACGTGTTCTACCTGCACTCGCGCCTGCTCGAGCGCGCGGCCAAGATCTCCGACAAGCTTGGTGGCGGCTCGCTCACCGCGTTCCCGGTCATCGAGACGCAGGAAGGCGAAGTGTCGGCCTACATCCCGACCAACGTGATCTCGATCACCGACGGGCAGATCTACCTGCAGCCCGACCTGTTCAACGCCGGCCAGCGCCCCGCGGTCGACGTCGGCATCTCGGTGTCGCGCGTCGGCGGCAACGCCCAGATCAAGGCGATGAAGAAGATCGCCGGTACGCTCCGGCTCGACCTCGCGGCCTACCGCGAGCTGGAGGCCTTCTCGCAGCTCGGCACCGAGCTCGACCCGGCGACCCAGCGCCAGCTCGACCGCGGCGCGCGCATGGTCGAACTGCTCAAGCAGGGCCAGGCCGCACCGATGGACGTGATCGACCAGGTCCTGGTCATCAAGGGCGCCGGTGAAGGCATGCTCGACGACGTCGAGATCGAGCAGGTCGGCGCCTTCGAGGCCGACTACATCAAGTTCATGCACACCGAGCACGCCACGGTGCTGGCCGAGCTGGCCAAGGCGCGCGAGTTCAGCCCCGAGATCGACACGCGGGTCAAGGACGCGACCAAGCGCTTCCGCACGTTGTTCAAGGAAAAGGCCAAGTAAGGCGCTCAGCCGGACCGACCCATGGCCAACCTCCGCGACATCCGCAAGCGCCGCAAGGGCGCGACCAATACGCGCAAGATCACGCGCACCATGGAACTGGTGTCGAGTGCGAAGCTCAAGAAGGCGCAGGACGCGGCGAACGCCTCCTACCCCTTCTCGCGCACGCTGCTCAACCTCATGGAAGCCTTGTCCGGCGCGATGAGCGACGTCGACAAGCATCCGCTGATGAAGGAACGCCCGGTCAAGACCGTCTCCATCTACCTGATGGCGTCCGATCGCGGTCTGTGCGGCTCGTTCAATGGCAACCTGGTGGCCAAGGCCCTGGAACGGGCCAAGTTCCACCGTGCCCAGGGCCGTACTGTGCGCTTCATCGCGCTGGGCAAGAAGGGCGCGACCACGCTGCAGTTTTTCGGCGAGGAGGTCGCGGAGACGCACACCAGGATCGTTGGCCAGGCCAACTACGATGCCTGCGAGAAGCTCGCTGCCGCGGCGATCGACAGCTTCCTTGCTGGCACCTGCGACCTGGTCGAAGTCGTGTTCGCCCGCTTCCTCTCCGCCGGTCGACAGGAAGTGCGGGCCCAGACCCTGCTCCCTGCCGGCACCAAGCACGAGGATGATGGCAGCGGCAAGGCGCTGTCCGGCGCCCGACCGGCCACCGGTGCCAAGCCCGACTACATCTTCAACGAGGACCCCGAGGTCCTCTTCGCGGCGCTGGTGCCGCGCGCGGTGCGCGCAGAGCTCTACGCCTTCTCGCTGCAGACCACCGCCGCCGAGCACGCCGCCCGCCGCCTGGCGATGAAGAACGCCACCGACGCCGCTGGCGACATGGTCAAGTCGCTGACCCTCGTCTACAACCGCGGTCGCCAGGGCAAGATCACCCAGGAGATCGCGGAGATCACTGGCGCCGTCGAAGCGATGGCTTGAACCTCGAAACGCAGAGAACCACATGAGCAACACCGGCACCGTCGTCCAAGTCATCGGCTCCACCCTCGACGCCGAGTTCGAGCAGCTGCCCGCCGTGTACAGCGCGCTGGAACTCGATGTCCTCGATCCCGCCTCGGGCAAGAGCACGCGGGTCGTCGCCGAGGTCCAGCAGCACCTCGGTCGCAACCGCGTCCGCGCCGTCGCCATGTCGACGACCGACGGCATGGTCCGCGGCCAGAGCGTGCGCGACACCGGCGCCCCGATCAGCGTGCCGGTGGGCGACGAGACCCTCGGCCGCATCTTCAACGTGCTTGGCGAGGTGGTGGACAACGGCGACCCGGTGACGGCCGCCTGCCCGCGCCGCGCCATCCATCAGAAGGCCCCGGAGTTCGCCGAGTTGAACCCCGAGACCGAGATCCTGACCACCGGCATCAAGGTCGTCGATCTGCTCGCGCCCTACGTGAAGGGCGGCAAGATCGGCCTCTTCGGCGG
>JAIFKN010000118.1 GCA_020049615.1 bacterium | reverse complement strand
CGTCTGCTGCACATCGCGTTGCGTGTGCACAGAACTCCAGAACGCGGCCTCGTACGGACTCGGCGCCAGGTACACACCGTGGCGGTACATGGCGGTGACGAAGCGGCGCCAGCGGGCGTCATCCTGCCGCTGGGCGCTGGTCCAGTCGGTGACCGGCTGATCGGTGAGGTAATAACCCCACATGGTGCCGGCCTGGCTGAACTGCACCGCCACCCCGTGCCGCGCGGCGATGGCGCGCAGCCCGTCGATCAGGCGGGTGAGGCGGGCGGCGGTGCGCGGATAGAAGCCGGGGCGCGCAGCGAGCTTCAGCGTCGCCAGGCCGGCGGCGACCGCGACCGGGTTGCCCGACAGGGTGCCGGCCTGGTAGCAGGCGCCCAGCGGGGCGAGGTGCGCCATCAGGTCGCGGGCGCCGCCGTAGGCCGCCACCGGCAGGCCGCCGCCGATGACCTTGCCCAGGCAGGTGAGGTCGGGGCGGATGCCGGTGACCACCTGCCAGCCGCCCCAGCCGACGCGGAAGCCGGTCATCACCTCGTCGAAGATCAGCAGCGTGCCGTGCGCGCTGCACAGCTGGCGCAGACCCTCGAGGAAGCCCGGTTTCGGCAGCACCAGGCCCATGTTGCCGGCCACCGGTTCGACGATCACCGCCGCGACCTGGCCGCGGCGCTTCTGCAGCAGGCGCTCGACCGCCCCGGCGTCGTTGTACGGGCAGCTCATGGTCAGGCCCGACACCGAGGTCGGCACGCCGGCGCTGTCCGGGGTGTTGAGCGTCGCGCAGCCCGAGCCGGCGGCGACCAGGACCTGGTCGGCATGGCCGTGGTAGCAGCCGTCGAACTTGATCGCCAGCTCGCGGCCGGTCGCGGCGCGGGCCAGGCGCAGGGCGCTCATGCACGCCTCGGTGCCGCTGGATACCAGGCGGACCTGCTGCACCGAGGGCAGGGCGGAGCACAGCAGCTCGGCGAGCTCGGTCTCGGCCGCGGTCGGGGCACCGAAGCCGAGGCCGCGCTTCGCCGCGTCGACGACCGCGCGCAGCACGCGCGGATGCGCGTGGCCGTGCAGCAGCGGGCCCCACGACAGCACGTAGTCGACGTAGCGCCGGCCGTCGAGGTCGGTGATCACGGCGCCCGCACCGCGGGCGATCAACGGCGGGTTGCCGCCGAGGCGCTTCCACGCCCGCACCGGGCTGTTGACCCCGCCGGGGATGACGCGGCTGGCGGCGGCGAAGGCGCGGCGCGAACGGGGGCCGCTGATCGGGGCGTCGGTCTGGCGAGCCATGCATCCTCCTGTTGCCCTGCCCGTCCGACCGGACTAGGCTGGGGCTGTGCTGTACCTCGCGAGCCAAAGCCCGCAACGCGCGACTCTGCTGACCCGCGCCGCGGTCCGATTCACCATCGTCGCCAGCGGCTGCCGCGAGGACGACATCGTCGCGCCGGTGCCGCAGGCCCTGGCGATCGAGCGCGCGCGGGCCAAGGCGCGCGGGGCCCAGGGCGTACCCGACGGCGGCATCGTGCTGGGCGCCGACACCGTCGTCGCCCTCGGCCGCGAGGTGCTGGGCAGCCCGGCCGACGCCGCCGGTTGCGCCGCCATGCTGGCCAGGCTCAGCGGCACCACCCACCAGGTCATGACCGCGCACTGCCTGTGGCGCGCCGGCAGCGACCTCGAAGCGGTCGCGCTCAGCACCGCCCGCGTCACCATGCGTCCGCTGTCGGCGCAGGAGATCGCCGACTACGCCGCCAGCGGCGAGGGCGTGGGCAAGGCCGGCGGCTACGCCATCCAGGAGAAGGCCGACCGCTTCGTGGTCGAGCTGCAGGGCGCGATCGAGACGGTGATCGGCCTGCATGTGCCGACGGTGGCCAAGCTGTGGCGCGAGGTCGCCGAGGGCGGGCTGCCCGGCTACACCGGGCCGACCAGCACCGGGTTGCAGAAGGCGCTGAAGCCGTGATCGCCATCCTGTCGGACATCCACTCCAACTGGGAGGCGTTGTCGGTGGTGCTCGAGCGCTGCGAAGCGCTGGGCGTGAAGCAGTACCTCTGCCTGGGCGACGTCATCGGCTACGGCCCCGATCCCCTCGCGGTCGCCACCATCGCGGCGCAGCGCTTCAAGATCAGCCTGATGGGCAACCACGAGGAGGCCCTGGTCACCGGCAAGCACCGCTTCAACCCGCACGCCGCCCAGGCGATCAACTGGACGCGGCAGCAGCTGCAGCCGGAACGCGAGCTGTGGGACTGGTTCAGGGCCAGGAAGCCGTTCGCGGTGCAGGATCGCCTGCTGTGCGTGCACGGCTCGATCTACGATCCGGTCGGAGAATCCGATCGAGGCGCAGCAGATGATCGACACGCTGAACAAGGATTTCAGCGGCTTCGACATCTGCTTCGCCGGCCACAACCACACTCCGTTCATGGCCACCACGGTCGGCATCATGGTGCCGCACGACGGCCACCGGCAGTTCCGCCTGCCCAAAGGCCACAAGGCCTACGTCTGCGTCGGCAGCGTCGGCCAGCCCCGCGACCGCGACGTGCGCGCCAGCTTCGCCACCATCGACGGCGAGACGATGACCTTCCACCGCCTGAAGTACGACGTAGGGACGACCCAGGCCAAGATCCGCAAGGCGGGGCTGAACGAGTTCCTCGCGGAGCGGCTGGGCGAAGGCATCTGAGGGGCCAGCGGCCGGCGTGCCTCAGTCCATGCCCAGCCTCTCCAGCCCATCCTCATCATAACCGAGGTAATGGCCCAGCTCGTGGTGCAGGGTCTGGCGGATCTCCTCATCGAGCTGCTGCGACGAGCCGCAGGCGTGCTCGTGGCTGCGCCGCCAGACATGGATGCGCGGGCTGACCAGGCCGTGGATGCCACCGCGCTCGCCGCGCACCGCGCCCTCGAACAGGCCCATCAGTTCGGGCTCGTCGTAGTCCTCGATCAGGTACGGCTCGGCGTAGTCGGCCATCACCAGCGTGACCTCGTCGAGGGCGGCGCGCAGCTCGGGCGGCAGGGCGCCGGCCGCGGCCTTGACCGAGCGCTGGAAGCGGGCCCAGGTCACCCGCCACGGCGCCCCGACCGCGCGCTGCTTCGTCCGCGCGGCGCGGGCGAAGGCGCGGTCGGCCTCGCGCAGGCGCCCGCCGCGTTCGAGGTTGCAGGCGAGGACGTACCAGGATTCGCCATCCTCGTGGTCGGCCTCCACGGCGCGACCGGCATGCTCGATGCCCTGCCTCGGCTTGGCCTGGCGGTAGGACTTCCAGGCGGCGTCGATGTGGTGCTGGGCTGGCATCATTGCCCCAGGGGTCAGGGGTTAGGGGTTAGGGCCGTGGGTACAGGATGGTCCTGGACCTCGTCTGCGCCACCCCTCCACTCGCCCGCATACCGTTCAGAAGGCACCCGCGTCACGACCCTGACCCCCAACCCCTGGGGCAATGGGACAACCCCTGGGCCAATGCCATGATCTACGCCGACCACAACGCGACCACCCCGCCGTTGCCAGCCGTGATCGAGGCGATGACGCAGGCGCTGCGCGGGGAGTGGGGCAATCCCGGATCGAAGCAGCACGCCTTCGGCCGGCGGGCCCTGGCGCGCATCGATGCCGCGCGCGGCGAGGTGGCGGCACTGCTGGGCGCCCGACCGGAGGAGGTCGTCTTCACCAGCGGCGCGACCGAGGCGTGCAATCTCGCGGTGCTCGGCCTGGGCGAGCGGCTGCTGACGGCCCGGCCGCGCTGCGTCACCTGCGCGACCGAGCACCCCGCCATTCTCGAACCGCTCCGGCGCCTGGGCGAGGCCGGGGCCGAGGTGGTCGAGCTGCCGGTCGACGGCCAGGGCCGCCTCGATCCGGCGCAACTCGACGCCGCGCTCGACGCACGCACCGGGCTGCTCTGCCTCATGCTGGCCAACAACGAGACCGGGGTGCTGCACGACGTCGCGGTGGCGGCGGCGCTGGCCCGCGCCCGCGGCGTGCTGACGGTGTGCGATGCGACCCAGGCCCTGGGCAAGGTGCCGGTCGATGTCGCGGCGCTGGGCGTCGACGCCCTGGCCTGCACCGGGCACAAGGTCTACGGCCCGCAGGGCTGCGGCGCGCTGTGGCTGCGGCGCGGCCTCGGCCTGTCGCCGCTGCTGCACGGCGGTGGCCAGGAACGCAACCTGCGACCCGGCACCCACAACCTGCCCGGCATCGCCGGCTTCGCCGCCGCCTGCACCGCGGCGCGGGCGGACCTGGCCGCGCGGGCCGCGCATCTCTTCGGCCTGACCGCCGCGCTGGAGGCGCGGGTGCGGGCGCTGATCCCCGGCATCGTGGTGCAGGGCTGCGGGACCGCGCGCATCCCCGGCACCAGCATGCTCACCGTCCCCGGCCTGCCCGCGGGCTGGCTCGGCACGCAGTCGGAGATCGCGGTCAGCGGCGGCTCGACCTGCAGCGGCGGCCACGGCAGCTACGTGCTGCGCGCGATGGGCTGGGACGGGCGCGAAGCAGCCGGCAACAGCGTGCGTGTCGGGCTGGGGATCGGCACGACCGCAGCCGAGGTCGAGGCGATCGCGCAGAGCCTGGCGCGCGGCGCGGCGGCGCTCAGGGGATGACCAAGCAGGGCCGGTCGAACAGCGCCGCGCCGGCCGCGCCGGCGTCGAGGCGCCAGAGGCAGCCCTGGCCGCCGAGCAGCAGGTGGGGCTGGGGTTCGCCGACGAAGCGGATCTGGCTGCTGATGGCGGACCCGACCGAGCCGTCCATCATCCTCCAGGTGCGGCCGCCATCGTCGCTGAAGATCAGCCCGAAGGCGTAGTCACCGACCCACATGCGCTGCGGGTCGCGCGGGTCCACCGTCATGCTGCGGTAGTACGAGTACTCCTCGCTGGCGCCCGGGGCGCGGATCGCCTGGCTGCGCTGACGCTGGGCGTCGAGGTCGAAGGCGGTCACCCGGCTCCAGCCGCGGTCGATCCACCACAGCTGCCGGCCGACCAGGCACCAGATCGGACCGGCCGAATAGCGCCCGGCTGCTTCGAGGACGCGCTCGTTTCGACCGTAGTCGGGGCTGATGACCAGGCCGTCATTGTCGGACGAGGCCAGCAGCGGCATGTCCGGATCGACTACCCGCCACTGCCGCATCGCCACCTTGCGCTCCTCGGTCCAGGTGCGTCCGAGGTCCCGGGTCGTGCACACCCGCAGGGTCTTGCCGTCGCCGGTGCGCGCGCCCTGCGGCGCCCAGCCGGCGACGATCAGGCCCTCGGACCGGATGGCCGGCGGGATGGCGTAGGCGGCGTCCGCCGTCCGACCCCAGGGCGGCGCGAGCGGCCGGAACTGCCCTCCCGCCACATCCCCGATCAGGGCCAGATCGGCCGCCACCGGCAGGATCATGCGGGTCCCCTTGCCGTCCCAGGTCGGCATGGCGGCGAGGTCGGGACTGGTTGGCGCCTGGAATTCCGAGCGGGTCCAGCTGCCGCCGCCGTCCTGGCTCATCCAGGCCTGGCCATAGCTCCAGGCGACCAGGCTGCGCGCCTCGGGCTGACGGACTCCGACGCCGACCGGGACGGTGCTCGCCAGGCCGGGCAGATCGATCCGGCGCAGGGCCTCGCCCGGATCGGCGAGGGGCCGGAAGTGGTCCCCCAGGCGGTTGTCGAGATCGATCAGCACCAGGCTGCGTGACGTCAGCACGGCCAGGCGCGGTCGCCGGCGTCCCACCAGGTCGAGCGCGGTGATGCGGCTGGAGAAGCGCCAGGTCGAGCCCTGCCAGGTCAGACCCCCATCGACGCTGCGCAGCAGCCCGAGGCTGGCGTCGGCCACCAGCAGGTGCCGGGCGTCACGGGGATCGATGGCGAAGCCGACCGGCTCGCGCATCGGCATGCCGGGCAGGCGGACGGTGCGCAGGCCATCGCGCGCCGAGAGCCGCGCCAGCGAGCCGTCGGTGGTCAGCAGATGCATGGCCCCGCCATAATGGAACGACGTCACGGCGTAGAGGCTGTTGCGGCCGATGCGCGACCAGCCCGAATCGACCGTCGCCGCGTATTCCACCGTCAGACCGGACTTGCGCAGCAGGCCGAAGCCCTTGGCCAGCGGCACGAGCTCGTCGATCGACGTGTCGCCGGAAGCGGCGAGCTGCCAGTTCACGCCACCGCTGCGGGACATGTGGACGAGCGTTCGCCGCCCCTGCTCCGCCAGCAGGGCCAACGCCCCGTCGGCGAGCAGGGTGCGCCGGCTGGGCCTGAGCGCATCGGCGCCGTCCGTCCCGGGCAGGTTCGGCCGCGCCAGCGGCCTGAACGAACGTCCGCCGTCGTTCGACAGCAAGGCTCCGCCCAGCCCGGTCGGCAGCAGTACGCTGCTGCCGCCCCAGGTCGCCGCCCGTCCCGGCGAGGTGTAGCCGCCTTCCGGCTGCGGGCCGCTCCAGGCCTGGGTCCAGGCGATGCCGCCGTTGGTCGAGACGCGCACCGAATTGATATCCCAGGTCAGCAGCACGCCCGGTTCCCGGCGCGACCAGGAGAGGCCAGCTGCGGTCGGCTCGGGTGTGGGCAGGATGTTGAACGCCACCGCCGCGGGCGGAGGTTCGGGCTCCGCCCAATCCAGCTCCCAGGGGATCGACCAGTCCGCCAGCGCGCTCTCCTGGGCTGGCGGGGGCGCGACCGGCGGAGCCGGCGCCTGCGGTTGGACCTCGAGCGCCGGGGGCGTCGCCACTGGCGCCTCGGCCGGCGCCGCCGGGGCCGCCGGGGCCGGGGTCGCAGGTGGTGCCGGCGGTGGAACCGCGGAGGCGACCGGCGGCGGTGGAACCGGCGTGGTCTCGGGTCGCGCCGGCTTGGCCGCCGTCTGGAGCGATGGCCTCGGCGCC
>JAIFKN010000047.1 GCA_020049615.1 bacterium | reverse complement strand
TCGCCGACAGGCCGCCATGCGCCCACACGTAGATGCCGCAACCGATCACCGGCAGGATCAGGATGATCCAGATCCAGTACAGCTCGCGGCGGTTCTTCAGCACATGGATGACGCAGAGGACCTGCAGCGCGAGGATGATGCTGTAGTACCACGATCCGGAGATCAGGGCGAACAGGGGGTCCATGCCGTGATCCTCGCCTCGGCGGGACGCCTCACAACGAGGTGAGCGTCTTCACCTTCGCCTGCAGCCCGGCGAGCCGCTCCTCCAGCCGGCGTACCTTGTCGGCGGCATCGTCATAGCGCTTCTGTAGTTCGCTTTTCTCGTTGCTGTGGGCTCGCGCTCGTCGAGCTTGCGGCGCAGGCCGTCGGCCTGGGCCTTGAGGCTGGCGGCGGCGGCCGACTCGTCGGCGTGGCGGCGCTCGAGCGAGCGCAGCTTGGCGGCGAGGGCGTCGCGTTCGCCACGGGCGGCGGTGAGGTCCTCGGCGCTGGCGCCGGCCGGACGCGTTTCCGATTCGGCTTCCAGACGGCGGGCGCGGTCGGTGGCGGCGGCGAGTTCGCGGGTCAGCGACTCGACCCGGCCCTGCAGCTCGGCGCCGCGGGCGCGGGCCTCGGAGGCCTCGTCCTGGGCGCTGCGTGCGGCGACCAGGCGTTCTTCGCGCTCCTCGACCGCGGCGGTCAGCTGCTCGGCCTTGGCGCGCAGGGTGGCGAGCTGAGCCTCGCCCTGCTCGGCGCGTTCGGCGGCGGTGCTTTCGGCGGTGCGGCGGGCCTTCTGCTCGTCGCCGAGGCGGCGGCGCAGGTCGGCGATCTCGCGCGCCTGCGAAGCCGAGGTGTCCTCGCCACGGGCGCGCAGCTCCTCGACCGCGGCGGTGGCCTGGCGGACCTGGTCCTTGAGCCGGACCAGCTCGGCCTGGGCGGCGCCCAGCTCCTGCTCACGCACCGCCAGACGTTCGGCGGCCACGGCGCCGCGCTTGGCCGCCTGCTGCAGGTCGGCCAGCTCCTCGGTCATCTTGCGGATCTGGTCGTCCTTGGCCTGGGCGGCGCGGACGGTTTCGGCGAGCTTGGTGTTGGCCTCGTCGCGCGACTTCTCGGTCGCGGCGATGGTCTCGCCGCGGCGGGTCAGCTCGGCGCCGAGCTGCGACAGCCGGCCGGTGAGCTTGTCGGCGACCTCGATCGCGGCCTTGGCCGAGGCGATCGCGTCGGAACGTCCGGCCTCGCCTTCGAGGCGGGTGACGGTGCGGGTCAGGCGGCTGACCGAGCCCTCGGCCTTCAGCCCGGCGACCGCCAGGCTGCTGTCGGCGGCGCCGGCCAGTTCGACCAGCTGGCGCGCGAGCTGTGCGCCGAGTTGCGCCAGCTGCGCGGAACGGGCGTTGGCCGCCTCGAGATCCTTGCGCACGCCGGCGAGCTCAGTCTGGGTGCGCTCGAGATCGAGGCGCACGGCCTTGGCCTGCTCCAGCTTGTTGACCAGGTCGGCGATCTGGCTGGCGCCCTTGGCCAGGTCGGCCTTCAGCGCGGTCGCCTCGCGGCCGCGTTCGGCCAGCTCGCGGTCGCGCTGCTCCAGTTCGCTGCGGGTGGCGGCCAGCTGCGCCTCGATGCGCTCACGCTCGGCGCCGTCGGCCCGGGCGCGTTCGGCGGCGCGCTCCAGTTCAGCGACCTTGGCGGCGAGTTCGCTGGTCAGCTGCGCGGCCTTGGCTTCGCCGGCGTCGGCCTGCTCGGCCAGGGCGCGGCGGCGGGCGCCGAGCGCCTCGCCGGCGGCGCGCGCGGCGGAGACCAGGTCCTCGCCGAGATCCTGGCGGAACAGTCCGTCGATCTCGTCGTCCATCGAGTTGGCAGCGTCGCGGCTGAGGTCGGCGATCTCGTCGCGGGCCGGGGCCAGGGCGGGCAGGCGGTCGGAACGGCCGGCCTCGAGGTCGGCGTCGGCGATGTCGACGACGATGCGCGAGAGGTCGGCGCCGCAGCGCTCGGCCTTGCGCAGCAGGCCGTTGAGGTCGCGGACCTTGGCCTGGGCGTCATTGGCCTGGCTGCGGGCGGCGGCGAGGTCCTTCTCCAGCTGCTCGCGCTCGCGCAGCAGCTGCGCCTCCTTCTCCAGCGACGAGGTGGTGGTGCGCTGCAGCTTGAGGCGGTGCTGGTCGAGATCTTCGCCGAGTGTCGAGCAGGTGCGCTTGCTCTCGTCGAGTTCGCTACGGGTGCGGACGGCATCGGCCTGGGTGGCGGCGATCGTGCTCTTCAGCTCGGCGGCCTCCTGCTCGCGGGCGGCAGCGTCGGCCTGCAGCTCGTCGACGTGGGTGCGCAGCAGCTGGACGCGGTTGGTCTGCACCTTGGCGCGCGAGGCGATGGCCTCGACCAGTTCCTTGACCGCGCCGACCGCCAGCCCGACGGCGGCGGCATCGCTTGGTGCGGCGGGACGTTCAGCTGTGCGGGCTACGGCTTCGCGGCGCGCCTCCCAGGTGCCGGCCTCGTCGCCCTCGACCAGCGGCAGCAGGGGGTCGGTGACGGCGGCTGCGGATTGCGCCAGGCCGCGCACCGCCTGGGCCAGCTGGTCGACCCCGGCGGCCAGCCGGTCGCGGTCGGTGTGGGCATCGGCGGCGTCGGCCTCGGCCGCGGCCTTGGCCTGGGCCAGCAGGGTGGCGCTGCGCACGACCTCGCCCTCGTGGCGGGTCTCGGCCGCCTTCAGCCGCTTGGCCAACGAGGACAGTCCGCGGTGCGCCTGGTGCAGCTGGTCGAGCAGGGCCGTCGTCGCCTGCTCCTCTTGCTCGTGCTGCACGCGCAGGGCGCTGAGCTCGTCGCCGGCGGGCGGCAGGGGGTTGCCTGCGTCGCTGACGAGGGTGGTGCGGGTCTTGTTGGCGGAGTTCATGTGGATCACCTGGTCGGTTCGGAGGAAGTCAGGGAACGGAGGCGGGCTTTGGCGCCGGCCAGCTCGGCGCGGGCGCTGGCGAGGGCGGTCTCCTGGTCGGCGAGACGGTTGCGCTCGGCGGTCAGCTCGGCCTGCAGGCGCTCGAAGCGCAGCTGCCAGTCGGCGGCGGCGCGCTCGCGCGCGCGGACCAGAGCCTCGGCGCGGACGCGCTCCTCGGCCAGGGCCGCCTCGAGGCCGCGGGTACGGTGCTCGGCGGCGTGCAGCGCAGCGGTGGTCGCGGGATCGGCCGCCGCGGGCTGTGTGCGTTCGGCTGCCAGGCGGGCGTTCTCGCGCTGCGCCGCGGCGAGATGCTGGTCGAGGGCGCGCAGGCGTGCCGCCAGGCCGACGGCCTCGCCGCGTTCGCTGCGTGCCTGATCGACGGCGGTGGTCAGCTCGGCGATGGTCGAGTCGCGCTCGGCGATCACCGCCTCGACCGCGGCCAGGCGGGCCGCGGCCTCGGCCTCAACCGATGCCAGGCGCTCGGCCGCTGCATCGGCGGCGAGACGGTAGCCGTCGGCCGTGGCCAGGGCCTGCGCGGCGCGCGTTTCGGCCTCGGCGGCCCCGGCCCGGGCGCCGTCGCTGCGCGCCTCGGCCTCGGCCAGGGCGGTGGCCTGGGCGACGGCGGTGTCGCGGCGCTCGGACTCGGCGGCGCGCAGCGACTCCTCGAGCCGGCCGCGCAGCACCGCCAGCTCGCTCTCCAGTTCGCCGATCAGCGCCTGGGCTGGCGGCAGGCCGGCGGCGAGGCGCTCGGCTGCGGCGAGGCGCTCTTCCAGCGCGGCGGCGGTGGCTCGCGCGGCGGCGAGGTCGCTGTCGAGGGCGATGCCGCGGTCACGCAGGGACAGGCGTTCGAGGTCGATTGTCTGGTGGCGGTCGGCGAGGTCGGCGATCTGGCCCGTGGCGCGCTGCAGCAGCTCGCGGCCCAGTCCGGCCGAGGCGGCGACCGAGTCCTCGGCCTGGTCGAGGCGCACGGTGGCGCGGGTCAGGCGGCGCGAATCACCGGCGTCGAGCAGGCCGAAACGGTCGAGCGCCGCCGCCGCAGCTGCAGCAGCGGTGCGCGCGGCATCGAGCAGTTCGTCGACCGCCCCTTCGGCGGCGCTGGCCCGGGCGCCCTCGCTGGCCAGGCGCGAGACGAGGTCATCGCGTTCCCGTCCGAGGGTGGCGAGCTGCTCGGCCTGCCGCGGCACGCGGGCCGCCTCGGCGCCGACGGTGGCAATGGTCGCCTCGGCCACCGCCAGCTGCTCGCGGGTGGCGGCGAGTTCGGCGGTGCGTGCCGCCAGCTGCTCGCGGGCGGCGACGAGCTCACCTTGCACGGCGGCGGTCTCGGCGCGGGCACCATCGCGTTCGGCCAGCGCGGTGTCGCGGGCCTGGACCAGCGCGGCGAGTTCGCGTTCGAGGGCATCTGCGCGGGTGGCGGCGGCCTCGGTGGCGGCGCGGGCCGCGGCCAGCTCCTGCTCGAGTTCCGGCAGCCGCGCCCTGGCGCTGAGCAGGCGGTTGCGCAGGGCGGCGGCGGTCTCGGCGGCGCTGCCGTCGGCGCAGGCCGCAAGCGGTTCGGCGGCCAGCTCATCGGGCAGTCCGGCGGCTGCGGCGAGGTCGCGCAGCAGGCTGTGCAGTCGCCCTGCTGCGCCGGCGCCGGCCGCCAGATCGCGGGTCAGCGCCTCGCCGAGGCTGCGGGCGCCGTCACGCTCCCGTTCGCCGGCTTCGGCCCGCACCAACAGGGCGGCGGCCTCGTCTCGGGCGAGGGCCAGCGCCGTGGCCGCACTGGCTGCTGCTGCGGTGGCCTCGGTCCGCGCCGCTGCCAGGGCGGCCTCGCCGGCGGCCAGGCGGGCGGCCAGCTGTTCGAGTTCGGCGCGTGTCTGGTCGCGGGCGGCGAGGGCGGATTCGCTGCGGCCCTCGGCCTCGGCGGCGCGGGCTTCGGCCGTGGCTGCGCGGGCGCTGGCGTGCTGCAGGCGCTGTTCAGCGGCCTCGCTCGTGGCCAGGGCGGCGGCGGCTTCGCTACGAGCCTGGCCGGCGCTGCGCTGGGCGGCGGCGAGCAGGCCGGCGACGGCGGTGGTCGCGGCCTCCAGGCCTGCAAGAGCCGGGGCGTCGTCGCCATCGCCATCTGGGGGCAGGGCGCGCAGGGTCTCGGCGCAGCCGCGCAGGACGCCCGGCACCGCATCGAGACCGGCCTCCTCGCCGGCGGCGGCCAGGCGGACCTGGGCGGCGGCAGCAGCCGCAGCGAGACGGGCGCGCGCGTCGGCGGCACGCTGGGCTGCGGCCTGCAGGCGGTCGGTGGCATCGCGGTGGCGCGCGACCTCGGCCTGGGTCTCGGCCAACAGCCGCTCGTACTCGGCGGCCTGGGCGGCCCGGCGGCCTTCGAGTTCGGTGAGCTGGCGTTCGAGGGCGGTGGCGATCTCGGCCCGGGCGCCGTCGGCGCGCTGGCTCTGCTCGCTCAGGGCCTGCTGCGATTCGCGGCGCAGGCGCTCACATTCGGCGCGGGCGGCGGCGAGGGCGGTCTCGGCTTCGGCGCGGGCGGCGGCGTCCTGCGCGGCCCGATCCGATTCGGCACGGGCGATGGCCAGGGCGGCTTCGGCCTTGCTGCGTTCGCCGGCCTCGACGGTGGCGCGCTCGGCCTCGGCGCGGGCGGTCGCGAGTTCGACCAGGGCCGCACGATGGCCTTCGGCGGCGCGACCAGCCGCCTGCTCGGCCTCGACCTGGGCGGCGCGCAGTTGATCGACGATGGTTCGCTGCCGGGCGGTCTCGGCCTCGGCCTCGGCCAGCCTGCCCGCCAGGTCGGCGATCTCGGCGGCACGGCTCCGTTCCAGGGTGGTGAGCTGCATGCGCAGCGCCTCGGCGGCCTCGCTGGCGGCGCCGTCGGCACGCTGGCTCTGCTCGGCCTGCAGTCGCTGGCTCTCCGCGCGCGCGGCGATCAGGGCCGCTTCCAGTTCATCCTGCGCCGCGATCGCCTGCAGGGCGGTCCGCTCGGCCTGGGCGCGGGCTTCGATCAGGGTGTGGGAGGCGGACTGCAACTCTTCGCAGGACTGGCGCTGGCGGGCGGCCTCGGCCTCGGCCTCGGCAAGCCGCTGCCGCAGGGCCTCTGCCTCCTGCCGTGCCGATTCGTCCAGGGTGGCGGCCCGGCCGGTTCCGGCGTGGGCGGCGGCCAGGGCCGCTTCGGCCTCGCTGCGGGCAGCGGCAGCCATCAACGCCGCCGTCTCGGCCTCGGCCCGCAGCCTGGCGGCAGACTGGACCTCGGCCTGGGCCCGGGCCAGCTGCTCGGAGAGGGCGGCAGACTGGCGCTCGGCCTGCTCCTTCTCGGCGAACATCTGCTCTTCCAGCGCGCCGACCCGGGCGAGGGAGTCGGCCAGCGCCTGGCTGTCGCGCTTGGCGGCACGCAGTTCGTCGAGTTCGGCGCTGATCGTGCTGGTCGGGGCGCGGGCCTCGGCATCGGCCAGCTGCTCCTCCAGTTCGCCGACCCGGGCCAGGGCGTCGGCCAGGGCCTGACTGTCGCGCTTGGCGGCGCGCAGGCGGCCCAGTTCCTCGCTCTGCGCGGTGGCCTCGGCGGCCATACGGTTGCGTTCGTCGGTGGTGCGGGCCAGCTCATCGGAGAGGACGGCGACGCGCGTCTCGGCCTCGTCGCGGGCGGTGCAGGCGATGGCGGCGGCGGCTTCGGCCTGGGCAACGCGGCGGTCGGCCGCGCCGGTGTCGCTGAGCGCCTGGTGGGCGGCAGCCAGTTCGGCGCGCAGGTGTGCGATCTCGCTTTCGCCCTGCTGCAATTCGCGGCGGGCGGTGGCGGCATCCTGTTCGGCCTGCAGCAGTCCGCGGCGGAGCTGGTCCCCGTCCGGGCTGCCGGACTGGTCCAGGCTCAGGCTTCCGGACAGGGCGTGTTCGGCTGCTGCGACCCTGGCGCTGTGCGATGCGTGGGCATCCAGCAGCACGGCATCCGGGCTGGTGGCTGCGCGCGCGACCGCGGCGAGGACCCGGTCGAGGTGCGAGCGCAGTTCGATCAGCTTGTGCTCGGTGCTGTTGAGGGCCGAGTAGGCGCTGGCCGTGGAGCTGTTGAGCAGAGCTGCCCGTTCGCGCAGGCGCAGGACATCGTGGACCAGGTCCTTGAGCGCCAGCACGGCGACCGGCGCGGCGTCCGCCGGATTGGAGCCGGCGAGATCCTCGATCTTCTGCGCCGCACTCAGCCGATCGCTGCCCATGGCGGCATCGGGATCCTGGCCCCGCGGCGCGGTGCGCGCGACGGCCCGGGCGACCGACACCGCGAGATAGGCCAGCGAGGGGGTCTGCTCGTCGGGTTTGCGGTAGGTGACCTTGGCGTCGAAGCGTCCGGTGTCGCCCTTCAGCTGCTCCAATTCGCTGGGCGACAGCGAAATGCTTTCGCTGGGTGTCCTGCGGCGCTCAGGGGTCGGTTCGAGGGCGCTGTCAGCCACGGGGGTCCGCCTTCACTGGCGATGATGACAAGCCCGGGAGGCCAGGGCAAGATGCCATCCGCAACATGGCCGGGAACCGTCCCCTAGCCCAGCCAGCGGTCGCAGAGGGCTCGTGCCTGGACCGGATCGCCGTTCCCCTGTACCAGGACGCGGCCATCGGCGAAGCAGGTGGCGGTCATCGCACCGTCGCTGAAGCGGACGAAGACCTCGTTGGCCGCCACGACGGAGGCACCGAGCCGGGCTGCGAGCCGGGACAGATCGCCTGGCGGGGGGCGTCGTACCTGCACCGCCTGGCGGCCGCATAGCACGATTGCCGGCTCGTCGCCGGCGGCCAGCGCAGGGTGATCGGCCAGCGTCCCGCAAGCGCGGCAGGCCGGATCGCGTGGCACCCGCACGCGCTGGAAGGTGTTGCGCCAGAGGTCGCAGCTCCACAGCTCCGGCCGCACCGCCGCGCGGTCGGTCAGCAGCTTCAGCGTCTCGGCCGCCTGCCAGGCCGCGACCAGGCGCACCGCCGGCCCGATCACCCCGGCGCTGTCGCAGGTCGGGTTGTCGGCCGCTGCGGGCGGCTCGTCCTGCAGGCAGCGCAGGCAGGCGCTCGAGCCTGGCAGCACGGTCATGCTGACACCGTAGGCGCCCAGCACGGCGCCGTGCACCCAGGGTACTCCGGCGCGGCAGCAGGCCTCGTTGAGCAGGTGGCGAGCGGGGAAGCTGTCCAGGCCGTCGACCACCGCGTCGCAGCCGTCGATCAGCGCGGCGGCGCTGGCCGCGTTCAGCTCCCCGGCGAGGGCCTCGATCTCGAGCGAGGCGTCGATGGCGGCGAGGTGGGCGGCGGCGGCATGCGCCTTCGGCCGACCGGCGTCGGCATCGGCCTGGTCGTAGAGCGCCTGGCGCTGGAGATTCGACAGTTCGACCACATCGCGGTCGACCAGGCGCAGCCGGCCGACCCCGGCCCGGGCCAGCAGTTCGGCCACGGCCGAACCGAGGGCGCCGACGCCGATCACGGCGACGCGGGCGGCGCGCAGACGCTGCTGGCCGGTTTCCCCGATCGGAAGGAAGCGGGTCTGGCGGGAATGCCGTCCGGCGTCGGGTGATCGGCGTTCTGCGTCCACGGAACCACCTTCACCGTCCGGCTGGCCGGGCAACCTGCGGTACGCCGTGAACGGTACCAGGGACCTCAAACGGCGGCAAAGGGGTCTTGATTCCCCATGGGTCCGTTTACTCTCCCGCGCCCTTACCTGAGAGGTCTCCATGGCAGTTCCCAAGCGTCGCGTCAGCCACGGTCGCAAGAAGCTCCGTAATCAGCACATCCGCAAGATGAGCGCGCCGGCCCTGTCGGTGGACCGCCAGACCAAGAGCGTGCATCGGCCCCACCAGGTCGATCTGCGCACCGGACTCTACCGCGGCAAGCAGGTGCTGTTCAAGGATGACGAGCCGGCTGCTGGCGACGCCAAGCCCGACGCCAAGTAACCGTCCATGATCCGGATCGCCCTCGACGCGATGGGCGGCGATGACGCCCCCTTGGCCATGGTCCAGGGGGCGATCGATTACGCCCGCGCATACCCCGACCACGAAATCGTGCTCGTCGGCCGTGAGCATGATCTGCGTTCGTGCCTGAAGCGCGAGGGCGCCAGCCCGAAGAACGTGCGCGTCGAGGACGCTCCCGAGGTCATCGGCATGGGCGAGAAGATCACCGCCCTCAAGGAGCGCCCGAACGACTCGATGAACCGCTGCGCGCAGATGGTCAAGCGCCGCGAGGCGGACGCCATGGTCCTGTGCGGCAACACCGGCTGCTCGGTCGCCGCCGCCCAGCTGCATCTGCGCCGCATCCCCGGCGTCAGCCGGGCCGGCATCCTCACCCCGCTGCCCAATCCCAAGGGGCACACCTGGGTGATCGACATGGGCGCCAACAGCGTGAACAAGCCCGAGCATCTGGTCGATTTCGCCATGCTCGGCGCCTCGTTCCTGGAGAGCTCCTACGGCATCGAGCGGCCGCGCGTCGGCGTACTGTCGATCGGCGAGGAGGACGGCAAGGGGGTCGAGCTGACCAGCGAGACCCTCGCCCTGCTGCGCAAGACCAACCTCAACGTGGTCGGCAACGTCGAAGGCCATCACATCTACCGCGGCGGACTCGACGTGGTGGTGTGCGACGGCTTTACCGGCAACGTCCTGCTCAAGGCCAGCGAGGGCGTCTCCGAGGCGATGATGGTGATCCTCAAGGAGGAGATCTACGCCAGCCTGCGCACCAAGATCGGGGCCCAGATCATGCGTCCGGCCTTCGACGGCCTCCGCCGCCGCATCCACTGGTCGCTGGTCGGCGGGGCGCTGCTCGCCGGCGTCGACGGTGTGACCATCATCGGCCACGGGCGTAGCAACCGCATCGCCGTGTTCCATGCCCTCAAGCAGGCCGCACGTGCAGTCGAGGGACGTTCGATCGAGCGCATGCGGGAACGCTTCAAGGCGATCACCACGCTGGTGCCAGCTGTTTCCGCCGATGCCGCCGTCCCCTCGGCTGGATGAACGCGCCCGTCCGCGCGGCGGACAGGTGGCGTTCATCGCCTGCGTGGCCCTCGCCGCTGGCGCCAGCGGCGCCTGGCTGACCCGCGCCCTCGACGCCGCTGCGCAACCTGGCTGGCCGCTCGCCCTCGGCATCGGCGCAGGCATCTCCGTGGGCGTCGTATTCTTCGCCATGCAGGGGGCCCGGGTCGTGGTCGGCGAAGACCGCGTCCTGACCTACAGCCTGCATGGACGGCCCAACCTCGCGCTCGACCTCGCCCTGGTGTCGGCCATCCGTCCGCTGGAAGCGGGCCTGCTGCGTGGTCTCGGGCTGGAACTCACGGATCCAAGGCAGGTCCGCTTCCTGCACAAGGCCGGCATCAGCCCCGAACGCATGCGCTTGTGGCGCGAGCAGTTCGGCGTCGACCTGGTGCTGGAGGGTTTCCCGCCGGACCTGGCCGAACGGTTGCTGGCGCTCCGCGATAGGACGATGGCATGATCCAGAAGCGGAACCAGGAGGCGTGCGAGCATGCCTACGAGTACTGGAAGCAGAACCGCACGCATCCCGAGGCGACGCGGAGGATATGCCTGGACCTGGCCGTACGGCTGATGGGCCTGCTCAAGTCCGGGGCGCCGGTGGCGGAGTTCCTTGCGCTCGAACAGGCCTGCGAAGAGGCGCGGATCGATGAATTCGGCCACGGTGGCTTCGGCCTGCGCTCGGCTGTCATCGCCGTCCTGTCCGACCTGGGCGGGTGAGGGAGCGGGATCCAGGACTGGCGCAGGCGGCTACGGCAGCTAGGTTCCATCCATGCATCGCCCGTTCTGGTTTACCGGCTGGTATCTCGCCCCCCCGGGCTAGGGGTCGGTCGCCGCCTTCCATCGCGCGCCCGAACCCCTGGCCCCGCGGCCGGGGGTTCCGCGTTTTCCAAGTCCCCTCAGAAGCCCACCATGCACCGCACCGACAACCTCCACGTCGTCTCCAACAAGCCGCTTCGCGCGCCGGGTACGGTCAAGGCGGAGCTTCCGCTGACGGAGAGCGCATCGACCCTCGTGGCGCTGAGCCGCGAGCGCATCCGCGAGATCCTCGCCGGCCGCGACCGCCGCCTGCTGGTCGTGGTCGGGCCATGCTCGATCCACAGCCCGTCGGCCGCCCTGGAGTACGGACGCCTGCTGCTGCCGCTGCGCGAGCGGCTCAAGGACCGGCTCGAGATCGTCATGCGCGTCTACTTCGAGAAGCCGCGCACCACCGTCGGCTGGAAGGGGCTGATCAATGATCCCCACCTCGACGGTTCCTACGACATCAACACCGGTCTGACGCTCGGCCGCAAGCTGCTGCTGGATCTCGCCGAACTCGGTCTGCCCGCCGCGTCGGAGACGCTCGATCCGGTGACCCCGCAGTACCTCGCCGACATCGTCGCCTGGACCGCCATCGGCGCCCGCACCACCGAGAGCCAGACCCACCGCGAGGTGGCGTCCGGCCTGTCGATGCCGGTCGGCTTCAAGAACGGCACCGACGGCAGCCTGGGCGTGGCGATCAACGCCATGCTGGCGGCCGGCCACGCCCACCATTTCCTCGGCATCGACCTGCACGGCCACGCCTCGATCGTCACCACTACCGGCAATCCCGACTGCCATCTGGTCCTGCGCGGCGGGCGACAGGGGCCCAACTACGATGCGGCCTCGGTATGCGCCGCCGCGGCCGACCTGGCCAAGGCCAAGCTGACGACCCGGATGATGGTCGACTGCTCGCACGACAACTCGATGAAGGATTACCGCCGCCAGGTCGAGGTCTGCGCTGCGGTCGGCGCCCAGGTGGCGGAGGGATCCACCAACATCCTCGGCGTGATGATCGAGAGCAACCTGGTCGCCGGCCGGCAGGACCTGCCCAAGGACCGCAGCCGTCCGGTCCACGGCCAGAGCATCACCGATGCGTGCGTTGATTTCCCCACCACCGAGTCGATGCTGACCGCCCTGGCCGCCACCGTCGCCACCGGGCGACTGGCCGCCACCGCCTGAACCACCGCGCGCAGGTCCGACGGACCTGCGCGCATCATTGGAGCGAGACGACATGGGCATCCCCGTGACTGCCGAAGGCAAGCGCAAGATGCAGGATGAGCTCGAAGTGCTCGTCCAGCGCATTCCCGTCATCGCGAAGCAGATCGAGGAGGCGCGCGAGAAGGGCGACCTGCGCGAGAACGCCGAGTACCATGCGGCGCGCGAGGACATGTCGATGACCACCGCCCGGCTCAACGAACTGAAGACCAAGCTGGCCAACTGCCAGGTCGTCGACGAGAGCCAGATCGACACCTCCCGCGTCGCCTTCGGCGCCAAGATCGATCTCCAGGAGGGGCGCGGCAAGGCTGAGACCTGGTTCCTGGTGGGCGAGGGCGAGGATGACCCGCTCGACAACAGGATCCTCACCTCGAGTCCGATGGGCCAGGCCCTGCTCGGCAAGAAGCTCGGCGACATCGTCGAGGTCAAGGCGCCGATGGGGACGATCAAGTACACGATCAAGAAGATCGCCTATTAGCCTGATGAGGGGCTTGGGGCTCCAGCACGGGCAGGCTTCGCCATTGTCCCCCGTGCCTCCGCCGTCGCCCCTCCCCAGACCCCACCCGATTCCTTCAACATGACAGACCTCTCTTCCATCCGCACCCGCATCGACGCCATCGACGAGCGTCTCGTCGAACTGCTCAACGCCCGCGCCGAGCTGGCACGCGAGGTGGGGAAGACCAAGGCAGCGACCGGTGCGCCGATCTTCGTGCCGCACCGCGAGCAGGAGGTGTTCAAGCGCTTGGCGGCGCTGAACAAGGGCCCGCTGCCCGACGCCGCCCTGCGCGGCATCTGGCGCGAGGTGATGAGCGCCTCGTTCGCCCTGGAACGGCCGCTGACCATCAGCCACTTCGGCCAGGCCGGGGCCTTCACCCACCTCGCCGCCCGGTTGAAGTTCGGCGAGAGCGTCACCTACAGCCCATCCGACGCGATCACCACCGTCTTCGCCGAGGTCGAGAAGGGGCGCGCTGACTACGGCGTCGTGCCGATCGAGAATTCCACCGACGGCACCATAACCGACACCATCGACGCCTTCCTTGGCTCGACCGTGCGCATCGTCAACGAACTGCACCTGCGCGTGCGCCACCACCTCATGTCCGGGGTCGAGCGGGCGGCGATCAAACGCATCTATTCGCGCTCGACCGTCTTCGGCCAGTGCCGCTCGTGGCTGGCGAACAACATGCCAGGGGTCGAACTGGTCGAGGTCGTGTCGACGACCAAGGCCGCCGAGCGTGCCGCCGCCGAGGTCGCCAGCGGAGCGGCGGCGATCGGCTCCGACGAGGCGGCGAAAGCCTTCGGTTTGCCGGTCCTGGCCAGCGATCTGCAGGACAACCCGAACAACATGACCCGCTTCGTCGTGGTGGCGCGTCCGCAGCACGCGGCCCAGCCGACCGGGGACGACAAGACCACGGTCATGTTGGCGGTCAGCGACCGTCCGGGTGCACTGTACGACTGCCTGACGCCGTTCCACAAGGCTGGCATCAACCTGTGCAAGATCGAGAGCCGGCCGAGCCGACGTCGCGCCTGGGAGTACCTCTTCTTCATCGATCTGCTCGGCCACCAGCGCGAGGCGCGCATAGCCGAGGCCATCGCCGAACTGGCGCGTGGCGCCGCGGTGTGCGAGATCCTGGGCAGCTACCCCAGGGCTGACCAGCCGCTCAACGCCTGACCCGGGGATGGACACGGACGCCTCCGGGCGCTTGCGGCCGCGGTTCGGCCGCTGATCCTGCCGGGCCGCGTGTCCGCCGCCCCGCTCCGCGTCCGCCTCGCCAGCCCGACCGCCGATCCCGACGGCGAGCTCCCGTTCCGCATCCTGGTGCTGGCCGACGCAGCCGGCCGGCGGCTGGCCGCTCCGCTCGGCCAGCGCCAGCCGATCCCGCTCGGGGCGGGTGGCGTCGCGACGATGCTCGCCGCGCTCGCCCCGCGTGTCGCCGGCGAGGTCGATGGAGTCCGCTTCGATCTGCCATGGCTGGCGCCAGCAGGGCCGGACCGGGCTGCCTGCATCGCCGGCATCGCGGGCCTGGAGCAGCTGGAGCGCCGCCGTCGAGACGCGTCGGCCTCCGTGGTCGAGCGCGCGCTGCTCGCGGCGCGGATCGACGCGCTGGTTGCAGCGGTGCGCGAGCAGCCGGGTCCGCGTCATCTGGAGTCGCTGTGGCGCTCGTTGGAACTGCTCGCCGGGCACGTCGGCCAGGGGGTCGAGCTGGCCCTGCTGCCGGCGACACGCGAGGAACTGGAGGAAGATCTCGGCGATGCGCCGGATCCATCGGCCAGCGGCCTGTTTCGCACCGTCTACAGCGACGAGTACGGCCAGCATGGCGGCCGGCCGTGGGCGCTGCTGGGCACCGACCTGCTGTGCGGAGGGCAGGCGCGCGATGCCGTGCTGCTGCGCCGCCTCGCCGCCCTCGGCAGCCTGGCCCACACCCCCGTCCTGGCCGGCGCCGCGCCGGGGCTGCTCGGCCTGGCCGTCTGGCCGGGATTGGCCGAGGTCGGCGATACCGCCGCCGCGCTGGCCGGCAACGCAGCCGCCTGGTCGGCGCTGCGCGCGCACGACGATGCCCGCCACGTCTCGTTGGTCCTGCCGCCGCCGCCGCTGCGCGCGCCGCTGCATGCCCGCGCCGACCGCCTGTGGGGACTCGCCGCGCTGGTCCTGGCTGCGCGCCTGGCCGACTGCCATGCGCGCTGCGGCTGGACCGCCGCCGCGGCTGGCAGCGGGCGCGAAGCCGAGGTCGCGTTGCCGGCTCTGGATGGCTTTGCGGCCATGGAGGACGCCGAAGCGGTGCCGCCGACCGCCTGCCTGCTGACCGAGGAGCAGGCCCGCGACCTCGCCGCCAACGGCCTGGTGTCGCTGTGCGCCTCGCGAATGCGCGCGTCAGCCGCCTTCCCGGCCATCCCCACCCTGCATCGCGGGGGGCAGGCCGAGGACCAGTTGCCGCTGGTGCTGCTTGCCGACCGTATCGCGCACCATCTCAAGGTGCTGCAGCGAGAACGTCTGGGCGGCAACGTCGATCGGGCTGATCTCGAGCGCGGCCTGTCCGAGTGGCTCGGGCGCCACGTCGCCGACGGGCAGCTGGCCGATCCCGCCCTCCGCGCCGTCCGTCCGCTGTGCGGGGCCAGCGTCCAGATCGACGAGGTCCCGGGCCGCGCCGGCTGGATGCGCGCCGCCCTGACCATCCGTCCGCACCTGCCCGGGGCCGCCACCGACATCGAGCTGTCGCTGAGCGGCCGCCTCGACCGGGAGCAGCGATGAGCCGCGCCCGCCTGCTGCGCCGGCTGTCCGGGCGTTCCGGCGACCAGCTCGACGACCTGCGCCGGCTGCTGGCGGTGCGCTCCGGCGAGACCCCGGCCCGGCCGGACCTCGGGCTGCCGGTGCTGCCGCCGTGGCTGCCCGATGCCGAGGCGCGGCGCCGGCTGCAGGAGGCGATCGCCGCCAGCCTGCGCGCCGGCGAGCCGCGTCTGGCCGGGGTCGCGGTCCAGGATGGTGGCGTGACGGACGCTTCGCGCTTCACCATCCACGCCCGTTGTAGCGACGGCAGCACGCTGGGCGCCACCGCCCGGGTCGACTACACGGGCAATCTGGAGTTGGGCCGATGATCGAGTCCTTTTACCGCGACGAGCTGCGCTGGCTGCACGAGTCCGGACGTGAGTTCGCCCGCGCCCATCCCGACGCGGCGCGCTGGCTGGCTGAGCCCGGCTCCGATCCGGATGTCGAACGGCTGCTTGAAGGCGTCGCCTTCCTGTCGGCCCGGCTGCGCCTGCGGGCCGCCGCCGTCGACGACGAGGTGGCGCAGGGGCTGTGCGCCGCGCTGCTGCCGACCGCGCTACGGCCGCTGCCGGCCCTGGCGGTGGTGCGCTTCAGCGGCCAGCGCGACCTGTGCGAATGCGAACGCGTCCCTGCCGGCACCCCGCTCGACAGCGTCGCCGTCGATGGCGAGCCATGCCGCTTCCACCTCGCCTGGGAGGTGCAGGTGCCGCCGCTGACGGTGAGCGCGATCGAACTGCATCCCGGCGACTTTCCGCGCCTGGAGGTGCACCTCGCGCTGGCGCCCGGTACGGTGCCGACGCGTCTCGGGCCGCAGCTCCGTCTGCATGCCTGCGGCGAGGCGCCGCTGGCCCGCGCCCTGGTCCGCGCGCTGGCCAGCCCTCGCTCGTTGCAGGCGGTGACCGCCTCCGGGCGTATCGTGCCGCTGACGGCGGCCTGGTACGGACCGGGCGTGGCGCCGCCGGTGCTGCCGGGCGATCCCGGTCTCGCCCGCGGCCATGCCATCCTCGCCGAGGCCCTGGCGTGGCCCGAGTTGACGCGCTTCGTCGAGCTGAGCGGCCCCGTCGGTTTCGGCGTCGAAGCCGGCGAACGCGGCCTGCGCCTGGTCGCCGAGCTCGACCGGCTGCCGGCTGAACTGCGGGGCGCCGGCCCCGACGATCTCCTGCCGGGCTGCGCCCCGGCCATCAACCTGTGGCCGGCCGAGGCCGAGCCGCTCCTCATCGATGGCACCTGGCGCGAGCGTGATCTCGCGGTCGGCTCCCGCCCCGGCGCCGAGGTGTGGGCGGTGCGCGGCGTGCGTGGATCCGGAGCTGGGCGCCCGGCGCGCGTCTGGCCCCAGGCCGCAGCGGCCATGGCGGGTGGGCCCTGCTGGCAGGAGCTGCGCCGGCGCGGCAGCGTGCAGCTGGCGATCGGTCCGCTCGACCGCGATGCCGAGGGCGAGGTGCTGGCGGTCGATGTCCTGGCCCACGATGGCCGGCGTTGCCAGCGGCTGGGCGCTGGCGATCTGCGCGTGCCGACCATCGCCGTGCCGGGGTCCCTCGCCTTCCGCAACCTGGCGCCGCCGGCGCGGGCGCTGGATGCGCCGCAGGGGGCTGGTCGCGTGCAGCAGATCGCCCGCCGCCTGCGCCTCGCGGCCACCGGGGTGCGCAGCGCGGACGATCTGCGGCAGCTCCTCGACCTGCACGACCGCCGCGGCGAGGCGGAGGCCGCCGGCCGCAGCAGCCAGCTGCGCCTGGCCGGCGCCGTGCTGGACCTGGTGCAGAGGCACGCAGCGGTTCCGCTGGGCGCCACCGCTGCGCGCGCCTTGATCAGTGAACTGGAACTCGACGAGCAGCGCCTCGGTGGCGCCGCCGGCGCCTGGCTGCTGGGCAGCGTGCTGGAACGGGCCTTCGCCACCCTCGCCCCGCTCGGCACGGTCACCGCGCTGCGCACCCGCTGCCGCACCAGCGGCGAGCTGCTGTCCTGGCCGGCGCGCTGCGCCGGGGCCACGGCATGACGCCTGATTGGCTGACCCGCGAGGTGCTGGCCGAACCGCGGCGTTTCGCCCTGCTGCGCGCGGTCGAAGGCCTGCCCGGGGCGCGCCTGGCCGGTCCGCGTTCGCTGGCGGTGGCGCCGCAGGAGGTCATCGCGGCGGATCGCACGGTGCTGCGGACCGCTGTGCTCGGGCTGGCTGGGCCGAGCTCACCGCTGACTGCGGGCCTGGCCCAGGAGCTCGCCCAGTTGCCCGAGGACGGCGCCGCGGCTGGCCTGGTTGCCGCGATCGAGGAGCGCCTGCTGCACCTGATGCTGGCGATCGTCCGCCGCCGGGCGGTGGATGACGTGGTG
The DNA here is from genome assembly GCA_020049615.1 of bacterium. The sequence goes on along the minus strand of JAIFKN010000047.1, from coordinate 10,619 downwards.
GCGCACGGCGTCCTGCTCGACCAGCTTGCCGGACCCCTGGCCGAGGACGAGCGCGGCCTCGCCGGTCGCCTGTGCGATGGCCCCACCGCCGACGCCCTGGCCCAGCGCCTGGCAGCGGTCGCCGGTTGCGCGGTCGCCATCGAGGCCTGCACCGGCGGCGAGCTGCCGGTCGGTCCAGGGGCCGGCGGAAGCCTTGGGCCGCATCGCCTGGGCAGCGGCCAGGTCCTTGGCGAGGCGGTGACGGCGGCCGAGTTCGGCTGCAGCATCGTGCTCGGACCGGTGGACCTGGACCATGCAGCACGCCTGCGGCCAGGCGGAGTCGATCATTCCCGCCTGCTGCTTGCCCTCGCCCGCGGCCTCCCGCCGTGCCTGCGCTGGCGTCTCGAGGTGCTGGTGCGCAGCGTCCCGGCGGCGTCGCTCGGCACCCGTTCGCTCGGCTTCGATTTCCGGCTCAGCGGCACGCCACCAGCCGTGGAACGGGAACTGCTCGCCAGCGGCTGAGGCTCTCAGATCCCCAGCTTGAGCTTCATACGGGGCTCTTTCAGCGCTTCCGCCTCGCCGTCGGCGAGTTTGACCACCACCCCGGCGTGGGCGATGATCCCGATCTCGATGCGGGCGCGGGCGTTCTCGCCCTTCTCGGTGGCGGCACGCGCCTCCTGACGCGATCTGGCCAGGCTGGCGCGGGCGGCCTCGTCATCGGCCGCGGCGCGGGCGGCCTCCAGCTCGAGCAGACGCAATCGTTCCTGCATCTGCTTGGCGGCCGCTGGATTGATGAAGGCGGCGCCGTTCATCCGCGTGGTCGTGCTGAGGGCCCGCTGCACGTCCGCCTCGGCCGATTGGCGCTGGCGCATGATCCGGGCGCGATCGGCATCCGCCCGCTTGGCCGCCAACTCGGCGATCTTCGCCTCCTCGGAACGGGTCAGGTGATGTCCTGCCCAGAGCACGGTGGTGGTGCCGTCATTGTCGCCGACCACATCCAGCCGTACGTTGCCTCCGGCCGTGATCCCGCCACCGATCAGCTTGCGCACGCGCACGTCGCCGGTGGCGCGCAACTCGCAGTTGCGCACTTCCCCCTCGATGCGCAGCGAGCCGGCCATCAGGGTCCGGCTTTCGCCTCCACCACGCAGTACGATCGTTCCGCCAGCCTCGATGGGGGCACCGCTGCCGACCGCCCCGTCGATCTCGACGTTGCCGCCGGCGGTGATGGTGGCGTCCTCGAGATCGCCCATGACCACGACGTCGCTGGCGCTGGAGATGGAGGCCCCGGCCTTGACCGAGCCGCGGACCACCACGACATCCTCGGTGACGATCGGCGGATCGTCCGGCCCGAGATCGCCTTCGACGGCGAAGATGCCGACGACGCGCACGCAGCCGTCGGCTTGGCGCTGGACGAATCCCGACACGCGCGAGCGCAGGGCCAGCCGTCCGTCCTCGCTGCGGGCAAGCTCGGTGCCGGTGCCGGCCGCCTTCTCCGGTGTCAGCGGCTCGAGCGGCGGAGACGCGATCTCGCGGCCGAGGACGTCCATCCCGGCACGAGATGGCACGCCATCATCCCACCAGGCGATGATCTCACCGGGAGCGACCTTGCGCAGGTTGCCCTCGTTGGCCAGGTTCTCCACCGTGGTGTTCGTCACGTCGCCGGTCAGCAGGTAGCCGGCCGGGCGGCCGGGATCAGGCGGCCGGCCGCGTGCGACCACCGCCCGTCCGCCCGGCAGCGGCGGTCCATCGACCAGCCGGCGCAGCGCCTCGGGATCGAGGCCGAAGCGCAGGCCAGCCTCCTTGACCACGCGCTCAAGATCCTCCCGCTTAACCAGCTGACCGGGCCTGGTGAAGGCCACTGCCTGGAGCTGGTCCGGCGCCACATCGAGGGTCACCGAGGTCTGCACCATGTCGAGCGGTTCGTTGCGCACGCTGCGGCCGGCGATGCCCGGCGACGAGGGCATTCCCCGTGCCAGCACCAGGCGCCGCGGGACGTCCTTGGGGAAGGTCGCGGCGTGCAGCGACGATTCGACCAGGCCGTAGCAGACGCCAGCCGCGTTGAGGATCTGCTCCAGCATCCAACGCGGGAAGCTGGCCCCGGGGGCGAGGGCGAGCGAGGCGCGCAGGCCGCCCTGGTCGACGATGATGCGCTTGGCGAGCAGGGCCAGCTGCGCCGGATCGATGGTGACGTTGACCGGCTTGGCCACGATGCACGTGGTCTTGGTCCTGTGGATGTCCGTGGTCGGCGGCTTGGCCGGGACCGGGGTGCGCACGGAGGTTGGCGTCGTCGTCGTCGTCGGGTTCGCTGACGTTGCGGTCGGCTTGGGTGGCGCGGGACGTCCCTTGCCGTCGAGCAGGCTGGCCGCCTGTCCCAGTGCAGCCCTGGCGTTGGCAGGGCGCTCATTGCGGTCCTTGGCCATCAGCGATCGCGCCAGCCAGGACACCTCGGCCGGACAGCCCTGGGCGACCGAGGCGAGATCAGGCAGCGGATCGTTGAGCACGGCCACGATGACGCCCATCGGATCATCGCCTGGGTAGGGGGGGCGCCCGGCGACGAGATGGAACAGGGTGGCGCCGAGGGCGTAGATGTCGGCGCGGATATCGAGGTCGGCGACCGCCCGGGCCTGCTCGGGCGCGATGTAGGCCGGCGTGCCGACGACCATGCCAGGCATGGTCATCTCGGCTCCGCCTGTCGGACGGGCCAGACCCAGGTCGGCGAGCTTGGGCAGGCCGTGGGCGTCGAGGAAGATGTTGCCCGGCTTGATGTCGCGGTGGATGAGGCTGGCGTCCTCGATCGCGGTCAGGCCCTGCAGGCAGTCGTGGATCAGGCGGACGGCGCGCCAGGCGTCGATGCGTCCACCCTCCTGGGCCAGGAGCTGGCGCAGGTCGCCACCGGTGACCAGCTCCAGGGCCATGAACAACTGGCCGCCGGCATCGCCTGCGTCATGGCAGGTGATGACGTTGGGATGCACCACCCGGGCGCTGATCCTGGCCTCGCGCAGGAACCGTTCGCGTGCGCGCTGGTCGCCGACAAGGTTGGCGGATACGACCTTGAGCGCCACCGGCCGGCCGAGAGCCAACTGCTCGGCTTTCCACACCGTCGCCATGCCGCCCTGGCCCAGCTTGCTGATGACCCGGTAGCCGGGAATGGACGGTGGGGCATCAGGCATGCGCCACTGACGTTAACGCAGACGACCTGCGATTGCTACCCTCGGGTGGCGGCGAACGGCGCCCTGTCCAGCCACGGGGCGAGCGGTGCGACTTCCTGCAGCAGAGCCGCGTGCAGAGGCTGGGTGCCGGCGCAGACCATGGAACGTCTCTTGAGCAGGCCATCCGCGGAGCCGTGGAAATCGGTGGCCACACCACCCCCGCTGCGCACCAGCAGCTCGCCTGCCGCCGTGTCCCACGGGTAGATGCCGAGTTCGTAGTAGGCGTCCAGGCGTCCGACCGCGACGTAGGCCATGTCGAGCGCAGCGGATCCGCTGCGCCGGTGATCATCGCAGTTCCGCTGCACCCGCTCGAACACCTGCAGGGCGTCCTGGTGCGCCTCGGGAAAGCGGAATGGCAGAGCGGTGGCGATCAGGGCGCGACCCAGGTCGGTGCATGGGGAGGTGTAGCGGCGTTGACCGTTCAGCCACAGCCCGGCACCACGTTCGGCGGTGAAGAGTTCATCGCCGATCGGCTGGTAGACGGCGGCGAAACGGGGCAATCCACCGTCGAGGAAGGCGATCGAGATGGCGAAGGCGGGCAGGCCATGGATGAAGTTGGTGGTGCCATCGATCGGATCGATCACCCACAGCGGTCGATGTGGCTCGTACTGGGAGGCCGTGACCGTGCCGGGGCTGCCTTCCTCGCCGAGGATCTGGTGATCGGGATGCCTGGCGCGGATGCGCCGCACCAGTTCGACCTCGACCTGGCGGTCGACGTGCGAGACGTAGTCGCGGCTCCCTTTGACCGTGATGTCCTGGTCCTTGACCAGGGCGAAATGCTCGCGCGCGATGCGCCCTCCGGCCTTGGCCAGCTCGCTCAGCAGACCGATCATGGACATGGTCTAGGGCCTGGATGCGGAAGGCGGCCGTCCGCGCTGTCTGCCCGGATGCAGATCTCGCTGCGCCGGCGGCAGCAGGCGGTTGGCGACGAGCACCAGGATGGGAGTGGCGAGGGCGAAGAAGATGCCGACCACGACCAGCCCGGTCCGGTTCGTGTCGATGGCGCCTAGCGAACGGCCACCGAGGTAGGCGAGGGGGCCGCCGAGACCGCCGAGGATGCCGGCGACGACGGGACTGGTCAGCAGATTCCGAGCCGGGATGGCCAGGGTGGCGGCGAACATCAGCCAGAGGCTGATGATCCACAGCGGTGGCATCGGCACACCCGGGTCCGCCCCGGCGTAGGCGACCAGCCGGATCTTGATCAGCGATCCGTCGACAGCGACAGCGCAGCAGAACCCGACGGCGATGATCACGGCCACCCGCCACCACTGGGGGCCTGCCCGCCAGCAGGCCATGACCAGGATGGCGGCAGCCACCGACGATGGCCACCACAGGTGACCGGCACCGGCCCCCCAGGTCAGCAGGAACCAGAGCCCGTTCTGCAGGAGGAGGTAGGCGACGATCTCGGACGTGCGCAGCGGTGCCACGATGAAGCAATATCCGCTGTTCCGCCGCTCGCCAGCGCCAGCGGATCGACATCGGATTGTCAGGGGTTGAGCAGGGGCGGGCTTGCACCGGCCGGGGCAGCCGCCACAGGATGGGCACATGACGGATCCCGACAGCGCCGTGGCCGTGCAGATCGTCGAGGCGGCCCGCAAGCAGTTCCTGCGCTTCGGCTACTCCCGCGTCTCGACCGAGGAGATAGCACGCTCGGTCGGACGCTCCAAGAAGACGCTCTACAAGCACTTCGCGACCAAGGAGATCCTGCTGCAGGCCGCCTTCGAGCGCATCCATGATGACGCAGGCCACGCCATCGCAGCCCTGCTTGCCGGTCAGGGCGGCGATCGTCTGGCCCGTCTGCGTGCCATCCTCACCGCCGTCTCGCTGCACATGGCCGGCACGCACCGGGTGCTGCTCGCCGATCTGCGCGCGTGCTCGCCGGACCTGGGCTTGCGCATCTGGCGCGAGGATCGGCAGTTCTTCAGCCTGCTGCTGGCCCCGGTCCTGCGCGAGGCCGTCGGCGAACGGGTGGCACGAGCGGATCTCCCGATCGATGACACGTTATCGATCTACTTCTCCTGCGTCGAAGGGCTGGCCGCCAGGCAGGAGGCGCTCGTGGATGGGCCGGCGTCAGAGGACATCTTCGGCAAACTGGCCAACCTCATGGTCGACGGTATGCGATCCTGCTGACGGTCTCAGCTCGCGGCGGTCGCCACCGCCATCGCCCGCGTCGGCAGGATGGGGAAGACGCGGTCGAAGCGGGTCAGGGCGAAGATCTCGCGCAGGGCCGGAGCATCGACGCCGGTGAGCACCAGTTTGCCGCGTGCCTCCTGCACCTCGCGCAGCTTCTGCACCAAGGGGCCGAGGGCGGCGGAGTCGAGGGCCGGCACGCCGCCGAGGTCGAGGACGACGCGGTGCCAGCCGTGGGTGTGCTCCAGCATCACCGTGGCGAAATAGGCTCGCACGGTATCGAAGGCGACCTGACCCTTGAGGTCGCGCAGGAACGATACGACGTGAACCTCGCCTTCCTCGGCCACCTCGACATGCGACACGATGCGGCTGCGGTCGGAACTGCCCGTGCTCGGCGTGGGGGTGGTCGCAGCCATGCAGGGGATCCTTGCATGAAAGTGTGGGAGCGCCACCCTGCGGGTGCAACGGATTTCACCCCCCCCTGGCCGCCAGATGCCCAAGACCATCGATGTCAACCTTCTGAACCCCTTCATCGGGGCGACCCTGGAGTGCCTGCGCCAGATGGCCCAGGTCAACCCCGAGCGCAAGCGGGTATTCGTCAAGACCGATCCGTTGATGCACGGCGACATCTGCGGCATCATCGGCATGACTAACGGCATCACCGGATCCTGCGTGGTCTCCTTCCCCGATCTGCTGGCCAAGCGCATCGTCGCCCGTCTATTGGGCGACAACCCCGAGACGATCAGCGCCAGCATGGTCGAGGACGGCATCGGCGAAGTCGCCAACATGGTCGCCGGCGGCGCCAAGCGAAAGTTCGTCGGCACCGCCTACCGCTTCGATATCTCGACCCCCACCGTGGTGCATGGCGAACCGGTCAAGCTCTTCAACCCTGCCGACACCGTGTCCATCGCCTGCGAGTTCCTCGGCGATCCGGCCTGGTCCGAGACCTTCCTGATCGAGATCGCACTCAAGCCGACGGACAAGTAGCCGGGTTCAGGGCCATCAGGCCCAGGGTCAGGAACGACGACACCGTGTCCTGGCGCGCCAGCTCCCAGGCCTTCTCCAGCGATACCCGTTCCACCTGGATGAACTCGGCCGGCTCCAGGCTGACCGTCCCGCCTTCGTGCAGGTCCTCGGCCAGCACCAGATGCAAGCGCATGCGCAGCAGGCCGGGCAGGGCTTCGAACCGGTGCAGCAGGCGGATCCGGCCGGCGACCAGGCCGGTCTCCTCGGTCAGCTCGCGGGCTCCGGCGGCGCAGGCGTCCTCGCCTGGCTCGATGCCGCCAGCCGGGAACTCGTGCAGCCAGGCGCGGTAGGGGTGGCGGTAGATGCGTTCGATCAGCAGGCTGCCGTCGGCGAAGCGGGGGATGACCACCACGGCGTCCCACTTCGAGGCCACCGAGTAGTACGGATACATGCTGCCGCTGCGATCCTCGATCTCCTCCTCGACCAGTTCGAAGAAACGATTGCCGGCCAGCACGCGCCGGGAGCCGAGTCGGGGCAGGGGGTCCATGTCGGGGTGTTACGGAGCGGAGGGCGATTGCCATCGCCCAGGCCATCCAGGCGCTGGCGCACGCGGCCCAACCCTCTAGGTTCCAGGCCCTTCCAGGATCGCCATGACCTTCGTCGACACCGCCACCAACCTCGCCAAACGCCTGCTCGGTACGACCAACGAGGCCGCCCTGCGGCGCATCTGGCCGACCGTGCAGCAGGTCCGGGCATTGGAGGGCAAGATGGCGGCGCTGGACGACGGCGAACTGCGCAAGCTCTCCGCGACGCTCCGCGAGCGGGTCAAGTCCGGCGCCAAGCCCGAGTCGGTCACCGTCGAAGCCCTCGCCCTGGCGCGCGAGGTCGCCGACCGCCGGCTCGGCTGCTGGAACGCCCTCGATCCCAAGAAGGGCTTCCCCGAGGACGCCTGGGGCGAGGCGAAGGGGGCCGTCGAGTCGGCCCGTGCCCAGCTCGCCGAGGTCGACGCCGAGGGCAAGCCGGTGCGGCAGCCCTACGAGCTCGACCTGCCCGCTTCGGTCTATCGCGCCGTACGGGCCAAGTCCCCCGATTCGGTGCCGCCTTTCCGCATGCGGCCGCACGATGTGCAGGTGCTCGGCGCCATCGTCCTGACTCAGGGCAAGATCGCCGAGATGAAGACCGGCGAAGGCAAGACGCTGGTCGCGTCGCTCGCCTGCTACCTCGCCTGGCTGTCCGGCACCGCCGTCCACGTCATCACGGTCAACGACTACCTCGCCTCGCGCGACGCCAAGTGGAACGAGCCGACCCTGCGCTTCCTCGGCGTCAGCGTCGGCGCGATCCAGTCGCAGATGCCGCCCTGGGAGCGCAAGGAGATCTACAACCGCGACGTCACCTACGGCACCAACAACGAATTCGGCTTCGACTACCTGCGCGACAACCTGGCCAAGACGCCGGAAGAGCAGGTGCAGACCCGCCGCCAGTTCGCCATCGTCGACGAGGTCGACAGCGTGCTCATCGACGAGGCGCGCACCCCGTTGATCATCAGCGGCCCCGCCACCGGCCGCAAGGAGCACTACCAGAAGGCCGACGAGGTGGCCAGGGCCCTGGTCAAGGGCGAGCATTTCGAGGTCGATATCAAGGACCGTCACGTGACCTTGACCGAGACCGGCATGGACAAGGCGGCCGAGCTGTTCGGCGTCACCAACATGTTCGACGCCGAGAACATGCACCTGCCGCACTTCCTCGACAACGCGCTCAAGGCCCAGCAGCTCTATCTGCGCGACAAGGAATACCTGGTCGCCAACGGCAAGGTCAAGATCGTAGACGAACACACCGGCCGCATCCTCGAGGGACGGCGTTGGTCCGACGGCCTGCACCAGGCGGTCGAGGCCAAGGAGCAGGTCGCGATCGAGGAGGAGAACCAGACCTACGCCACGATCACGCTGCAGAACTTCTTCCGCCTGTACGACCGCCTCTCCGGCATGACCGGCACGGCGCAGACCGAGGCGAGCGAGTTCCACGCCATCTACAAGCTCGCTGTCGTCTCGATCCCGCCGAACAAGCCGGTCGCCCGCGCCGACCTCGCCGACCTGATCTTCGGCTCGATGAACGAGAAGTTCGAGGCGATCATCAAGGAGATCGAGCTGCTGCACGACATCGGCCAGCCGGTGCTGGTCGGCACCATCTCGGTCGAGATGTCGGAGCAGCTGTCGGAGCGCTTCACCAGGAAGGGCATCCCGCACAACGTGCTGAACGCCCGCCAGCACGCCCGCGAGGCCGAGATCGTCCTCGGCGCCGGCCAGTTCGGCGCGGTCACTGTCGCCACCAACATGGCTGGTCGCGGCACCGACATCGTGCTCGGCAAGACCACCTTCGAATTGGCGCTGAAGCACTGGCAGAAGCACGACCTGGCGCCGAAGAAGATCAAACCGGATTCGCCCGAGCTCGATGACGCCATCGTGCAGATTTGGCACCAGCGCTTCCTCGGCGAGGACGCCGCCAAGTCGAAGGCGACGTCCACGCCGGAGCGGCTCAAGGAGATCAACAAGCGGCGCAAGCTCGACGGCATGCCGCCGATGCCGCTGCCCAGCACGCTCAAGGAGGTCGACGTCAGGTCGCTTGGCGGTCTGCGCATCGTCGGCACCGAGCGCCACGACGCCCGACGCATTGACAACCAGCTGCGCGGCCGTTCCGGCCGCCAGGGCGACCCCGGCAGCACGCGCTTCTACCTCTCGCTCGACGACGATCTGATGAAGCGCTTCGCCGGCCCGACCATGGCCGCGCTGATGCGCCGCATGGGCCTGAAGGACGGCATTCCGATCGAAAGCCCGATGGTCTCGCGCGCGGTCGAGAAGGCGCAGAAGCGGGTCGAGGAGTACTACTACGGCATCCGCAAGAACCTGCTCGAATACGATCAGGTGATGAACCAGCAGCGCCTGGCGATCTACGGCCAGCGCCAGCGCGTGCTCGAGGGCAAGGATCTCGACAAGACGCTGTCCGAGCTCTACCGCGGCTGCCTGGACGACCTGGTGCAGAAGTGCGCCGCTGACGGCAGCCGCGGCCAGCCGCTGGCCGAGAAGCTGGCCAAGTCGTTCGCCGAGGACACCGGCCTGCCCGAACCGGCCTGGAACGAGATCCCGGTCAAGGAGGGTGGCGACGCCTGCCTGGCCCATCTGTTCGGCCTGGCCGAGCGTGAACTGACCAAGCGCAAGGAATCGCTGTCGGCGATCCACGACCAGGTCCTGCGCTTCCTGCTGCTCGACACCATCGATCGCCGCTGGAAGGACCAGATCTACGCGATGGAGCACCTGCGCCACGCCATCGGCCTCGAGGCGTATGCGCAGAAGGATCCACGCATGCGCTACAAGGAGGAGGGCTACCGCCGCTTCGAGATGATGAACGAGCTGATCCGGCTCGACGTCGCCCGGGTGTGGTTCCGCCTCCAGGTCCAGGTCCAGGATGAGGCTCCAGCTGCGCCCCCGGCATCCCCGCCGCCGCGGCTCGATCTGCCAGGGAAACCCGCCGGCAAGGTCGGTCCGAACGACCCATGCCCCTGCGGCAGCGGCCAGCCGTTCAAGCGCTGCCACGGCTAGTGTCCTGGCACGGACATTCGCCGGGGATGCCGGCTCGCCGCGCCATCGACTCCGGGCCTGCTCTGTCGCGCAGAACCACGGAGCGGGGACGTGGCGCATCCAGGGCCTCTCCTCCGCTCTTCCTCTCCTACGGGTCTCCGTGGTGTGCCGTCGGGAAAGCATGAAGCCGGGATGAGGGTTGCGCATGCGTTCGACTGCGGCCGAGTTCGCCTCTTTTCAGCCTCGTGACAGCCCCTAGCGTGCCCTTCCCACCGCCAACCCGACCCGCAAGGATCACCATGGAAATCGTCGACGTCAAAGCCCGCCAGATCATCGACTCGCGCGGCAACCCCACCATCGAGTGCGATGTCCTCCTCGAGGACGGCACCCTCGGCCGCGCCGCGGTGCCCAGCGGCGCCAGCACCGGAGCCTACGAGGCGGTCGAACTGCGCGATGGCGACAAGTCCAAGTACCTCGGCAAGGGGGTGCTCAAGGCGGTCGCCAACGTCAACGAGAAGATCGGCCCCGAGCTGGTCGGCTTCGATGCCCGCGAACAGCGCGCCATCGACGCCAAGATGATCGAAATCGATGGCACCGAGAACAAGGCCAACATGGGCGCCAACGCCATCCTCGGCGTCTCGCTGGCCACCGCCAAGGCCGCCGCCGAGTCGGTCGGCCTGCCGCTCTACCGCTACATCGGCGGCACCAACGCCCGCCAGCTGCCCGTGCCGATGGCCAACATCATCAACGGCGGCAAGCACGC
>JAIFKN010000224.1 GCA_020049615.1 bacterium | reverse complement strand
GCATCACTGACCACGGCCTGGGCAGTGATGAACACCGGGCGCAGATCCTCCGGCAGACTGGAGGCCGGGGCTGCGATCAGGCCGAGACTGGCGGCGCGGGCGGCGTCGCCGATCACGACCGCCTCACGGCGCGGCGCTTCGCCGGCATAGGCGGTCGCATGCTCGACCAGCCGGCCAAGGATCAGGTCGGCGGCAGGGTCGTTGCGGCTGCGTTCTTCGAGGTCGAGGGTACACCACATCATCAGCCCCTTGCCGCAGGGCATCTCCATGAGCGGGCTGAAGGCGAGATCGAACTCGCACTGCAGCAACGGACGCCAGGCACCGTGGTGCGGCTTCTCGATGGCGAGGCCGGCGACGGTGCCGCTGTTGCCCCACTTCCAGCCATGGCGCGGATAGCCGTGGGCGTCCTTCTCGTATATCGCCGCCGGTTTGGCCGGGACACCCGAGCCGGCGCCATTCCAGTCGCGCAGGTCCTCGGCGGTCAGGCCGGCCAACACCGGATGCGTCTGCATGGTGGAGACCGGGAATACCTGGCGCGAGGACCAGGCTGCGGTGCGCAGACCCTGGTCGTTCTCATACCAGCTGCGTTCCTGGGCCATCAGGATCACCCGGCCGCCGGCGGCGACCTGAGCGGCGAGATCCAGGGCGCGGACCTCAGGCTTGGCCAGGGCATGGCGGCCGATGACCACCACCTGGCCGGGGGCGGGCTTGCCGTCCCAGGTCGTGACGGTGAAGCCCAACGTCCGCAACGCCGTGGTGGTGGCGCCCTCGGGATCGATGGCCAGTACCGTGGCTCTGACCAGGGCCTTGATGGGATAGACCTGGATGGCGAAGCGATCGGTATGAGCGCGGCCTCCGATCGTCGCCTCCAGTTCGATGGTGACGGTGCTGACGGTGGTGCCAGCGGGGGCGGCAAAGGCGATCGGGAGCTGCATCCGCTCGGCAGGCGCGAGCGAGCCGCTCTTGGTGTCGGTGGCGATCGGCTTGCCCTCGACCAGGGCGCGCCAGGTGGCCGTCCAGGTCTTCGTCTCGCGCTCGTCATTGATCATCAGGACGATCTTGCGCACCTGCGCGCCGGCGACGACATGGTGATCCTTGGCCACCAGATCGACCGGGTCAGAGCCGGGGACGTTGGCGATGTAGGCCAGGGTCGGCCCGCAGGCGCCATCGGGCGAACCCTGGGCCAGGGCGGCCCAGGCCGGCTGCGGGATCAGTTCCTGCTGGCGGATGGTGGGCAGCCAGGGGCCGCGACGGCCGGGGACGAACGTCGTGGGCATGTCCGTGCGTTTGCCATACTTCCACGACATCGCGTTGTGCCAGGGCAGCGGCAGGATGGTCGAGCCAAGGGCCCGCCAACTGCGCCACACCGCCCGCTGGTTGAGAACCTGCAGGGCCTGGAACGCGGGCTCGTCGTTCATGTCGACCGAGCGGAAACGCCAGCGCTCCTTGCCCTCATAGCCAGCGGCCATGGCCTGGCGGTACGAGGCGCGCTCTTGGCGATAGGCATCCTCGCCCTGGTAGCCGGCGCAGTACTCGCTCATCAGCGGTTCGCTGGTGTCGGCGTGGAAGTGGTCGTTGCGGTCGCGGGTCAGGCTGAGGTTCATCGGCGTCTCGAACTCGACCCCCCAGAACGGCATGGTGCCGGTCTGCGACCATTGGCTGAGCCATTCCTCGCGCTCCTGCAGCGGGATCAGGTTGAGGTAGTTGTTGCAGGTGTGCAGATCACCGACATCGCCGCCGTGATGGGTGAAGGCCGGACGAGTCGGATCCATCGCCTTGATCAGCGCGATGCCCTGGTTGCCGAGCTTGGCTCGCTTGCTGTAACCGGCGTCGGCATCGGCGAAACCGCGCCGGCCGATGTTGCGCGGATCCTGGTCGCTGTTGTGGCCGAAGTAGTTGCCGCTGCAGCCCCACATGATCACCGCCGGATGGTTGCGCATGCGCCTGAAGGCCGCGAGCTGCTGGGTATAGGCTGCGCCGTCGAAGCCAGCGCCGCTGATCGAGTCACCCATGTGCGGCAGGATGCCGCTGATCAGGAAGCCCTCTTCGTCAGCGATGCGTGAGACCACCTCCTGGTAGTCCTCCTCGCCGCGCCGTTGCACGCTACCCGGCCACAGTTCGTAGAAGTTGTAGCCGAACTCACGCGCCCGGGATATGCTCTCACGGATCTCGGATTCGGTGTGCATGGCTCCGTCCGGCAGTGCGGTGCGCAGGCGGATCTCGTTGCCATTGAGCAGCAAACGGCGGCCGTCGATGCGGAACTGGCGGAAGCCGAAGCGCTCGCGGCGGCTGTCCTGGACGTCGCCGCCGCGCACCGCCACCTCGACCTGGTAGAGATGCGGCTTGCCCAGATCCCACGCCTGCACCCCATCGACATCCCAGCCGGCCTGCACCACCTGGCTGTCGCTGGCGGTCAGGCTGATCGTCGCCTCGTAGGTCTTCACCGGCGTGCCGTTGCGCTGGCGCAGGGTGGCGACCAGGGTGGCCGGACCGGCGCTGCGCACGCCATCGATGGTCGCCTCGAGATCCATGCGCATGCGCGGCGCCACCGTCGGCTTGACGAAGAGTTCGCGGATGGTCGGACCCTGCGGCAGGGCGGTCAGCGTGACGTCGCCGATCAGGCCGCGGGCGTTGGTCTCGGCCTTGGCCTTGGTCACCTGCTCGGTGGCGGTGCCCATGAACTGGGCGAATTCCTTGACCCCGGCAGAGGACAGCACCAGGACGCGCAGGCTCTGTTCGACGCCCGGCTTGACCAGCTTGGTGAGATCGACGGTTCCGGTCGGCCAACCCACCTGGCCGGCCTGCTGTCCATCGAGGAACACGGTGGCGTCGGTGCTGACGCGTGCGACATCGAGCACCACGCGCCTGCCGGCCCAGTCCGCCGGGATGCGGATCGGCCGCTGGTACCAAGCGGCGGCGACCTGGTTGTCCTTGGTGAACCCCTTCCAGATCGGCGCGCTGCCGGTCGCCACCACGCCGTAGAACGCGCCTGGCCAGCCGGCATTGCGCCACGAACCCGGAACGCGGATCCAGCCCCAACCCCCGTCAGGCTGGACCGGCTTGTCAGGTTCGCTGTTGGGCGCGAACTGCCACAGGCCGTTGAGGCAGAGGACTGCACGGGCACTGCTGGCAAGTTCGACCGGCTCCTTGCCCCAGGTCAGGTATTCGCCGGCCGGAACGGTTGCGGTGTCGGTCGGGGTGGTGAGAGCGCCCATGAGCGGCGCGATCGGCGCTGGCACGGGCGCTGGCGCTGCTGGTATCGGGGTTGCTGAAGCCGGCGCTGTCGGCTCAGGCGTGGATCGTCCAGCCGATTCGGAGGCCTGGTCCCCGCATCCGCTCAATCCGAGGGCCAGGACCAGCATGGGGAGAGACACGCAAGGACGATGGATGGCCATGGGGAGCTCCGCTGAGGAATGTGCAGCGATTCATGTGTGACTCCAGCATGGGATGGCAGGGGAATGCGACCCAAGTGAATTCCGCAGCGGCCTGTGCGGATTGCGCAACGGCGGGCAGGCGGGTGCCCTCACCCGTCGTGGCCGGCACGCCATGCCATCGGAGTGAGGCCTAGATTGCGGCGGAAGACGGCGCAGAGATGCGAGGCGGAACTGTAACCGCAGTGCGTGGCGATGGCCGTCAGCGGATCACCGGTGCTGCGCAGGAGTTCCTTGGCGCGCGCCAGGCGCTGGCGATGCAGCGCGTCACGGGGGGTGCAGCCGAGTTCGCTCCGCATGCGCCGGCCGAGGGTGCGGCGCGAGATCCCGGCGCCAGCCGCCAGGATTCCGACATCGAGGCCGGTCAGCGGGCCGCTGCCCAGGCGGAGCGCCACCTCGCGCAGGCCGCCGAGCCGGGCGCCGCTGGTCGAGGCGCGTTCGACCAGGGCTGCGCCGGCGAGGCGCTGGTCCGGTGGTACCGGCCGGCTGGCCAGGAGATCGGCGCAGACTGCGACCGCGCGTGCGCCGAGGCCCTCGAGGTCGAGGCGGAGGCTCGAGAGGGGCGTCCGGGCGTGGCGGCACTGCAGATCGTCGTCATCGACGCCGAGGATGCGCAGCGTGCGCGGCACGGCGCGGCCGGTGGCTGCAGCTGCCAGCGCCACCTGGGCGGCGATCTCGTCGTTGCATGCCAGGATGCCGGTCGCGCGTGGCAGGGTGCCGATCCAGGCGGTGTAATCCTGCAGGGCAGCCGGCGCGCAGGCGAGCCAGCGGACCCCCAGGGCCCTGGCCTGCCCCAGCGCTCCGCTGCGCCGCTCCGCTGCCCAGGGGCCGAGATGCTCGCCGGCGAAGGTCAGGGCAGCGACCCCGGTCGAGGCCAGGGCGGAGGCTCCGGCTGCGCCGATGGCCGGGTCATCGAGGCGGACGCGTGGGCTGGCATTGGTCAACTGTCCGAGATTGACCAGGGGCAAGGCCAGCCTCGCGGCGGCTCGGACTGCGCCGGGATCCCGCAGGTTGACCAACGCGGCATCGGCGTGGTGCTGCGCCAGCAGGCCGAGACCTTCGCTGGTGTCGGGGATGGCCACCGCCAGCCAGCGACGGGCGGCGCAGGCCTCGAGGATGCCGCCGAGGACCCGCCGCCAATGCAGATTGCCCGGGTGGATGCAGACGGCCAGGCTCACTTGACGCTTAGGTGATATACCATGACCCATGCATGACATCATGCCATCGGGACGCGTGGCACCATGGGCGGCATGGCCCCGCCCATCGCCCGTCCGACCGCCTCCCGCTACGTGACGACCACCTGGCATGCGGTGGCCTGGTATCCGGAACTGCGGCCGCAACGGATCGCCGAGGACTTGGCGCTGATGCGCGAGGCGGGCATCAACCTGGTGCGTCTGGGCGAGTTCGCCTGGGCCGACCTCGAACCGCAGGAAGGCGTGTTCGCTCTCGGCTGGCTGGCGGAGGTCCTCGACGCCTGTCACGAGGCCGGCCTCGCCGCGATGCTGTGCACCCCGACTGCCACGCCGCCCCGCTGGCTGACCCGGGATCATCCCGAGTGCCTGCGCATCGACCGCGACGGCCGGCCCTTCGTCCACGGCTCGCGTCAGCACGCCAGCCATGTCAGCGCCCGTTACCGCGCCTTCAGTCGCGCCATCACTGCGGCTCTCGCCGGGCAGTTCGGGCACCATCCGGCGGTGGTGGCGTGGCAGCTCGACAACGAGATCGGCATGCATGTCGATGGCGAATTCTCGGTCGAGGCCCGTCGCGCCTGGCAGGACTGGCTGGCGGAGCGCCACGGCAGCATCGCGGCGCTGAACCAGCGCTGGGGGACGGGCATGTGGAGCACGCGCTATGACGCCTTCGCCGACATCGAACTGCCTGGCAAGACGCCGTTCGATCGCAGTCCGGGCAATCCGGACGGCACGCACTCGGCGTCGATGTCCACCGACTGGTGGCGCTTCATCAGCTGGACCAACCAGCGCTTCCTCGCCGAGCAGGCGGAGATCATCCGCAGCCTGAGCGACGCCCCCATCACCCACAACCACGTCAGTCACGACCGTCTGACTCCTGCCGGCCTGATGGAGGTGGTGGACGCCGCCGGCATCGACATCTACGGGCCGCCGGAAGGCCTGGCCGGAGCGTTGCACAATCTCGACTGGATGCGCGGGGCCCGGCGCATGTCCGACGGCACTCCGCAGCCCATCGCCGTCATCGAGAGCGCCGCGTCACCGGTGCCAGGCCGCACCGCCGCGCATGCCGCGTTCTACCTCGGCGCCGGCGCCCATCTGGTCGGCTACTGGGTCTGGCAGCAGCAGCGCAGCGGCCAGGAGATGTGGCACTCCCACCTCGTCACCGCCTGGGGCGAGCGCAGCGCCGCCTGGCCCGAGGTGGTCGCGGCCTCGCGGCTGATGCAGCGGCTCGACCCGCTGCTGCGCGCCCATCCGTCCGAGCCCGACCGCATCGCCCTGCACGAATCGTCCCAGGCTCGGGCCTATGCCCCCGTCCCCGGCCTGGCCACCGACGGATGGGCCTATTGGCAGCAGCGCGGCCTCCATCACGAGTCCCTGCTGCGGGCCGGCATCCCGCGCATCGGCCTGTTCGAGGAGCACGACCCCGGCGGTCTGGACGTGGTCCTCTCGCCGGCCATGCCGATCCTCAGCGACGATCTCATAGCGCGCATGACCGCCTGGGTCGAGGCCGGCGGGCTGTGGATCGTCGGTCCCTACGCGGGCTATCGCACTGTCGATGCGACCGTGCCTGAGGAAGGGGGGCTGGGGGCGCTCGACGCGCTCCTGGGCATGCGCACCCGTTGGATGCATGACCTCTCAGGCGCTGGTGGGACGATCCTCGGCCTGGATGTGACCCTGCATGGCCGCGGCTTCGCCCTCGAGCCACGCGATCCCGGTTGCGCAGCCATCGGCGCCATCCGGGATGGCTGGGCCGCAGGTCTGGCCTGGGCCGTCCGTCGCCAGCGGGGACGGGGTCAGATCGTGGTCCTGGCCCAAGCGGCCAGGCATGAGGGGGGAGAAGCCTACGGCCGGATCATCACCGGATTGCTGGAGGGCCGTGGCCTGCCGCGCATCTGCGCCAGCGACGGCGTGGCGGTATTCCTCCGCCGCGGAGCCTGGCTGGTGGTGGATTACGCCGGCCACGGCGGGCGGGTCGAGTTGCCCGCGGCTGGTACGGACCTGCTGACCGGCCAAGCCTGCCTGGCTGGCCGGCTGGAGGTCCCTGCCCACGGCGTGCTCCTCATCCGTCAACCTGCCAGGTGATCATGCACGCTTGGTGTGGGCAGGGCGCTCGGGACGCAGCGGCTACTTCAGCAGGTCCTTGATCGTGTCGCGCTCGCCGACCAGTTCGGCGTTGGTCGCGGCGATCTTGCCTTTGGCCCACTCGTCGTGGGTGAACGACGTGTCGACCTGGTACGCACCGGGCGCCACGGTGCGCACCGGCACGCTCGCCCACACGCCGGGGGCGAAGCCGTAGGTGCCGTCGCTCTCGATGGCGATCGAGTGCAGGGTGGTGGAGACGGTGCTCAGCGCCTTGACGTGGTCGATCAGGGCGTTGGCGGCCGAGGTCGCGCTGGAGACGCCGCGGGCCTCGATGATCGCCGCGCCGCGTTTACCCACCGTCGGCAGGAAGCTCTCACGCAGCCAGGCCTGGTCGGTGATGACCTGCTCGACCGGCTTGCCGTTGATACGGGCGTTGCGGAAGTCGGAGAACATGGTCGGCGAGTGGTTGCCGTAGATCACCAGGTCATGCACCGCGGTGATCGGCACGCCGGCCTTCTTGGCGATCTGGGCCACGGCGCGGTTCTGGTCGAGCCGGGTCATGGCGGTGAAGCGCGAGCGCGGCAGGCGCTTGGCCTGGTTGGCGGCGATCATGCAGTTGGTGTTGCACGGGTTGCCGACCACGGCGATGCGGCAGTCGTCGGCGGCGACGGCGTCGATCGCCTGGCCCTGGCCGATGAAGATCCTGCCGTTGTCCTTGAGCAGGTCGGCGCGTTCCATGCCCGGGCCGCGCGGCTTGCTGCCGACCAGCAGGCACCAGTTGGCGTCCTTGAAGGCGACCTCGGGCTTGTCGCACAGCTCCAGGCCGTGCAGCAGCGGGAAGGCGCAGTCCTCGAGCTCCATCGCCACGCCCTTCAACGCGGCCTGGACCTTCTCGACCGGCACTTCGAGCAGTTGGAGGATCACGGGCTGGTCCTTGCCGAAGAGATCGCCGTTGGCGATGCGCGGCAGGAGGGAGTAGCAGATCTGGCCGGCTGCGCCGGTGACGGCGACACGGATGGGCTTGGGCATGGGAACCTCGGAGGTGTGGGGGCAGGATGCATCTACGGACGGCTCTGCCAGTGGGGACTGGCACATGACACTACGCATGTGCGAGCTAGGCTGCGTGGGTGCCGGTCGCCAATCAGATCATCGTCGAGGTGCAGGAGCGAGTCAGGGCCGAGGCCAAGCGGCGCGGCGTCCGCTGGACCACGCAGCGCCAGGTCCTGGTCGAGCAGTTCCTGCTCGCCGGTGAGCACCTGACCGCGGACGAGCTTCTCCAGCGCGTGCGCGAGGTCGACGCCACCATCGGGGCCGCCACCGTCTACCGTACGCTCAACCTGCTGGTGGAGATCGGCGTAGCGCAGCGCGTCCGGCTCGGCGGCGATTCGGCCAGCTTCGAACCGGTCCTTGGCCGCGCCCACCACGATCACCTCATCTGCCTCGCCTGCGGCAAGGTCGTCGAATTCGCCGACGAGGGCATCGAGAAACGCCAGAACGCCATCGCCAGGAAGCACGGCTTCGTTTTGCGCCACCATCGTCTGGAGATGTTCGGCTTGTGTCCGCCCTGCCAGGAGCGGTTGGCGAAGGAGTAGCCCGTCGACGTCTGGTTGCTGTCGCTTGGTCGCTGTTTGCTGTTTGCTGTTCGCTGTTCGCTGTTCGCTGTTCGCTGGTCGCTGGCCCATCTGTTCGGAGCGTGTGTCCCCAGTTCGCGGCGCAGGCGTCCCCTCGGCCGATCATGGAATGTGTGCGAAGGCCCAGCCGAGCACGCTCTCCAGCGACGTCGTCCCTGCGATCGGCGAACGTCAGTGAGCCGGGATCGCGCGGGGTCCAGGACCCAAGGGTCCTGGCGGGGATCCGGGGCAGCGCCCCGGCAGGGGCTCGGGGACGGAGTCCCCGGGAAAACAGCACCCCCCGGTTTCCCGGGGGGTGCTTGGTGGCCGCGGCCGGAATCGAACCAGCGACACGCGGATTTTCAATCCGCTGCTCTACCAGCTGAGCTACGCGGCCAGCGCAGTCAGAAGGGCGGCACGTTAGTGCTCCGGCGGCGGGCGCAAGTCCCGCCGCCGGGCCCGGGTCACTTGGCCTCGTTGAGCGCCGCGACGCCCGGCAGGACCTTGCCTTCGAGCAGTTCGAGGCTGGCGCCGCCGCCGGTCGAGCAGTGCGTGACCTGGTTCTCGATGCCGTACTTGGCCGCGGCGGTGGCGCTGTCGCCGCCGCCGATCACGGTCACCGCGCCGGCCTTGGTGGCGGCGGCGACGGCCAGGGCCATCGACTTGGTGCCGGCCTCGAACTTGGCGAACTCGAAGACGCCGGCCGGGCCGTTCCACACGATGGTCTTGGCGCGGGCGATGACGGCGGCGAACAGCTTGTTGGTCTCGGGACCGACATCGAGGCCCTGCCAGCCGGCGGGGATGCCGCTCTGCAGCGTGGCGGCGCCGGTGTTGGCGTTGGCGTCGAACTTGTCGGCGGTGATCCAGTCGACCGGCAGGTGGATCTTCTTGCCCTTCTCCTGCGCCTTCTTGAGCAGTTCGGGCACGATCTTGGCGCCCTCCTCGTCGAACAGCGAGTCGCCGATGGCCATGCCGTCGCGGATCTTGAGGAAGGTGTAGGCCATGCCGCCGCCGATGATGATCTCGTCGGCCTTGTCGAGCAGGTTGTTGATCAGCTGGATCTTGTCCTTCACCTTCGCGCCGCCAAGGATCGCCAGCAGCGGGCGCTTGGGCGCCTCGATCACCGCGGCGAAGGCGTCGAGCTCCTTCTTCATCAGGAAGCCGCCGGCCTTGATCGGCAGGTTCACGCCGACCATCGAGCTGTGCGCGCGGTGGGCGGTGCCGAAGGCGTCGTTGACGTAGACGTCGCCGAGCCTGGTCAGGCTGGCGCGGAAGGCCTCGACCTTGGCCGGGTCGGCCTTGATCTTCTCCTCGGTGCCGGTGGCCTTGTCCTTCTTGGTGATCTTGCCTTCCTCC
>JAIFKN010000168.1 GCA_020049615.1 bacterium | reverse complement strand
CGGCGGCCTGCGCCTCGGCGGCGGGGTTCCACCACGGGTCGAGCAGGATGACGGTGTCGGCGGCGGTCAGGGTCAGGCCGGTGCCGCCGGCCTTGAGCGAGAGCAGGAAGATCGGCGCCTCGCCGCGCTGGAACGACTCGACCAGATCCTGGCGGTTGCGCGTCGCGCCGTCGAGGCGCAGCCAGGCGAGCCGCGCCGGCTTCAACACGTCGGCTTCGACCAGGTCAAGGAGGCTGGTGAACTGCGAGAACAGCAGGATGCGCCGGCCATCCTCGACCAGGCCAGGCAGCGTGTCCGAGAGCCAGTCGAGCTTGGCCGAGGATGCGACGGTGACGCCACCGCCACGCACCAGGCGCGGGTCGCAGCACACCTGGCGGAGCTTGAGCAGGGCGTCGAGGATGTCGATGTGGCTGCGCGCCAGGCCCTTCTCGAGCAGGGCGGTGCGGATGCGCACGTCCATCGCCAGGCGCACGCTCTCGTAGAGGGTGCGCTGGGTCTCGGTCAGCTCGAGCGGCACCAGCGCCTCGGAACGCGGCGGCAGTTCGGGCGCGACCTGGGCCTTGGTCCGGCGCAGCACGAACGGGGCGATGCGTTGGCGCAGCAGGGCGGTGCGCGTGGGATCGGCCCCCTGCTCGATCGGCTTGCGGAAGACGCGGTCGAAGCGGGGCCGGTCGCCGAGCAGCCCCGGCACCAGCCAGTGCATCAGCGTGTGCAGTTCGCCGAGGTGGTTCTCCAGCGGCGTGCCGGAGAGCGCGAGGCGGTGGCGCGCATGCATCCGCCGCACCGCCGCGCCGGCCTTGGCGGCGGCGTTCTTGATCGTCTGCGCCTCGTCGCAGATCAGCAGGTGCAGCTCGACCGTCTCGAGCATGTCCTGGTCACGCAGCAGGGTGCCGTAGGTGGTGATGACGACGTGCTGGCCGGCGAGCTCGGCGGCATCGCGGGCGCGGTCGGCGCCGTGCAGCACGCCGACCGACAAGCCGGGGGCGAAGCGCTCCAGCTCGCGCACCCAGGTGCCGACGACGCTGGCCGGGCAGACCACCAGGGCCGGGCGGTCGAGGCGGCCGGCGGCGTGCTCGGCGCAGAGGAAGGCGATCGCCTGCACCGTCTTGCCCAGCCCCATGTCGTCGGCCAGCACGCCGCCCATGCCTGCCTCGCGCAGCCGCTGCATCCAGCCCAGGCCGACGCGCTGGTATGGGCGCAGCTGGGCGGTCAGCCCGGGCGGCGGTTCGGCCTCGACCGGCACGGCGAGACGGCGCAAAGCCTCGACCATGGCCCGCAGCCGCTCGCCAGTCAGCGCCCGGGCGCCCAGTTCGTCGAGCTGCAGGGCCAGTGCCCGGTCGACCTTCCAGCCGCGCCCGAGCGGCGGCTGGCCGTCGAACAGCGCCTCGATCTGGGTGACGAGGCGCAGGATGTCGGTCTCGGGCAGGCGCACGAGCCGTCCGTCGGGCAGCGGCATCAGCAGCCAGGCGCGGCCGTCGAGTTCGATGCGCGGCAGATCCGCCCGTGCCGCTGGTCCGCCGGCCACCAGCCGGGCGACCACCGGCGTCAGATCGATGCGCTCGCCGCCAAGCTGCACGCCGAGGTGCAGCTCGAACCAGTCGGTGCCGCCGGACTCGCCGACCGTGACCTCGACGGTCTCGGCGGCGAGATCCGGCGCCGCCGAGCCGTCGTCCCCCTCCACCGTCCAGCCGGCGGCACGCGCGGCGGTGAGGATGGCGGCCGGCAACTCGACCCGGGCGCGCCCGAGGCGCTTGGCCTCCTCGAGGCTGGCGCGATGCACCGCCAGTGGCACGGCGGCGCGCGGCGCGCCGGGCCCGCGCATCAGCTTGGCCTCGGTGTCGGTGACCAGACCGAAGCCGGCGAGCTGGGCGAGCAGGCTGCGCTCGCCCGGCAGGTCGCGCACGACGATGCGGCCGTCAGGCGCACGCGCCGCCGCCATGCCGTCGGGCTCGACCAGCACGGCACCGTAGCGCAGCCACACCGCCACCGCATCGGCGTCGAAGCCGGCATGCAGATAGGCGTTCTGGGCGCCGAAGCGGACGCGGGTGCGCAGGAGGAAGCCGCTCGGCGGCACCGCGCTCGGCGCCACCGGGGCGTCGGGCAGGCCCGGCACCAGCCGCACCAGCACCGGCAGCGCGGTCGGCAGCAGCGCGGTCGGCACTGACGGCATGGTCCGCACCGCATCGAAGGCGGCGGCGTCGAGGCCGGTGTCCAGCGGTCCGGCCTCGTTGCCCTCGATCCACCAGGGCGGATCGCTGGGGATGACCCGGGCACGGCCGCCGCGCAGTTCGAGCCGCCAGCCGGAGGCCTCGTCGCCGGCCCAGGCCAGGCCCGCCTGGCGCGCAGGCCCCTGGCGCAGCAGGCCACCGGCGAAGCCGTCGAGATAGCAGTCGCCGCTGGCAAGCAACTGGGCGAGCAGCTCGCCGGTGGCGCCGCAGGCGCTGTCGAGCCATCCATCCTCCCAGCTGTGATGCGGATGGCGCAGGGCGGCGACGCGGCGCAGCAGCGTGAGCTGGGCATGGCCGAGGGTCGGCGCCAGCTGCTCGACCGCCTGGCGCACGCTGCCGAAGCGCTTGCCCACCCCCCAGGCGCCCGACTTCACCCGCTTGGCCAGCACCGGGCTGAGCCGCCAGCGCAGATCGCTGCCAGCCTTCGGCGGGTGCAGATGCCAGGTGAGATGCATCTCGCCGACGCCGGTCTGCACGCTGCCACCGATCTGGCGCAACCACTGCCCGACCTGGCGGGCGGATTCCTCGCGCACCGGCTGCGCTACCGGCAGGGTGGGGACCGCGACCGGCGGTTGGCGTGGCGGCTGCGGGACGGACGTCGCTTCGGCCGGCTCGCCGTCGTCGCCGAGACCATCGGGCAGGCCGTACTTGCGCGCCAGGGCGATCAGCGCCGCGGCGGCATGCTTGCAGCCCCAGGCGACCGGACAGGTGCACGAACTGTCGAGATCCAGGCCGAGGATGCCCCGTTCATCATCCAGCAGCAGGCCCTGCAGGTGCAGTCGGACCTGGTAGGATCTATGGCCCTGCACGGTGGCGATGATCTCCTCGCCATCGCGCTGCACCCGTTCGACGCTGCCATCGTCGGCATAGGCGGCAGCGCGCGTCAGCGTGGCGCGGTCGAACCAGTCGTACCAGGGCTGCAGGCCAGCGGGCATGGGCGTAGCACGATGGGCGCCATGCAAGGCCGGGCAATGGCCGTGACCGCCAGGCCTTGATCCTGGTCAAGGCGCCTGCCTTCCCACCTGCTAGTCTCTGGACAGGAGCCGACCATGGATGCCACCGCCCCCCTCGACCTGCTCGCCGCCGCCCCGATCGTGCCCGGCGCCAACGTCTCCCGTCCGCTGCACGAGGCCAATGGCTGCAAGGTCGTGCTCTTCGCCATGGACGCCGGCCAGGCGATCAGTGCCCATACCGTGCGCTTCCCGGCCCTGGTGCAGGTGCTGGATGGGGAGCTGGCGGTGATGGTCGGGACGACGGAGCACACCGTGGTGGGTGGTCAGGTGCAGTTGCTGCCCGATGGCCTGCCGCACGGCGTGCGAGCGGTGAAGCCCAGCCGCTGGATCCTGACGATGATGCGGACGGCCCCGTAGCACCGTCTTCCCGTAGCGCCGACTTCAGTCGGCCCGGTCGGTAGGCTTCAGCCTACCGCGGGGGAATGCGACGGCGGACTGAAGTCCGCCGACCGGGCCGACTAAAGTCGGCGCTACGGGTCAGACTCGACCGAAGCCCTGCGACAGCGCCCAGTACACCTCGCCCATGCGCAGGTCCTGGCGCAGTTGCTCGATACGGGTGTCCGCATCGAGCGTGACCAGTTCGATGCCGGCGATGGTGCTGAAGTCGCGCAGCATCTCGGTCGTCACCGCCTGGCTGAACGCGGAGTGGTGCGCGCCGCCGGCGTGGATCCAGCCGGCACAGGCGGTCTTGAAGTCGGGCTTCGGCGACCACACCGCGCGCGCCACCGGCAGCTTGGGCAGCTTGCCGGGCGGCTTGACCACCTCGACCTCGTTGACCACCAGGCGGAAGCGGTTGCCCATGTCGATCATGCTGGCGTTGAGCGCCGGGCCGGTCGCGGCGGTGAAGACCAGGCGGGCCGGGTCGTCCTTGCCGCCGATGCCGAGCGGATGCACTTCCAGGCTCGGCTTGCCGGCCGCGATCGACGGGCAGACCTCGAGCATGTGCGCGCCGAGCACCAGCGGATTCTTCGGGTCGAGGTGGTAGGTGTAGTCCTCCATGAAGGACGTCCCGCCGTCGAGCCCGGCGCCCATCACCTTCATCGCACGCACCAGGGCGCAGGTCTTCCAGTCGCCCTCTGCGCCGAAGCCGTAGCCGTCCGCCATCAGCCGCTGCGTCGCCAGGCCGGGCAGCTGCTTGAGGCCGGTGAGGTCCTCGAAGTTGTCGGTGTAGCCGGAGAAGCCGCCGGCCTCGAGGAAGCCGCGCAGGGCGATCTCGGCCCGCGCCTGCTCGCAGACGAAGCGGTAGCGGGCGCCCCCCTTCTTCAGGTCGGCGGTCATGCTGTAGGTATCGGCATATTCCCGGCACAGCGCGTCGATCGCCTTGTCCGGAACCTCGGCCATCGCGGCGGCCAATTCGCCCACGCCGTGCGCCAGCACGCTGTAGCCGAAGCGCATCTCGGCTGCGACCTTGTCGCCATCGGTCACCGCGACGTTGCGCATGTTGTCGGCGAAGCGCACGAACTTCGCTCCCTGCAGGGCGGCCCAGCCGCGCGCTGCGCGCATCCACGCCGCGAGACGGTCGATCGCCTCGGCGTCCTGCCAGTGGCCGACCACGACCTTGCGCTCGATGCGCATGCGCGTGTGCATGAACCCGCCCTCGCGGTCGCCATGCGCCGCCTGGTTGAGGTTCATGAAGTCCATGTCGATCGTGCCCCAGGGCAGATCGCGGTTGAACTGGGTGTGGAAGTGGACGAAGGGTTTCTTCAGCTGCGACA
Source organism: bacterium (assembly GCA_020049615.1). The sequence continues at coordinate 4,759 of JAIFKN010000168.1, read as the reverse complement.
GTCCGCCGATCCACATCTTGGCTGGCGAGAAGGTGTGCATCCACAGCACCAAGCCGCCGCAGGTCGCGTCGCCGTTGGCCGCCAGGCACAGGGCGCGGATGTCATCGCTGGTGGTCATCACCGGCTTGGCGATCAGCTTGACCGGCAGCTTGCCCGAGGCGTTCAGCCCGGCGACCATCTGCCTGGCATTGTCGGCGACCTGGTCGAGCGCAGTCTTGCCGTACAGGTGCTGGCTGCCGACGACGAACCAGATCTCGAGGGGCGGGAGGGCGAGGGGCATGGGGGCTCCGGAATGCTGTTTCGTAGGTCACATTATCCGGTGAATAGTTCTGCGATATCCGCAATCCGCAGGCTTGATTGACGTTTTGTATGGTGATCCTGCGGTCGTGTCCGCAACCCGCCTGCTCCCCTTCCTCGGCGACACCGCCTATCGGCGCCGGCCCAGCGTGCTGCCGCTGCCCCTGGCCGTGTCGGCCGGGGTCGAACGGCAGGAGGATCCGCGCCGCTACCACTGGGACGGGCTCGACCGCAGCTGGGACACCAAGTGCCCGACCGGCGCCGAGCACGCCATCGTCCAGGTCACCCTGGCCGGCGAGGGCCGCTACGCCGACGCCCGCGGCGAACGTCCAGCCGGCGTCGGACAGGGCTTCATCGCCATCGTCCCGTCGCCGCACCGCTACTGGCTGCCGCCCGGGCCGCCGTGGACCTTCGCCTGGTTCGCGGTGGCGCACCGCCAGCTGCTCGAACGCCTGAAGGTCCACGCCGGGGTCTTCGCCTGCGCCCCCGGCTCGGCCCTGGCCAACCGTCACGCCGAACTGGTCGAAGGCCTGTTCCGCGACAGCTTCCTCGACGACGTCGCGGTCGAGGCGGCCCTGTGGGACTTCCTGCACGAGCTCGACCGTCAGGCCGACCGCCTCGCCCGCCCGCCCGAGCCCAAGCACGACCTGCTCGAGCGCGTGCGCGGCATCGTCCTCGCCGACCTGGCGCGCGACCTCGGCACCGCCGGCATCGCCGCCCAGCTCGGCTGGCACCGCGTGCATTTCGCCAACCGCTTCCGCGCCGCCACCGGCTTCACCCCGGCCGCCTACGTCGCCGGCGTGCGCCTGGACGAGGCACGCCGCCGCCTGCGCACCTCCGACGAGCCGCTCGACGCCATCGCCCGCGCCTGCGGCCTGGGCTCGGCCTCGCGCCTGTGCCGCATGTTCAGACGCCACTTCGGCGGGACGCCGGGGCAGTTCCGGCGTTGATCTAGGATCTTGCCACAGAGGCACAAAGATCCACGGAGGGCCACAAAGACGGCAACTGACAGATGGGAAAGGACTCAAGGGCTTCCTCTGTGGCCCTCTGTGGATCTCCGTGCCTCTGTGGCGAAAGCCTACCCGCTGACCTCGCGGGTGATTTCAGCCAATTCGCGCGCGAAGTCGGCGTCCTCGGCGGCGCGCTCCTCGGCCTGCCGGATGCCGTACAGCACGGTCGAATGGTCGCGGCCGCCGACCATGCCACCGAGGGCGACCAGGCCGTGGCCGGTGAGCCGGCGGCCGAGCAGCAGCGCCGCCTGGCGGGCGCGCGCGACCTGACGGGCGCGGCCGGCGCCGGTGATGTCGCCGGGGCGCACGCCGTAGCGCGCAGCCACCGCCTGCAGGATGCGGTCGAAGCTCGCCTCCACGGCTCCGACGGCACCGGGGCGCTCGCCGAGCTCCAGCCGGGCGGCGAGATCGGCGACCGCGTTCATGTCGGCGGCCCAGGTCTCCACCAGGGTGGCGAGCTCGCCGGGATCCATCTCGGCCGCGGTCTGGCTCAGCCGGCGCAGCACGACGATGCGCGTCTCCAGCAGGGGCGGTTCCAGGGCGACGGTCAGGCCCCAGCCCAGGCGGGTGGCGAGGCGTTCCTCGAAGTCGGGCAGGCGGTGGGGCGGCAGCCGCCCGGAGACCACCACCTGCTGGCCGCGCTCCAGCGCCTCGTTGACCAGGAGGAAGAACTGCTCCTGGGCCAGCTGGCGACCGGACAGGGCGTCGATGCCGTCGCAGGCGAACAGGGCGGCGGAACGCAGGAGGTCCTTGAGCGGATGCGCCTCGCGGCCGGCCAGGGCCTGGGCCCAGCGCGCGACGAACTCGTCGCCGCTGCACAGGGCCGCGCCGTCGGCGCCGGAGGTAGCCCCGAACTCGCTCGCCACCGCCGCCAGCAGGTGGCTCTTCCCGGTGCCTGGCGGCCCATGCAGATAGAGCGGGTTGTGCGCCATGCCCGGCTCGCGCACCACCAGGCGGCAGGCGGCGAGGGCGAGCTGGTTGCCGGGATCCTCGGCGAAGCCGTCGAGGGTGCGTGCGATCTCCGCCGCGGCGTCTTCGCGCGCGGCCACCGACAGGCTGAGTCCGGCGGCGAGGGCGGCGCGCTCGGCGGCCTCGCTGGCGCTCTGGCGGAATGCCTCCAGCCAGATGCGGTTGGGCAGGACAGCGTAGAGCCGGCCGCCGGAAACGCGCAGGCGCAGCGCGGGCAGCAGGACCTCGGCGATCTCCGGCGGCAGGGTGCGGGCCAGCTCGGCGCGCACCTGCTCGGCCTGGTCGCTCACGGCTTCGCGTCGGGCAGCGTCAGGACGAGATGGAACTGCTGCTTGTCGCGATCGATCGGGCGCGGCCGCTCCTCGATCGAGGTGATCGGCTGGTAGGCCGAGCGCAGGCCCTGCTCGAAGGCGTGCAGCACGTCGCTGGTGCGCAGGCGGCCGGCGCTCTGGGCGAAACCCTCGAGCTCGACCGTGACCGTGCCGGTGGACCGGCGCACGCGGTAGGTGGTCAGCGCCACGGGGCAGTTCTCGGGATGCTGCAGCGAGGCGACCGCGGACAGCACCTCGCTGGCGATGCGGCTGGCACGGTGTTCGGCGTCGAGCCAGCCGATCCTGGCGGTGTCACGCGACCGCTGCGTCTCCAGCTTGGCGATCTCCGCCAGCTCGCGCTCGGCGCGCGCCACCAGGCCGCTGTCGCCGCCGAGCCGCTCATGGTCGGCGAGAGCGCGGGTGATGCCGACCTCGTGGACTGCGATCGCGGCGATGACCAGGCAGGCGGCCAGAGCGATGCCGGCCCGGAGGATGCCGTCGGTGGCCCAGAAGCGGGCGGCAGCGCGGCGCTGGTCGGCGATGGCGTCGAGCACCGGCTTGGCTGCCGCGAAGCCGATCGCCGCCGACCACGGGCTGGGCAGGGCGGCCAGGGCGTCCATGCGCTCGGCCGGCAGCGAGCACTTGAGCGGCGCAAAGGGGTTGAACGGCTTGGCCGCGATGCCAGCGCGTTCGCTGACGGCGTCCGCGAAACCGTGGATCTGCGCTCCGGCGCCGGCGAGGGCGATGGCGGCCGGCTGCCAGTCGTCGATCTGCAACTGGGCCTTGGCGAACTTGATCGCGCCGCTGATCGCCACCGCGACCTGCCCGGCCTGGCGCTTGACCAGATGCTGCAGTTCCTCCGGGCTGGAGGAGCGGAGCTGGGAGACCAGACGGCCAGCCTCGGGCAGCGGCAGGCCGCGCAGCTCGGCGATCTGCTCGACCAGGGTGCCCATGCCCAGTGGCAGGGTGCGCACCAGGGCGAGTTCATCCTGCCGCACCACCGCGACGTGGGTCGAGACGCCGCCGACGTCAGCGAGCAGCGCGTCGCCCATGCCGCCGGCCAGGCGCCAGGCGTGGTACAGGCCGACGGCGGGGTGCGACACCGCCTCGAGACGGCCGCCGGCCAGGGCCAGGGCCTGGGTCAGGCGCTGGACCAGGCCGCGCTTCACCGCCAGGCCGAGGACGCGGAAATCGCCGCTGCCGAAGCCCGGCACCACCAGCCAGTCGGCGAGCGGCGCGTCGCTGTCGCCACCACCGGTGAGCTCGAAGTCCATCAACCGGTCGAGGCGGTCGCGCGGGCAGGGCGGCTGCACGATCATGCGCACCAGCACATCCTCGGTGGCGAGCAGCACGCGCACATTGCCGACCCTGGCCGGCAGCATGCCGGCCAGCAGCTGCACCGGGTCGGCGCCAGCCTCGACAGCGAGGGATTTCAGCTCGGTGATCGCCCCGTCCTCGACCGTCACCAGGCGTATGGAGCGCGCAGCGATCTCGATCGAGGTGGTCACGGGAGCGGCTTGTCAGCCGCAGGCACGGCATAGGGGTTGAGCGTATCGCGGTGGGCGCAGCCGGCACAGGCCAGGCCGGAGAGGATCGCGAGGACGGCCAGCAGTCGCAGCATGATGATGGTACGGGGTATGGGGAAGGGCGTTGGCCGCACTGGGGAGGATGGGGCCGAGAGGCCGCCCCCGGATGCATCGAACTCCAGCCAGCTGCTGTTCACAGCAGATGGCTAGAACAGCTTCTGCTGGTTCGGATCGGTCGCCTTGCGGTCGTGCCTCTCAGTTGGCGGCGACATCGGCATCGGCATGGTCTGCTGCCCGCCGGGCTGCTGGCCGGTGAGGGTCGCTTCGGACTGCGGCGCGTTCGACTCGGACAGCACCGCGTCGATGCGCTTGAGGATGTCATCGAGCTCGGCGGTCTGGCTGCGCGCCTGGCCGGGGACCTCGGTCAGCTTGTTGTCGGCTGCCGGTTTGGCCTCCGGGGTCTTGATCGCAGGCGCAGTACCCTCGGTCGTCGGACGGGCCTGGGCCGGGACATCGGTACGTCCTGCGCCGACATGGAAGCCGCGCTCCTCGAGTCGGACCACCTGCTCGGCGATATCCTTGGGGATGGGCAGTGGCGGTGGCGCCGGGACGTGGATCGGGGGGGCGGCGTCGGCCTTGGCCTTCG
>JAIFKN010000265.1 GCA_020049615.1 bacterium | reverse complement strand
TGCGGAAAACGCAGCCTGCCAGCTCCTCATTTCCCGCCGGCGGCGGCGCCCCACAGCATGGCGTAGAACGCGGCCATGCCCTGCTGGCGCACGACGTCGAACTCGCTGTGGATGGTCGAGGACGAGGCGTTGTCCTGGTAGCAGCGCCACGGCGGGACCTCCGCCGGATACGGGTCGCGCATGGCCTTGGGTCCGCCGCCCGGGCCGTAGATGGGCACGCCTGGCGACGGCCGGCGGTCGGCGTCGTAGAGCCACGGCCGCAACTGCGGACGCTCCGGCGGGTGCGCGCCGATCCTGCTGATGAAGCTGCGGCCGAGCGGGTTGCAGCCGAGCTGGTAGTCGGCGCCCAACGAGGCCGCATCCAGCCACGCCGCGTCGCCGGTCAGCCGCCAGGCCAGCAGCAGGAGGGTGCCCGGTTCGGCGCCGCCGGCCAATGAGCCCCAGCCGCCAGCCCCGTCGGGGCGTGCGCTGAGGCGGTAGGACGGGCGTTCGATGGAATTCCGCGCCCCGCTGGCGGCGGCAAGGATGGCGGCCTTGGCCGCATCCTGCATGCCGGCCGGCAGGCCCGGGCGCTGGACCTTCGCCACGCTCCAGTGCAGCAGCGGGATGATGGCGGCATCCTTCCAGGTGCTGCGCCAGATCTGCGGATCCTCGCGGTGCTCCTCGAGATGGCGGCGGTAGCGCTCGGCACCGGTGCCCTCCCACAGCTCGGCGGCGGCCCAGAACAGGGTCCGCGGCCAGCTGAGCGCGGCGTAGGCCACGCCCGCGTTGCGGTAGGCGTCGGTGGTGTCGGCTGCGGCCCAGACCCAGGCCCGTTCGGCCTGGGCGAGCAGGTCTGCCGCCCGCTTGGCGTCGTGCGGGGCGAGCGCCCGCGCCAGCTGCGCCGCCGCGGCGGCGAAGGTGGCGGTGGAGGAGCGCGTCGGCGGGAACACGCCGAAGGGCGGATTCGCGCCATGCTGCGGCGCGCCCTCGTGCTGCCACTCCTTGCGCTGGTAGTCCTCGTCGTTGCCGCGCCCGGCCGGGATGCCGCCGTCCGCCTGCTGATGGGCGGCATAGAAGCTGATCCCCCACAGCACCTCGTCGAGCAGGTCGGGCACGCCGTTGCCGCTCTCGGGCAGGCCGAGGTCGTCGGCGGCCCACGCCGCCGGCGCGGCCTCGTAGGCGTCGAGCAGGCGGGCGGCGCCCTGGAGATGGCCGGCGAAGAGGTCGAAGTCGGCGGCATCGTGGTAGCCGCCGTGGAAGCGGCGGATCGGTTCGTCGGGCCGCAGGGGCGGGTTGGCCACGGTCAGGACGCCGTCGACCCGGTGTTCCATCAGTCCGCCGACAAGATGCCCGTGTTCGTAGACCGCCACATGGCAGGCCGGCCGGGGATAGGCGGTGATGGCCGGGGTCAGCTCGCAGCCGCAGCGCTGGTGCAACAGGCCGCGCAGCAGGGTCAGCGCCAGGCCGCGCTGGGCCTCGCCACCGACGGCGAACGGCCAGGACCGGCCGAGGCCCGGCACGCGCAGGTGGTAGCGCCCGGGCGGCAGCGCCGACAGCTCGATCTCGCGCACCAGTTCGCCGCTGATCGGGTCGTGCCCATCAGGAGCCGGCGGACGCTTGCTCTGCTCGGTGGCGCGGCGGGCGGCGACCGCCCCGGCCAGGACGACGCTGCGGTCGGCCTCGGACACCACCTCGTAGGCGGTGCAGTCGGCGAAATCGACCTGGCCGAGATCGCCGGCCCACCAGCCGATATAGGCGAAGCGGCGGCGGCCCGGCGCGTAGGCGCCCTGGTTGACCTTGATCGCCGGCGAGATCGTGGCGGCGGGGTCGAAGACGACCTCGCTGCTGGCGACGCAGCCCTGGGGCAGCCCGGCTACCGCGACGCGGGCGGTCTCACCCGGCGCCAGCGCTCGCGACAGGCGCAGGAAGTAGGTGTGCCAGTGGATGTGGTTGCTGGGGAAGATCCCGGCGTCGGCGGTCTCGTGCAGGATGGACTGGCGGCCGACGCGTTCGACGCGCAGCGGCTCACGGCCCGTCACGGCGAAGCGCTCGGGCGTCTGCAGGGCCGCTGCCGCGGCGGCGCCGGGACCGGGACCATCGGACACCGCCGCGTCGATGGTCACGGCCAGCAGATCCGGCCGGATCACCTCCAGCGACCGCACCCCGCGGGTCAGTCCCAGGCGGCGCATCTCATTGCCGACCTGGCGGTTCTCGATCGCGAGCCGCTCGTCGAAGTAGCCGGCCGGCGCGCCCGGCGGCCGGCTGAGCTTGAAGCCCTCGCCGAGCACGCTGGCGTAATCGCGTTCGTCGACGGTCGCGGCCCACACCGCGATGGCGACGGTGCCGAGCGAGGTGAGGGTCAGCTTGGCGATAGGCCGCTGCGGGTGCGGATGCTCCAGGCGCGTCGCCCACAGCCCGATCCAGCTGCCCCACTTGGCGGTGTAGGGGTTCTGGCCCATGAGCACCGGCCAGGCCTCGGCGCCGCTGTTGTCCCACCACGCCCCGGCCCACCAGTGCCGGACCTCCCGCCCGCTGCGCAGCTCACCGCTGGCGCTGCTGCCGTCGGCGTAGTCGAGGCGCCAGGTCGCCACCACCGCCTCCTTGGCCAGGCCCTCCGGCCTGGAGATGCCATGCAGGACGAGGTAGACGAAGCGGCCGACGGCCCCGCCGCCGGCGATCTCGAGCGAGGCCGGCGCCCCGGGCATGCGGTGCCCGCGCAGCACGGCGGCAGCGCGTCCTCCGTGTTGCGCCGGGTCGGCGAGACGGAAACGCACGCCGTTGACCTCCTGCACGCCGGGGGCCGGCGGCGGGTAGGTGAACATGTCGTTGATGCCCTCGTCCGTCCACCCGCCCTGCCCGTTGCCGGGGATGCCGTCATCGACCGCGGCGGTATTCAGCGCCGGGCCGAGGTCGAGATGGACCGGCTCGCCCGCCCCGAGCAGGGTGGCGAGCAAGGCGAGGCTGAAGATGCAGCGCATGTGGTCTCCTCTTCCGCTGCCGCAGCATAGCGGAAGGCCTGTGGTTGCACCCGAGGTCTATCCGTGTCGCTGATGAATTCATCACCCCCTGGGTGCCGGCCGTGGCGCCCGCGCGACGCCGGCCATCATGGCGGCATGTTTTCTCGCACGCCTGCTCCGCGCCTGCCGCTGGGCCTCCTGCTATTCGCCATCGCACTGCTGCCCGCCGGCGAGGCGCCGCCGCCATTCGTGCGCTTCGGCCTGCCGGTGGCGCCGGTCGCCGGGGAGCTGCAGGGCATCGATGCCGTGCACGTCCTCTCCGACCGCTGGGTGGTGATCGGCATCGATCTGACGCCGCGCATCCGCGCCGAGGTCGAGCGGCTCAGCGATGGGACCTACCAGGCCGCGATCGACGCGTGGGTGGCCTCGGAAAAGGGCGGCAAGCCGAATTGGGGTGCGCGCAAGCGGATGCACGAACTGCGCGACCGGCTGTGGCCGGCGGCGCGCGCGGCGGCCGGCGAGACGGCGTTGGCCGTGGCCGGATCCTGGCGCGTGTCCAGCCCGGACGATCCCCGCTATGCCGCGCCGATCACCCCGCTGCGCATCGCCGGACTGCCCATCAGCCTGGGCCAGGGCGGCGACCACGACGGCACGCCGCGCATCCTGCATGGCTGCCAGACCTACCTCGAGCTGCCTACGGCGATGCAGGCGGGGCGGACCTATCGCATCGCCCTGGAGGCGCCGGCGGGGCCGCGCTCGTGCGCCATCCGCTACGAACCCCAGCGTACGCGGTCCTCGGCGATCAAGGTCAACCAGGTCGGCTACCGCAGTGGCGATCCGCTCAAGGTCGCCTACCTCGGCGCCTGGATTCCTGGCGTCGGCCCGCTGCCGATCCCCGACCGGCCGCGCTGGCGCCTGCTCGACCAGGCGGGGCGGGAGTCCGCCGCCGGGGTCTGCGCGCTGCGCGATGACGCCGCCCGCTGCGCGCCGCGCCCGGACAAGCAGGATGATCCGGCGAAGCGGCCGCTGATCACCGGTGAACGGCTGTTCGAGGCCGACTTCTCCGCGGTGTCGCAGCCAGGCAGCTACGTCCTCGTGGTCGAGGGGTTCGGCTGCTCGTGGCCGATCCGCATCGCCGACGACGTCTACGGCGAGGCGTGGTACACGACCATGCGCGGGTTTTTCCAGCAGCGCGGCAGCAGCGCCCTCGAGCGGGCCTGCACCGCCTGGACCCGGCCGCGGCTGCACACCGATCCGGTCTACGAGTCCCTGCACATCCCCTTCGGAGCCGGCGGTCTCGGCGGCCCCAAGGGCTACGAGCGTTTCGATGTCATCGGTGCGACGCTCGACGCCAGCCGCTCGACGCCCGAGGTCGTCGGCGGCTACTACGACGCCGCGGACTGGGATCGCAACCTGGCGCATTACACCATCGCCTTCGACCAGCTCGCCCTGCTCGACCGGCGTCCGGGCGCCTTTCCCGACCGCCAGCTGGCGATCCCGGAAAGCGGCAACGGGGTGCCAGACGTGCTCGACGAGATCGAGTTCGGCCTGCGCTGCTGGCTCGCCAGCCAGGACGCCGCCGGGGCGGTGTCGGGCATGATCGAGGCGAACAGCCACTACCGCGGCGACGATCCAGCCGCCCGTTACGCCTTCTCGCGGCGTACCCGCTTCTCCAGCCTGATTTTCGCCGCAGCCGCGGCGTGGTACGCCCGCCATGCCACCGCCACCGCGCCGGCGCTGGCCCAGCGCTACCTGGAGGCATCGCGTCGCGCCTTCGCCTGGGGCGGCGATCCGGCGAACAGCCTGGGGCGTATCGCCATCCCCGCCAAGCGCGAGCGCGGGCGCGGGGCCGCCTATGAGGTCGCCTGGGAGGAGACCGACGCGATGAGCGAGCCGTACGAGCTGCTCGCCCGCCAGCAGCTCTGGCTGGCGACCGGCGACGAGGCCTATCTCGCGCGCCTCGCCGAGCTGGCGGCGCGCGCGCCCAAACCCTATGAATGGCCCTGGAGCACGCGCGACCACTCCGGCTACTTCGTCCAGCTGCTGGCGACGCCGGCGGCCGGCGCGGCCAGTCTGCCGGGCGTGCCCGCCGAACGCCTGGCGGCGCTGCGCGCCCGCCTCCCGGCCGAGCTCGGCCGCACCCTCGCCGAGCGCCTGGTCCTGCCGGCCCGCGAGCTGGCCGGCCTGGTCGAGACCATGCCCTACCGCATGTCGTGGAAGCGGGACAAGGACTACTGGATGGGTTGGGGCGCGACCTGCATGTACAACGCCAACCGGGCGCTGTGGATCGCCGAGACGCTCGACCCCGACCCGGGTTTCCGGCGCGCCATCCTCGCCAATGCCGCCGCCATGCTCGGGGCCAACCCGCTCGGCCTGTCGTGGACCACCGGACTCGGCTGCGCCTATCCGGCGGTGATCCAGCACTGGAGCAGCGAGAACGACGGCATCGACGACCCGGTTCCCGGCCTCACCATCTACGGGGTGACCGACGGATTCTTCGGTGCCTTGCGCGAGCAGGTCTGGCGCGCTGCGCTGCCCGGTGCGGACGGCGCCCCCGGCATGCCTGCGGTCGCCGACCCAGGCACCATCCCGGTATGGCGGCGCTGGTCGCAACATTCGCAGCTGAACACGGCGCAGTGCGAATTCACCGTCTGGGAGACGATGGCGGCTGCGGCCCTGACCGCCGGCATCCTCGTCCCCGACGGCTGGCAGCCTCCCGGCCCGCCCCCCGGTCCGCGTCATCCGTCGCACCTCTTCGGGCGCTGGCACCTGCCGTGAACCGCGGTGATCGATCACCGTCCTACCTGGTGCGCTTCCGCCGCTACGGCCTGGCGTCAGTCAGACGAGGCCGTGATTCGCTGGTGGCCACTCACTCCAGCTTGAGCAGCGACGGGTCAGAGTAGCTCTGGCGGACCTGCGGCACCGCCAGTGGCGCGACGCGCAAGTCGGCGAACAGCCAGTTGGAGCGGCCACTGTGCCGCCGCGTGCCGAACCCCGGCGTCCCGTTGCTGGCCGGTCCGTCCTTGTTGGCATCGAACGTCGACATGCTCCACACCAGCTGCCCGAAGGTGTAGCGGCTGTAGTCGCCGGCGATGATGCGCTTCGACTGCTTGGTGATGGAGCCGAGGCTGAAGACACGGTACAGGTCGCTGCCGCCGGGGACCGGGGGCGCCAGCACCGAGTAGCCAGGCCTCCAGTCCGCGTTGATCTTGTACGCGGTGGCATCGTAGGGCCGGTGCGGCTCGTTGGTGAGCCCATAGCCGACCGAGGGGTCGCTGTTGGCCGCCAGACGCACGACGCCGTCGCTCAGCCGCCGCCACTCCGGGCAGCGGTTGAGCACCGAGGTCGCATCGCGGGCGGTCCCGGCAACGGAATCGGCGTCCTCGCCCGTACGCACGTATGGCGCGAGATTCTGGCTCCAGTAGATCTGGCTGGTCACGGCGTAGCCGCGGGCCGGCACCAGCATCCCGTCCCAGTCCTGGGCGTAGGCCAGGACGGCGACGCCGATCTGCCGCAGGTTGCTCTGGCACACCGAGGAGCGGGCCGCGGTCTTGACCATCTGCACGCCCGGGAGCAGCAGTGCCGACAGCACGCCGATGATGGCGACGACGACCAGCAGCTCGATGAGGCTGAAGCCGCCTGCGTCCGGAGCCTGTCGTGAGCGGTGCATGCGCCTGACTCCCCGCGTGCAATATACCAGCATTCGTCTGCTGGCACCAGTCGCTCGGCTGCGGTCTGCTGAATTCAGCAACCTTGGTTCCGGCCAGCATCTTGGCGAAGATGAAGATCCTACCATCGTCCGGGCATGGACGAGGTCGCGATCCGCACCGTCGACGGCACGCCGCGGCTGTTCCTCGACGGCGCGCCGTTCGAAGGCGTCATGGCCTACACCTACCGCGAGCACCTCGCCGAGTTCGTGCGCGCCGGCGTCCGTGTCTTCCGCCTCTCGCTGCCCATCGGCTGGAGCGGCCCCGGCCAGTACGACTACCGCGAGACCGACGCGGCGGTGGAGGCCTTCTGCGCCGCCGGACCCGACGTCCGCCTGTTTCCGCTGCTGTGGATGGACGGGCCGGAGACGAAGTGGTGGGAGCTGCTCCATGCGCAGGAACGGGCCCTGCCGTTGCCGCGCGTACCGGGCGCCTTCCCTGGCGGGCACCCCGCCGTGCCGCGTCCAGCCTCGCCGGACGACCGCCCGGATCCCGCTCTCGACAACTTCGACCGTCACCACCAGCAGCCACCCTGCGTCCACTCCTTCGCCTCCGCCGTCTGGCTGACCGAGGCCTGCGCCGCCCTGCAGGCCCTGCTGCGCCACCTCGAGGAGCGCTTCCCGGGCCGCTTCCTCGGCTACTACATCTGCGGCGGCCTGTCCTACGAATGGCTCGGCTGGGGCACCTACACCGACGAGGTGCTGTTCGACTACAGCGTGCCGATGCGGGACTGGTTCCGGCGCTGGCTGCGCACCCGCTACGGCACGGTCGAGCATCTCGCTGCGGCGTGGGGGCGGCCCATCGCCGGCTTCGACGTGGTCGAGCTTCCGGAACCCGCGCAGCGGCCCGCCGCCGACGCCCACCCGCTGCTCGACCCGGTGCGGCAGGCCCCGGCGGCGGATCTCGTCGCGGCGCAGTCCGACGCCCAGGTGGATTGCTTCCTCGGCCTGTGCCGCGCCGCCAAGGCCGCCCTCCCCGGCCGGCGGCTGGTCGGGGGCTTCTACGGCTACTGGTGGAGCCAGAAGGACGTCCTCGGGCCGGCGCGCGCCGGCCACCTCGCCCTGCAGCGCGTGCTGGAGTCGGCCGACGTCGACTTCCTCGCCAGTCCGCTCGACTACACCAATCGCGGCCTGGGCGGGGCCAGCAGCGCGCAGGCGCCCGCCGACGCGGCGGCCGACCACGGCAAGCTCTTCATCCATTCGGTCGACATCAAGGTGGCCGAGGACCGGCACGGCTGGCAGTCCTACATCCGCGTGCCGCGCACGGCGGCCGAGGCGGTGGAGCTGATGAAACGCGACTTCGCCGCCGCCCTGGGCAGCGGCCAGGAGCAGTCCTGGGTCGACCTCTTCGGCGGCGCCTTCGCCCGGCCCGAGCTGGCCGACGCGTTGGCGCGGCTGCAGGCCATCGCGCGCGCCGAGCCCGGCCTGCGGCGCCGACCGCTGGCCGAGCAGTTGCTGATCGTGGACGAGGAGAGCCTGCGCTGGACCACGCCGGGCACGGCGCTGGCGGTCCCGCTCTTCCCGGTGCAGAAGCAGTGGCATCTGCTGCGCTCGGGTGCGCCGTGGACGCAGACCACCCTGGACGACTTCCTCGCCCGGGACTGGCCGGCGGCGAAGCTCGCCAGCTTCGTCAACCTGTTCCGTTGCGACTCCGCACGCCGTGCACGGATCCATGCGCGTCTGCGGGCCACGGACTGCGGCGCCTTGTGGACGCTGTGGCCGGGGGCGCAGGACGGGTTGGACGCCGTGGCCGGGCTCACCGGCGTGTCGGCCCGCTGGACCGCGCCGGCGGCGGGCGACTGGACCTGCCGCGTGGTCGGCCGGGACGGCCCGTGCTACGGCACCGGCACCTTGCGCGCCGAGTACGAACCGCTGATGCGCGGCTATCCGCCGGCGGCGGCCTTCGCCACCGCGCCGCGGCTGGCCCTGGCGCCTGGCCCGGGCGACCGCACCCTGGCGGTGTGGGACGATGGCGGCGAGGCGGCGCTGGTCCGCACGGACCGCCTGGGCTTCCCCAGCCTGTTCAACGCTGGCCCGCTTCTGCCCGAGACCCAGCTGGCGGCCTTCGCCGCGGCATGCGGCGCGCACGCCTACGCCCCGCCCGGCGACCTGGTCTACGCCAACGACCGCTTCCTCGGTCTCTACGCCGGAGCGGCCCCCGTGCGGACGGTGCGGCTGCGCCGGCCCGCCCGGGTGTGGGACCTGTGGGAGGGCCGCTGGGTCGCCGAAACCGCCACGCAGGCGGTCGAACTGCGCACCTCGCCGCTGACCTGCCACCTCTGGCGGCTGGAGCCCGTCGTCTGATCAGCGGTCGGGCAGCAGCAGGCCGAAGGCGGCCAGGCTGTTGACCATGTTCGGCGTCGTGCCCTCGTTCATCACCACGTTGAAGCGCACGTCGGCGTAGGTGTAGAGCACGGCGAAGCCGTCGCGGACCTTGGGGAAGAAGGTCTCGAGGATACGGTAGCCGTCGCCGCGCTGGTTGGGACCCTGGCATTGCAGGCCGGGGGCGGCGCGGCCCGTCGCGCCGTAGAGGCTGCTGTGCAGGGGGGCGCGGATGGTGCGCGAGCCCAGGCCGGTGATCCAGCTGAGGTTGAGCGGGTTCGCGCCCAGCGCGTTGTCGCTGGTGCGCACCATCCAGGCGAGGTAGGCGGCATCGCCGGTGAGGCGGTAGGCGACATGCACCTGGCCGAGCCAGTTGTGGTACGCGCCGGTACCCCAGGTGATCGGGGCCCAGGGGTGGCGGACGAAGGCGTAGGCCTGCGGGGTGCAGTAGCGGATGAAGGCGTCGGCCTTGGCGATGATGGCGCGTCGCACGCGCCCCCGCATGGTCTCGTCGGCGAGGCCGTCCGGGCACAGGGCGTAGGCCTGGGCGGCATCGGCCATGTTGTAGCGGCCGTAGTCCTCGACATCGGCGTCCTCCTTGCGCGACCACACCGCCTCGGCCTGGAAGTCGGCGTCGAAGGAGCGCTCGCCGGTGGTGCGCAGCAGCTGGGCCGCGGCATAGGCCCGCGACGGCGCGACGTGCATCCCGTAGTAGGCCTTGTCGATGCCCGGGGTGGGATGGGCCTGGGCCCAGGCGTAGGCGGCGCGGG
>JAIFKN010000225.1 GCA_020049615.1 bacterium | reverse complement strand
GCCCTTGAGCCGGCCGATGTCAGCCGGATCATCGCCGCCGCCAATGCCGCCGAGCCGGTCCTGGCCGGCCTCATCACCGCCATCCTGCCACGCCTGAACGAAGCCTGAATCCATGCACGACCTCGACCTCACCGCCACCCCCGGCGCCTCCCCCCTCACCGCCATCGTCGTCGGCCACTGTGCGCGCAAGCTGCCGCGCCCGGTCGAGGAGGTCGCCGCCCGCATCGGCGCTGGGACGATCAAGGGGCCGCTGCTGGTGGCGACGGACGATGGCGCCTTCCTCCTGGTCAAACCCGAACCCAAGGCCTGGCTGACCGGCGGCGACGAGTGGCGCCTGCTCGGCGGCCAGGTCGTGGAGGCGGCGCGAGCGCAGAAGGCAGCCAGCGTCACCATCCTGGTCGAGGGTGCCCAAGCGCGCATCGCCGCCCTGGCCGAAGGCTGCGTCCTCGGAGACTACCGCTTCGACCTGCTGCGCAGCGGCGAGGCGGCCAAGCGACCGCGCCTGACCGTGCGCATCCCCGGCTTCGCCCGCGAGGTCGCCGACGGCGTCGCCATCGCCAAGGCCCAGAACCTGGCGCGCGAGCTCGCCGACCTGCCCGGCAACCTGCTGAATCCCACGACCTTCGCCGCCCGCGCCCTCAAGGAGATGCGTGGCGCCGGCGCCCGGGTGAAGGTGCTCGCCGGCGCAGCCCGCCTGCGCCGCGCCGGCTTTCCCGGCCTCGCCCAGGTCGGCCAGGCCGGCTCGGCTGAACCGGCGCTGGTCGAGATCCGCTATGTCCCGGCGCGGGCCAAGCGCGGAGCCAGCCACCTCGCCATCGTCGGCAAGGGCATCACCTTCGACTCCGGCGGCATCTCGCTGAAGCCCGGGGACAAGATGTGGGAGATGAAGGGCGACATGAGCGGCGCCGGCGCCACCCTGGCGGCGATGACGCGCATCGTGCGTGAACGGCCCGACTTCCCCGTCTCGGCCTTCCTTGTCCTGGCCGAGAACCTGCCCGACAGCCGGGCGCAGCGCCCGGGCGACATCTACCGCGCCCGCAACGGCAAGACCATCCACGTCGACAACACCGATGCCGAGGGGCGCCTGGTCCTCGCCGACGTGCTGACCTACGCTGCCGAGACCGGTGCCACCCATATCGTCGACCTCGCCACCCTCACCGGCGCCTGCATCGTCGCGCTGGGCGAGCACATCGCCGGTGCGATGGGCCGGCACGAGGCCTGGACGCGCCAGGTGCGCGACGCCGGCCAGGCGGTGGGCGAGGAGATCTGGCCGCTGCCGCTGCACGGCGAGTACCGCAAGCTGCTCGACCACGCCCACGCCGACATCAACAACATCGGCGGACGCTGGGGCGGCACGATCACCGCCGGCCTCTTCCTCAGCGAGTTCGTGCCCGAGACGGTGCAGTGGGTCCACCTCGACATCGCGGGCCCGGCCATGGCCACCGGCGGCTGGCGCTGCTACGCCAAGGGCTTCACCGGCTTCGGCACGCGCACGCTGATCGAGCTGGCACGCGGCTTCGGCAAGAAGTGACGGCCGAAGGCTCGCACGCAAACGCGGGGGCACGGAGGAGGCCAACAGCCCGATGGTTGCAAATGGGGTTGATCGGCCTCGCCGCCCTGCCAGTGGCGGGGCTGGCCCTGGCGTCCTGCGCCCCGACCGGCTGGTGGCTGCCCAGCCTGGCGATGCACTGGGCGCCGCAGCTTGCGCTGCTGAGCCTGCCGTTCTGGTGCTGGCAGGGACGTGGCTGGAAGATCGGCCTGGGCATGCTGCTGCTCGCGGCCACGGCGCTGTGGCCGACCATGCTGGCAGCCTTCGCGCAGCAGGCCCCGCCGCCGACCGGCGGCATCACCGTGACCTCCGCCAACCTCTACTACCATAGCGAGCGCCACGCCGAGGCCATCGCCCGGCTTGACGGTGAACTGGTGGCGCTGATCGAGACGCGGCCGGAGGACCACGCCCTGGTGATGGCCGATCCGCGCTGGCCGCACCAGCACTGGCAGCGCCCACGCAAATCCGGTGGCATGGCGCTGCTGTCGACCTTCCCCATGCGCGCCAAGCACCTCGACCTCGGCCTGGCCTATGGCATCGATGCGCGCATCGACATGCCATGGGGGACGCAACGCGTCATCGTGCTGCACACCTGGTCGCCGATGGGGCCGAAGCGGAACGACAGCAACCGCCAGCAGCTCGAGGAGCTCACCGGCCTGGCCGAGACCGAGCCGGGTGCCGTCCTGGTGCTGGGCGACCTCAACGCCAGCCCCGGCCATCCCGGCCTGCGCCTGCTGCGCGCCGCCGGCCTGCGCCCGCCGCACGGCGGCGAGGTGCGCACCTGGCCGTCGCAACTGGGGCCGTTCGGCATCGCCATCGACCACGTCCTAGCCCGCGGCCTGGCCCTCGGCGACGCCACCGCCATCGACCTGCCGGGCAGCGACCACCACGCCGTGCGCGTGCGCGTGGCCGGTGGCGCGACCGTCACCGCCCGCCAGGATGCGGCGCGTGCGCCAACCGCGACGCCGGCACCCTGAACCCGCGCTGCCCGATCCGCGCCCGGCGCGGATCGTCGCCGGCTGCATGACCGGCACCTCGATCGACGCCCTCGACGTCGCCGTGCTGCGCATCCGCCACTTCGGTCTGCGCCTGCATGCGACACTGGAGGCGTCCAGCACCGTGCCGCTGGGCAAGCTCGCCGCTCCGCTCCGCCGCCTCGCCGGCCAGGAGCCGATGCCGGCCGGCGAGATCGCCCGGCTGCAGCGCGAGTTCGCCCTGCTGCACCTCGAGGCCCTGCGCCCGCTGCACGAGCAGCACAAGCTGAACCTGGTGGCGGTGCACGGCCAGACCGTGTTCCATGCCCCGCCGGATTCGTGGCAGCTGTTCCAGCCGGCGCCGCTGGCGCACGGCCTCGGCGTGCCGGTGGTCTGCGACCTGCGCGCCGCCGACCTCGCCAACGGCGGTCAGGGAGCGCCGCTGACTCCGCTGGCCGACTTCATCCTGCTGCGCCATGGCTCCGAGGACCGCGCCGTCGCCAACCTCGGCGGCTTCTGCAACCTCACCCGCCTGCCCGGCAGCCAGGACATCGACCGTATCGCCGGCCGCGACGTCTGCGCCTGCAACCAGGTGCTCGACGCGGTCGCCCGCGCCGCGCTGGATGCGCCCTACGATCGCGACGGCCACGCCGCCATGTCGGGCCACCCCGACGAACGCGCCGCCCACCAGCTCGCCGGCCTGCTCCGCCGCCAGGCCAAGGCTGGCCGCAGCCTCGGCACCGGCGACGAGGCCGGCGCCTGGGTCGGGCGCAACCGCGCCATCACCCCGGCCGATCTCGCCGCCAGCGCCTGCGCCGCGGTCGCCACGATCATCGCCGAGGCCGCAGCCGGGGCGCAGCGCCTCATCCTCGCCGGCGGCGGGGTCAGGAACCGCCGTCTGGTGCTGGAGCTGACCGCACGCACCGCCTGCCCGGTGGTGCTCTCCGACGACCTCGGTGTGCCATCCGCCTACCGCGAGGCGATGTGCTGGGCAGTGCTCGGCGCGCTGTGCCAGGACCGCTTCGCCATCGCCCTGCCGCAGGTCACCGGGGCCGAGCGCACGGCGATCGCGGGACTCTGGTGCCTGCCGTGAACCTGGGAACGCCGAGCTCCAGCTCGTCGGCTTTTCCCGACGAGCTGGAGCTCGTCGGTCCCAGGAGCTTCCGCGTGCGGTGGTGGATGTGGGTGGTCGCAGGCCTGCTGCTGCTGATCTGCCTCGCCATCGCCGTGCGGATCCACGGCACCATCGCTTTCGCCGAGACCCAGGCCGAACTCAAACGCATGGGTTTCCACACCACGATGGAGGAGTTCGTGGTCGCAGGGCCGACTGTCGACCAGGACCGCCAGCGGCGCCTGCGCCGGTTGATGGATGCCGGCGGCGGCTGGCGTGACAACATCTCGTATGCCCTGCCGTTCAACGACCTGCAGGAGCAGCGACCGCCGACGAAGGACCTCGCCAAGCGCGATCAGGCCCTGCGCGACGGCACCGCCGACATGGCCGCCCTCGCCGCCATCCTGGCCGAGGGTCCGGTCGAACTCTCCTTCTTCGGCTGGTGCGAGCGCGATCCTGCCAAGCTGCGCGCCATCGACCTGACGACGGCGGTCGCGACCCCTCTGCCGCCCCTGCTGGCCTGCCGCGCCTGGGCCAACTGGTGGTCGATCCGAGCCTGCCTGGATGCCGATCCCGAGCCGCATCTCGACAACCTCGACCATCTGGTCGGCGCCATGGACCATCCGGGAACGCTGATCGACGCGATGATTGGCATCGCCACGCGTGCGATCCGCGATCAGACCTGCTTGTGGCTGGCCACGCGCGGCCGTCTCCAAGACTCGCGCCTGATGGCCTGGACGGCCGAACCTTCCCTGCACCGCGCCAGGTGCGCGGCCGGCTTCGCCGGCGAACGCTGCATCTTCCAGGAGCCCCTCAGCCGTACGTCCCTCTCGTACAGCACCCTCCGTGGATATTCCGGGAGCTTCTTCGTCGATGTGATGGGTTCGTCGGCCATCTGGCCGACCCAGGGCCATGAGGCCGCCTACTGCAGCAGCTATCTCGCCGCGACCGAAGCCGCTCTGCTCGACCGGCCGCGGCCGACCCTGCGGACCATGCCATTCGGCTACCCGGGCGTGATCAGTCCGGTGATCCTGCCGAATCTCTCCGAATCCGGCATCACCGCGACGGAAGCAGCCTATCGCCACCGCTTGGCGCGCTGCGCGGCCATGCTCGCCGTGGCGTGTCTCCGCGATGGTAACCTGCCATCGGTTATTCCGGCTGGCGCCCCTGCAGCTGCGATCGATGCCAATCAGCCGGCCGTGGCCTACGAACGGTTGTCGGACAGCCGCTTCCGCATCGGTTTCGACCCGGCCGGCTCTGCACCGCCGATCATGCCTGCCGGTCGCATCACCACCGCCATCGGCCGACCAGCTGGAGTCTCCCCCGCCTCGGCCTTCGGCGGCGTCCGCTGGTCGCTGGAGATCGACCTCGACGCCATCCTCATCCCGCCGCCGGAGAAGCCGGCCAAGGCGAGGGCTCCATGATCCCCGACCGTTCCCACATCGACACCGAACGGGCCAATCCGCGCAGCGCGCAGCTGCACACCCTCGATGCGACCGGACTGGTGCGCCTGTTCAACCAGGAGAACCGCGCCGTCCTCACCGCCATGGACGCGGCCGAGGCCGACCTCGCCGGGTTGATCGCTGCCGCCGCGCCGGGCTTCCTGGGCGGCGGTCGCGTCGTCTACCTCGGCGCCGGCACCAGCGGACGGCTCGGCGTGCTCGACGCCTCGGAGATCCCGCCGACATTCTGCGAGCCGCCTGGCCGATTCATCGGCATCATCGCCGGCGGCGACCGCAGCCTGCGCATCCCCAGCGAAGGGGCCGAGGACGATCCCCAGGGCGCCATCCCCGACCTGGAGCGACTCGCCCTGACCGCCGACGACACCGTCATCGGCATCGCCGCGGGCGGGACGACGCCGTACGTGCAAGGCGCGCTGCGGTGGGCCTCAAGCCTCAAGCCTCAAGCCTCAAGCCTGATCTGCGCCCTCCTTACCTGCGCCGACGTCCCCGCCCCGCCCGGGTGCCGGCGCATCCTGCTCGCCACCGGGCCCGAGGTCCTGACTGGCTCGACCCGGCTCAAGGCCGGCACCGCGACCAAGCTGGCGCTGAACACCATCTCGACCGCCCTGATGGTCCTGGCCGGCAAGGTGCACGGCAACCTCATGGTCGACGTCAAGGCGAGCAACGTGAAGCTGCGCGACCGCGCCATCCGCATCGTCGTCGCCCTGACCGGCGGTTCGCGCGACCAGGCCACCACCCTGCTGGAACGCTCGGGCTGGTCGGCCAAGACAGCGGTGGCGATGCACCGCCTCGGCTGCGACCGCGCCGCAGCCGAGACCGCGCTGGCCGCCGCCGGCGGCCGTCTCGACCGCCTGCCCTGAGCATTGACCGCCCCGCCCGGCACCGAGCGTGGTCCGCCATGCGTGTCCTGGTGCAGATCCTGCTCGTCGTCGTGATCCTCGGCGCCGCCGCGGCCGGGGCGTTGGTCCTGGTGCGGACCAAGCCGCCACCCCAGCGCCTCACCGCGCCCCTGCCGCCACCGCTGATCGAGGTGCTGACCGCCGCCAACAGCCCGCCGCCCGCAAGCCTGCGCGCCCGCGGCACGCTGGTCGCCCCGCGGCAGCCCGCCGCCTCGGCGCAGATCGCCGGCCTGGTGGCGTGGATCGCCGATGGCCTGCGTCCCGGTGCGCCGGTGGACGAAGGGCAGGAACTGCTGCGCCTCGATCCCGCCGACCGCCGCTTGGCCGTCGATCGCGCCAAGGCCGACGTCGCCGACGCCGAGGCCAGGGCCTCGGTGGACCGCACCCTGGCGATCGAGGCCCGCCTGGCCTCGGCACGTGCCACCCTGGCCCAGGCCGAGCTCGACCTCGCCCGCACCGTCATCCGCTCGCCAGCCGCCGGCTGGGTGGTCGAGCGCCCGGTCGACCTCGGCCAGCAGGTAGCACCGGGCACGGTCCTGGTTCGCCTGGTGACCCCGGAGCTGGAGCTGGTCGCCGACCTCGACGAGGCCGACCTGGCGCTGCTGCCCGACCTGCCGGCGCCGGCGGTCATCGACTGCGACGGCGAGCGGCGCGACGGCACCCTGGTCCGCCTGGCGCCGAACCGGGAGCCGCGCACGCGCAGCCTCCGCGCCTGGTTCGCAGTCACCGGCGGCAGCGGCGGCCGCTGGCGCGCCGGTGCCTTCGCCACCGTCACCCTCGACGGCAGGCCGCTGCCGCCGGCGGTCGAGCTGCCCGAGCACGCCTTGCTGCCTGGCGATCGGGTGTGGACGGTCGCCGAGGGCCGGCTGGTCGGCCAGGCCGTGCGCCTGGTGCGCCATGCCCCCGGCCGCCTGTGGGTCGCCGGACTCGCTGACGGGGCCCGCATCGTGATCACGCGCCTGGAGGTCGCCACCGAGGGCATGGCGGTGCGCGTCGCCGCGGCCGCGCCATGACCCCGCTGCGGCTGCGCCGCGGCCTGGTCGGCTGGTTCGCCACCAACCCGATCGCCGCCAACCTCCTCTTCGTACTCATCTCCTTCGGCGGCATCGCCACCGTCGCCGGCGACCGCCTGGTGCTGGAGGTCTTCCCCGACATCGCCCCCGACCAGGTGCTGATCGCGGTGCCCTACCCCGGCGCCGCCCCGTCCGCGGTCGAGCAGGCGGTGGTCCTGCCGATCGAGGAGGCGATCAGCGATCTGGTCGGCATCGAGTCGATCACCGCCAGCGCCAGCGAGGGCGCCGGCGCCCTGACCATCGAGGTGTCGCCCGGCTTCGACCCGCGCCGGCTCTACGACGACGTCGCCGCCCGGGTGGGTGCGATCGCCAACCTGCCCGCCGACAGCGAACGGCCGGTGATCGAGCTGGCCAGCCGGCGGGCCGAGGCGATCAGCCTGGCGGTGCATGGCGAGGCCGATGCGGTGGTGCGCCAGCGCGTTGCCGAGCGCGTGCGCGACGACCTGCTGCGCCTGCCCGGCATCAGCCAGGTCAGCCTGGCCGGGGCACGACCCTACGAGATCGCGGTCGAGCTCGACGCCGACGCCCTGATCCGGCACGGCCTCGACCACGGCGCGGTGGCCGCCGCCCTGCGCTCGCGCAGCCGCGATCTCGCCGGCGGCAGCCTGAGCGGCGAGCGTGGCGACCTGCTGCTGCGCATCCCGGCCCAGGCGCGCAGCGGACTCGAACTGGCGGCGCTGACCGTGGCGACGCATCCCGATGGCCGCCTGGTGCGCCTCGACCAGGTCGCCACCGTGCGCGAGGGGCTGGCCGAGATCGACACCGCGGTGCGCTTCCAGGGCCGGCCGGCGGTGCTGGTCAAGGTCTACCGCACCGGGACGCAGAACGTCTTCCGCATCGCCGAGACGGTCAAACGCTATCAGGCCGAACAGGCCGGATCGATGCCGCCGGGGCTCACGCTCGACCGCTGGCTGGACAACAGCCTGTGGCTGCAGCAGCGCCTCGACCTGCTGGTGGAGAACGGCATCCAGAGCCTGGTGCTGGTGACGGTGGTGCTGGCCCTGTTCCTCGGCCTGCGCCTGGCCTTCTGGGTGGCGCTGGGCATCCCGGTGTCCTTCCTCGGCGCCCTGGCGCTGATGCCGGTGCTCGGCGTCTCGGTGAACATGGTCAGCCTGTTCGCCTTCATCCTCGTCCTCGGCATCGTCGTCGACGACGCCATCGTGGTCAGCGAGGAGATCTACCACCGCCACCAGACCGGCGAGGGCGGCCTGGCCGCGGCGGTTGGTGGCACGCACGGCGTGCTGATACCGGTGATGTGCAGCGTGCTGACCACGGTCGCCGCCTTCCTGCCGATGGCCGTCCTGCCCGGCACCTTCGGCAAGGTCTTCTACATGATCCCGGCCATCGTCGTGCCGGTGCTGCTGTTCAGCCTGGCCGAGTCGATGCTGGTGCTGCCCGGCCACCTGGCCATGCACCGCAACTTGGCGAGCGCCTCGTGGCGGCCGTGGGCGGCGGTGCGCGGCGGGGTCGATGCCGGCCTGGCCTGGTTCGTACGGCGGCTCTATGCCCCGGTGCTGGGCGTGTGCCTGCGCTGGCGCTGGGCCAGCGCCGCCGCGTTCGCCGCCGTGACCATGCTGGTCGTCGCGCTGGCCGTGCGCGGCACCCTGCCGGTGACCTTCTTCCCGCGCGTCGAGGCCGACTTCCTCGTCGCCACCGTCACCATGCCCAGCGGCAGCACCCTGCCGGTGCTGGAACGGGCGGTGCGGCAGGCCGAGGCGGCCGCCGCCAGCCTGGATGGCGAGCAGCCCGGGACGATCGCCCGCCTGGCCGTCGGCGTCGGCACCACCCTGTTCCCCGGCGGTCCGGGCGGGGGCGCGCGCGCCGCCAGCAACGTCGCCACGGTGATGATCGAGCTGGCCCCGGCCGAGGTCCGCCCGGTCCGCTCCTCCACCCTCGCCGAGCGCTGGCGCGCCCTGATCGGCGAGATCCCCGGCGCTGTCTCGCTGACCGTCACGGCCCAGCTCGGCCGCGCCGGCAAGGACATCGATCTCGAACTGGCCCATGACGATCTCGCCGTGCTGCGCCAGGCCGCCGACCGCCTCACCACCGAGCTGGCCACCTTCCCGGGCGTCATCGACATCGCCGACGATCTCCGCCCGGGCAAGGACGAGCTGCGCATCCTGCCCGACGCGCGCGGCGAATCCCTCGGCCTGACCGCCGCCGAGCTCGGCCGGCAGGTGCGCCGGGCGGTGTACGGCGACGAGGTCGACCGCTTCGCCCGCGGCCGCGACGAGGTGACGATCATGGTGCGGCTGCCGCGCAACGCCCGCACCGGCAGCGCCGACCTGCTCGCCCTGCCGATCAGCCTGCCTGGCGGCGGCGTCCGCCCGCTCGCCGAGGTGGCGACGGTCGAGCGCGCGGTCGGCTACGCTGTCATCCGCCGCGCCGAGCGCAGCCGCACCGCGCACATCACCGCCGATGCCGATCCGACGCGCGCCAACGCCGCCGCGATCATCAACCAGCTCGCCGCCGAGGCCCTGCCGCGCCTGCAGGCCGAGCTGCCCGGCCTGCGCTGGAAGGTGTCCGGCGAGGACGAGCAGCGCCGCGACCAGACCCAGGCCCTGTTCCTCGGCTTCCTCGTCGCCCTGGCGGTGATCTTCGCCCTCATCGCCATCCCCTTGAAATCGCTGACCCAGCCGCTGCTGATCATGACCACCATCCCGTTGGGCCTGGTCGGG
>JAIFKN010000302.1 GCA_020049615.1 bacterium | reverse complement strand
GCCAGTATCCCGTCGCTGCGGCGTTCGCCCCTCCCCCGGAAACCCCCACCCCAACGAACAGCGCACACGCGCTGTGAGAGGGCAGCTCCAGTTCGTCGGCGGTGCCTTGCCGACGAGCTGGAGCTTGTCGGTCCCAGGCTCAAGCCGCGCTCTGACCTGCCGATCCTGTGCCATGCAGATCCTCTCCAGCGATCTGTCCCTGTCCGGCAGCAGCACCCGCCTGTTCCGCCAGGAACGATCCGAGCGCCTGGAGATGTGGACCGGCGAGCGACCGCAGCGCCAGCAGGCTGAGCGTCCACGCCAGCTCCTCCTCTCGGCCGACAATGGCCTGACCAAGGCGCTGGAGCAGGCGGCCAAGGCGAAGCAGACGGAGACGGCCAAGGAGCAGCTCGATCCCGAACTGGAGAAGCTGCTGATCATCCTGGAGAAGGTCTTCGGTGCCAAGGGGGCGCGGAAGTTCGCCCTGAAGATGCAGGCGCTGCAGGTCGATCGGCAGCAGGCCGTCGCGGCGGTTCAGCAGCAGGCCGCGCAGCCGCAGCGCGTCGGCTGGGGTGTGGAGTACGAACTGCATGAGCGCACGGTCGAGACGCAGACGGCCAGCCTCAGAGCCGAGGCCGAACTGACCCTGGATGATGGCAGCACGCTGGCCTTCCGCCTCGACTGGAGCCAGAGCAGCGTCCGCATCGAGGAACGCAGCGTGCGCGTGGCGCTGGGCGACGCCCAACTCAAGGATCCGCTGGTCCTCGACCTCGACGGCGACGGTATCCGCTTCTCCGGCGACCTGGCGCGCATCGACCTCGACCGCGATGGCGTCATGGAGGCGGTCGCCAGAACGGCCGGCGCCGATCGCATCCTCGCCATCGATGGCAGGCTGCTCGGCGCCGACAGCGGTCAGGCGTTCCGCGATCTCGCCGCGCTCGATGGCGATGGCAACGGCTGGATCGATGGCGGGGATGCGGTCTATGGCCGGCTGCAGCTATGGGATGGCCTGCGCTTCAGCAGCCTGTCAGCTGGCGGCGTCGCGGCGCTCGCCACCGCCTCGGTCGCTCTGCCCTTCCAGCACCGCGGCGACGACGGAGGCCTGCAGGCGGTAGGGCGGCGCGGTGGCGTGTTCCTCGCCTCCGATGGGCGGGCCGGCGCGGTCGCCCAGGTCGATCTGGTGGCGTGATGGCGCGACCCGGCCGCTGAGAGTCCCTGCATTACGCGTTTCATCCCCCGGCGTACGGCGCTAGGATCCGGCATGTCAGCGCTCAATCCCGCCGCCGCCGCTGCGCTCAAGTCCAAGATGCTGCCGGCGCGCCTGACCCGCAAGGCGGTGCGGGCTCCAGAGCACCTCGGCGTCTTCTCCGTCCGTCTCGAGGATGGACAGGTGCCGCTCTACCAGGCCGGCCAGTTCGTCACCCTGGGCATGGAGACGCCGGCGGGCTTCGTCGCCCGCGCCTACTCCATCGCCTCCTGTCCGCTCGAGCGCGACGAACTCGAACTCTACATCGTCCGAGTCGATGGCGGCGCCCTGACTCCGCACCTCTTCGCGGCGGCGCCTGGCACTAGCGTCTTCATCATGCCGCCGAAGGGGCAGTTCACCCTGGCCAAGGCCCAGGCCCGCACCGTGGTCATGGTCGCCACCGGCACCGGACTGTCGCCGTTCCTCGGGCAGGTGCGTACGCTGTACCGGTTGCACGAGGTCGGCGTGCCGGCCGGCTACCGCGTCGTGCTGATGCACGGCTGCGCCCACGCCGACGAGTTCGGCTTCCGGGACGAGTTGCTGGGCTACGCGCGGGCGCGTTCGACCGACTTCGACTTCACCTATCTGACCACCGCCAGCCGTCCCGACGAGGGCCACGGCTGGAGCGACGAGCACGGCGCCGGCCGGGTCAATGAGCTGTTCCTCAGCCTG
Organism: bacterium; assembly: GCA_020049615.1. The sequence goes on along the minus strand of JAIFKN010000302.1, from coordinate 7,882 downwards.
TTCGACCTGCCGACCGATGCACGGCGACCGGTCAGCCTGCCCAAGGGGGTCGACAAGAAGCACCTGCGCGACCTCATCCGCGCCGAGCCGGCAGCCCTGATGGTGTGCGGCAATCCGGGCATGATCGACCACCTGCGCGAGCCGGCGCGGCAGCTCGGCATGGGCGGGTTCCTAGTCGAGGAGTACTGGAAGGGGTGAGCCCTGGGACCGACGAGCGCTGCGGCGTTCGCCCCTCCCCCGAAAACCCCAACGAACAGCGCACTCGCGCTGTTAGCAGGCAGCTCCAGCTCGCCGGTCCCAGGAGTCCCTACTTCTTGCGCTGCTTGATCACCAGTTCGGGATCGTCGACCCGCACCACCGAGCCGGGCGCCACCGAATGGGTCAGCCAGACGCTGCCGCCGATGACGCTGCGGGCGCCGATCACCGTGTCGCCGCCGAGGATGGTGGCGCCGGCGTAGATGGTGACGTGGTCCTCGAGGTCGGGATGGCGCTTGTTCGAGGCGCCGCGGGTCAGCTCGCCCTGCTCGTTCTTGGCCAGCGGGTTCCATGCCACCAGGCCGACGCCCTGGTAGAGCAGGCACTTCCTGCCGATGCGGCTGGTCTCGCCGATGACGACGCCGGTGCCGTGGTCGATGAAGAAGCTCTCGTCGATGGCGGCGCCGGGGTGGATGTCGATGCCGGTGCGGCCGTGGACGTGCTCGGTGAGCATGCGCGGCAGGACCGGCACGCCGCGCTTGTACATGCGGTGGGCGAAGCGCTGCACCGATACCGCCTCGACCGAGGGGTAGGACAGCACCACGGTTTCGCGTTCGCTGGCGGCCGGATCGTTGCAGAAGGCCCAGTCGACGTCGGTGATGACGAGTTCGCGCACCGCCACCAGATCCAGCAGGAGCTCGGCGACGAGGTCGCGGATGGTGCCGGCGGGGACCTCGGTGCCGTCGCGCCGGGCGCGGAAGCGCAGCGCCCGCGCGACCTGCTCCAGCAGGGTCGCCTCGAGGGCGGCGAGGTGCGAGCGCAGGTAGGTGTCGAGCTGGCTGGCGACCACCGGCTCGGCGGAGAAGAAGCCGGGGAAGAGCAGCGACAGCAGCTGGCGCGAGAGCAGGCCGACGCTCTCGCGATCGGGCAGCGCGACGGCGGTGGCGTCGTTGATGCCCGGCGCCTGGTCGTAGGTGGCGCGCAGCCGGGCGGCGATGCGGTCGAGGTGCTCGGGCGAGGTGCGGCTCATGGCGTGGGTTCGACTGGGAAGGTCAGGGGGAGGGGGATGGGCTGGCCGGGGCGCGAACCGGCGTTGATCGCCAGGTTGGCGGTCGCGGCGTCGAGGCGGCGGCGGTACAGCGACGCGAGGGTCTGCCGCTCCGCTTCGCTGGCGCGCTCGTCCTTGGGCAGGTTGGCCAGAGCCGCCTCCCAGGCGCGGCGGGCGCCGTCGAGGTCGCGGCTGACGAACCGGACGCAGGCGATGGTGTCGTGCAGGCTGTGGTCGCTGGCCCGCGCCACGGCGGTCTCCAGACGCGGCAGCACCGAGCGGGCCTGCTCGATGTCCTGCGGCGACGGTCGCGCGGTGCCGGCGACCAGACCGTAGGCGTAGACGTTGTCGATGAGCAGGCCGAGGCTGCCGGTGTCCTCCATGCGCGTCACCGCGAGGGCGGCGAAGCGGTGGCGGAGCTGCCACGGCGTGCGGTCATCGGGCGGCAACGGCTTGCCGTCGCTGGCGGTGCCGCCGCTGCGTTCGATCAGCTTGAGGTGCAGCAGGGCCAGCTTCTGGCGATCCTCGGGCTGGGCGCGAGCCAGCCAGGTGATCAGCGGCCCGGTGTCGCCGGCGTCGGCGGCCTTGAGGGCCGTGTCGAGCTCTGGCGCCTTGACCGACCAGGCGGTGATCAGGCCGACGGGGTCCTGCGTGTGGCGCAGGTCACGCAACGGATCGAGCCACAGGCTCGCGCCCATGGCGGCGAGGAGGGCGAGGGCGGCGATGATGGCCAGGCGCATGTCGCGGACGTACCGTCGGTGGAGGGCGGCCAGCCCGGGATCACGGGACAGGGCGCGCAGGAAGAGGACGCGCTCGCGGATCGGACGATGCCGCCAGCTGGGCTCATCCTCGGGAGTGCCGGACAGCCGCGCAACCGTCTGCAGGGCGCCGGCCATCGCCGCCGGGCTGGCGACCTCGGCTCCGGCGATGTCGGCTTCGCGCTCGCACGCCCGGCTGATGTGGCCGAACAGCAGGCGGATGCACACGGCGGCGCAGGTCAGCAGGGCCGTCCACAGCACCGCTTCGCCGGGCACGGCATCGATGCCGGGCAGCTGGAAGAGCAGGCCGGCGCGCAGCTCCTCCCCGGATCCGAAGCCCATGCTCAGCGGGCGTCCGGCGGCGTCGGCGGATCCGACCAGGATCGTCAGCGCGCCCCACGAGCCGACCATGGCGGCGAGGGCGAACCACAAGTAGGCCTTGAGATGGCCGTGGCGGTGGTGACCGAGCTCGTGGCCGACCACGGCGCGTACCTGGTCCGGCGGCAGGTCGCGCAGCAGGTCCTCGCTGACCAGCACCCAGCGCAGTCCGGGCACCAGGCCGATGGCCATGGCGTTGTGCACCGGGCCGCCGGGCGTGCTCCAGACCCGCAGCCGGGCGTAGCCGGCGCAATCAGCAGCCAGCAGGCGGGTCAGTTCGGCCTCCGGCAGGCGGCGGGCGCCCCACAGCGGCAGCAGCACCAGCGGCAGGAGGATGAGCAGCGCCAGCACCAGGACCCAGCCGCCGAGCAGCGAGAGGATCAGGCCGTCATTGCCGTCGTTGAACCAGGCCAGGGTGCCGAGGTGCCGGCCGGCCCATTCGCAGAGGTCGAGGACCGGCAGGACGAGGAGGGCGGGCGCAAGCTCGAAGCGCAGGTGGTGCAGGATCAGGCCGGAACGGCTCCACGCACCGCCGGTGATGGCGCGGATCGCCGGCGTCACATTCCACCACCACGCGACCTGCATCAGCAGCCAGGGGGCCAGTCCCACGACCCAGCCCGGGGCCCAGGCCGCCCAGCCCTGCTCGCGGCACAGCCACAGCAGCAGTCCCAGGCTGGCGCCCTGGGCGGCGAGTTCGGCCACGCGCAGGGCGCGCCGATCACCCCGGCGGATGAGCAGCCGGCTGAGCGCCGCGGTGGCGAGGAACCACAGACCGACGGTTCCGCCAGCCAGGGCCAGCGGCGCAGTGGCCGGCGCCGGCAGGCCATGATGCACCTGCAGGATGAGCAGGGCGAGGAACAGGGGGATGATGGCGCCCACGGTGCAGCATGATGGACGCGGGACCGCCGGCTCCAGCGCGACCACTTGTACTGCTCGGCGGAGGTTGCGACCATGCCGGCATGCCCGCCGCGCCCGATCCCGAGCTCCTCGCCTCGTGGCGCTGCCAGATCCTCGATGCCCTGATCGCCGGGCGTCAGGTCAGACCGCCGGCCGAACTGCGCGCCGCCTGCGCCAGCTGGTTGGCCGAAGCCGCCCCGTCCGGGCTGCCGCCGGCGCTGGGCGTCGCCGGCGCACCGGACGAATGGCTCGATACCCTGGCCTGGAGCGGCATGCCGATCGGTCCTGGCCCCTTGCGTTGGGGGACGGACATCGCCCAGGCGGAGATCGACTGCCCGACCTTGCGCGACGGCCGCCTGCTGCTGCCAGCCCCTGAGGATCTCGCCAGCCTGACCAGTCTGGCGCTGAAGCCGCTGCGGCTGTTCATCGCTGAACGCCTCGGCTGCCGCCTGCAGGCCGCCCCGGGCATACGCCTGTGGCTGTGGCCTGGCCGCGCCGTGCTGCAGTCGCAGTCGCCGATGCCGCTCGCCGGTTTCATCTACGGCCCGGCGCCGGGGCACCGTGCCGGCCTCGCCCTCGATGCCTGGGGCAGCCAGATCGTCACGTGGTGAGCAAGGCTTCGCTGCGCCAGCAGCTGCGCGCCCGGAGGCGCACCGTGGATCCGGCGCAGCGCACGGCCGAGTCGCTGGCGACGGCGCAGGCCTGCGCCGGGCTCGTCCGCGGTGTGCCGGCCAGCTACGCCGCCCTGCCCGACGAACTCGACCTGTCCAGCCTGCACCGCGAGCGTTGGCGTTCACTGCGCGCGGTGTTCCTGCCCCGCGTCGCCGGCCCTGGCCGCCTCGCCTGGCATACCGTCATCGACGGCGACCAGCTGGTTCCGGGAGCCTTCGCCATCCCCGAGCCCGATCCGACGCAGGCCGCCTCGACCGAACTGCCGGCGGGAACCACCGTCCTGGTACCGGGACTCGCCTTCACCGCCGACGGGCGGCGCCTCGGCCAGGGCGGCGGCTACTACGACCGTCTGCTGGCGCAGCGACCCGACCTGCAGGCCATCGGCGTCGGCTTCGCCTGCCAGCTGCTCGACGACCTGCCATGCGAGGCGCACGATGTCCGCCTGTCCGGCCTGGTCATCGCCGGACGGGTGCTGGCCTGCCGATCAGCTTGAAGTCGCAGATGCGCGCCTCGACCTGGCCGCTGGCATCGCGCACCAGGGTGCGTTCGTCCTCCAGCGAGACGAGGAAGTCGCGCAGGCCGAGCAGGCTGCCGTCGTAGCCGGCGGCGGCGAGCCGGCGGCGCAGGCCCTCGGCCAGCGCCTCGGCCTCGGCCTTGCCGAGCAGACCGGCGCAGATCGCCGAGGCCAGGCCCAGCGGCTTGCTCAGCGGCCGGGCGCAATCGGCGTCCTGGCCGTCGGTGCCGTTGAAATAGCCCTGGATCAGCACGTAGTTGTGGCTGTCCCACAGCACCGGCGTGCCATCGGCGGTCAGCAGGTGGGCGTGCGAGTCGAAGCGGCGGCGGTCCTCGCTCGCCTCCAGCTTGCGCGTGCCGGTCATGTAGATGGCTCGGACATGGGTGGCGGGGATGCCGGCCGCAGCGAGTGCGACCGAGATCGCCGCCTCCTCGAACGGGCTGTTGTAGCCGCGCTCGCGCACCGCCTCGCCTCCGGCGGCCGGGAGTTCACCGACCATCGAGGTCTTCCACACCAGATGCACGGTGTCCTTGGTCAGGGTGTACTGCACGTCGTTCAACTGCGACAGCTTCACGCCAGGCGTGCGGCGCCAGCGCTCGGGCAGGAAATAGTCGAACAGCCGGCCGTTGCGCCCGACCACCCACAACCGGCCTCCGGTGCTCTCGACCCGGCCGTGTACGTACGGCACGTCCAGGACTTCGACCTGGGCGAGGTGGGCTGGCAGTTCGGTCGTCTCGAAGCGGTGGCGCAAGTCGTCGAGGTAGCCGTGGCGACGGCGGCGGTGCACCCGCGATTCGTGCTCGGGGGTGCGCAGCAGCAGTTCGTAGTCTATCACGGAATAGCGGCGGTTGGCGACCAGCGCCTCGACCGCCGGGCCGGCGCCGCTGCCGACGGCCTGCAGCTTCGCCAGGTCCCCGGTGGCGAGGATGATGTGCACCGGCTTCATGTCGGCGACGGTGTAGCCCTTCTGCTCCATGTCGCCGAGGACGCGCTCGTTGAGCCGCCACGGCAGCTCTTCGGCGACTTCGGTCGGCGCGCCCAGGTCGCCCAGCGTCTCGACCACGTTGCGGCCGGGGATCCAGGCGTAGATCAGCTTGTACTGCTTGAGGATGTCCAGCTCCATGCCGGGATGGCGACGCTGGATCCGCTGCATGCGGTCCTCGCTGCGCCCGGTCTGCCACTCCTGCATGCGCTCCGGTGGCACGTAGATGGCGAGGGGCTCCTGGGTGGGGATGCGCAGGTCGGCTGGGCCGTGCTGGCCTTCGCGCAGCTCCATGACCAGGGCGAACTCCTCCCACGGACTGTTGAACTCGGTGTTGATGAACGCCTGCAGCGTGTGGGTGTCGAGCGGCACGTCCTCGCCGACGCGGCAGTTCTTCACCACCAGGTCGAGGCTGCGCCCGTCGACCTCCTTCGTCGGCACGCGGAACACCGTGCTGGTGCCCTGCAGGCGCTGGCGCTTGGCGGTGAACCAGGCTGGATCGCACCAGTTCTCGACCTGCAGCAGGCGGCTGTGTTCCAGGCCGAAGCGGGTGAGGTAGAGGTCGCCGCCGTCGCTGGTGCGCTGGCGCAGATAGACCACGCCGAGGACGTTGATGAACGCCTCGGGCGGATGCGCCGGTTGCATCGGGCAGGGGGTCATGGCTTGCCGCCGAGCGCCGCGGCATGAGCCAGCGCACCTTCGTAGCTGCCGAAGATCCGCTCTTCGCCGAGTTCGGCGAGCAGGCCGTGCCGTTCGAGGTCGGCGAGCGGACGGGTGTGGCAGTCCGACAGCAGGAGCTCGGCTCCGCGCTTGCTGCATGAACGGTGCAGTTCGCGCAGGCTGAACGCGGCGGTGGCGTCGATGAACGGCACGTTGCGCAGGCGCAGGATCAACGCCCGCGGCGCGCTGCCCATCTGGCTGTCGATGTCGCGGATCAGGGTGGCCGCGCCGAAGAAGAACGGCCCGCGCACATCATAGACCTCGACTCCGGGCGGCAGCTCCGGTGCCCGTTCGGATTCAGCCCCGCTGTCGGCCGCGCGGCGTTCGATCTGGGTCGCTTCGCTCATGCGCCGGACGAAGAAGAACATCGCCAGGACCACGCCGGTGAAGACCGCGGTCGGCAGTCCGGCGAACACGGTCAGTCCGGCGGCGAGCGGCAGCAGGAACGCGTCGCTGCGTCCAGCGCGCAGGATGTGCGGCCAGTGGCGCAGCTCGGCCATGTACCAGCACACCACCAGCAGCACGCCGGCCAGGCAGGCGTTGGGGATGTGCTTCACCAGCGGCGCCAGGGCGACCAGGATCAGCAGCACGACCAGCGCGTGGACGATGCCGGCCACCGGGCTGCGCGCCCCGGCGCGGATGTTGGTCGAGGTGCGGGCGATGACCCCGGTGGCGGGGAGGACGCCGAAGAACGGCACCACCAGGTTGGCGATGCCCTGGCCGATCAGCTCGGTATTGGAATCGTGGCGGTCGCCGCACATGCCGTCGGCGACCACCGCCGACAGCAGGCTCTCGATCGAACCCAGCAGGGCGATCGTACCGGACAGGGTCAAGATCTTCTCCCAATCCATGCCCGGATCGGTCAATCTGGCCCACCAGGCGCCGAACGACCAGCCCTGCCCGTCGTACATGCCCGGCAGGTGCGGCAGCGGCGGGGAGTTCGGAATCGCCCCGATGGTCGCCAGATGATCCGGACCGGTCCCCTCCAGACCAAGCGCCACGGAGATCAACGTCACCGCGGTGACGGCGATGATCGCCCCAGGCAGCAGCGGCTTCCAACGCCGCAGGCCGAGGATGATCGCCATGGTGGCGGCGCAGGCCGCCACCGGCAGCCAGCTCGCGGACTCGCGCCCGGCCCACACCACCTGGATGCGTTCGGTGACGTGCTCCTGGCTCCCGGCGGCGAGCCCCAGCATCGGCGCCAACTGGGTGCTGGCGATGGTAATGGCGATGCCGGTGGTGAAGCCGATGACCACGGGCACCGGGATGAAGGTGATCGCGCTGCCCAGCCGCATAAGCCCCATCAGCAGGATCATACCGCCGGCGATGAAGGTCGCGACCGACAGGCCGAACAGGCCGACGCCGGTTCCGGCGGCGGCTGCGGCGCACAGCCCGACGAAGGCGCCGGCCGGCCCGCCGACCTGCACCCGCGAGCCGCCGAAGATGCTGATCAGCAGGCCGCCGATGATGGCGACGTACAGTCCTTGTTCGGCCGTCGCTCCCGAGGCGATGGCCAGACCCATGGACAGCGGCAGGGCCACCACCCCGACGAGCAGTCCGGCGAAGACGTCGGCGAGCAGGTCCTTGCGGGTGTAGCCGGAGCGCAGGCTGCGCAGCAGGGCGGGACGGAACAGGGTCGGTTCGGATGCCATGGGCATCTGGCGAGGATATACGGCGGAAGTTCCCCGCAAGGTCACCAGCACGCGCAGGTCGATCCT
>JAIFKN010000282.1 GCA_020049615.1 bacterium | reverse complement strand
CTGGCACCACATTTAGCCTCCGACGGAAATTCAACCTCGACTATTCAGGGGATTTCGATGATTTCGTGGCGACTGCTGTAGAAGATGGGTCAAAGTGCCCTGCTCACCACGGCCCTGATCGTGGCTCTCATCGTTTCGCTGGCCACAGCCGCCTGCATCGGTCTCAACCGGATGCTGCAGCAGACCGGCCAGGAGGTGGACGAACATCTGACCGAACTGGTCGCTGGCAATCTGACGCAGGGCGCCAAGCGCGAGCGCGAGCAGTGATGCAGATCCAGGTCGCGGCCCTGGCAGCCTCACCGTCGGCACTGCCCGCCCTGCTTGCTGACCGTGACGAGGCGTTGAAGCAGCAGACCTTGGTCCCCATCGTCACGGGGACGCTGGAGCTGGGGCGCTCGGTCGAGCTCCAGATCGATAGGCTGTCGCAGTCACTGGCCGACAGCCTGGCGATCGCCAGTCACCTGCATGCCCGATCCGGGGAGTGGTCAGCAGTGGGCGAGCCTGTAGCCTGGGAGACCTGCTGGACGCCCTGGAAGAGCGGCATAGGGCGGTCAAAAATGCGCGAAAGTCCACAGGTAAGGCAGTAACAAGTCTGGCCCCAGGACCTGCCTCCGAGCAGCGGTGGGCGGATATCACGGGCGAAGCGCATCCGCCCGTGGATTCGGAACGAAACCGCGCTGCGACAAAGGCAGCAGGGGCGGAGCCCCTGAACAGATAGTTCACGGATTCAGTGACTTGTACTGGTCGATCCAGGCCGGCAGTTCCTCGTAATAGCCATGCCACGAGAGGTGCGCGGGATCGGCGGGGCATACCAGGGTGATCTCGTCATCATCGACGATGGTGATGCCGAGCGGCTTCCCGCATACCGGGCAGTCGATGAGTTTGGCCTGCTCGCGGCTGGCATCGCCACTGACCAGGTCACCGATGTGGCCGAGGATGCGATCGTAGTTGTAGGGCATGGTCGTTACGGGGGACGATCATGCCAACGGCAGCAGGATGCGAAAGCGTGCTCCGCCCAGCGGCGCAAGGTCGACGGTCAGGGTACCGCCATGCAGCTGGACGATGGCGAAGGATACGGCGAGGCCGAGGCCGGTGCCGTGCTCCTTGGTGGTGTGGAACGGCGTGAAGATCAGCTGGCGCGATTCGGGCGGAACCCCCGGCCCGTCGTCATCGACCAGGATCGCAAGACCCTGCGGAGCCGCTTCCACCGCCACCGAGACACGACCGGCGCCAGGATGGGTCTCGGCGGCGGCCTCGACGGCGTTGCGCATGAGGTTCAGCAGCACCTGCTTCAACTGGGCGCCATCGACCTGTACCGCTCCCCGCCCCTGCCAGTGGTCCTCGACGGTGAGATCGACGCCGGACAACGTGGCATCGGCGGAGACGATCTCTGCAACGGCGCGGATCAGCGCGACCGGGTCGTGGGAGCGACGCTCCAGCCGGCGCTGCCGGGTGAACTCCAGCAGTCCGGTGACCGTCCGGTTGAGGTCGCGCACGCCCTCGACGATGAGCTGGGCGAAGCGCCGCCGCTTGTCGCCCTCGGGCAGGTCGCGCACCAGCAGGCTGGCGAAACCCTCTATACCGTTGAGCGGATTGCGGATCTCGTGCGCCACGCCGGCGGCCATCTCGCCCAGCTGCTTGAGCCGGTCGGCGCGCTCGGCCCGCTCGGCGAGGCTGCGGATCTCGGTGACGTCGTCGAACACCTCGACCGCACCAGTGAGCGTGCCGGCCTGGTCGCGCAGGGCGCTGGCGCGGGCATCGAGCACCCGCCCCTGCTGCACCCGCTCGGCGCGCAGCGGTCCAGCCTCGCCGGCGAGGATGCGCAGAGCAGGGCTGGTCGGAGCCCGCGCGACCCACTCGGCGCCAAGCGCCAGTCCGGGCAGGGCGGCGCAGGCGGCGGGATTGGCGGTCAAGACGCGACCGTCGAGGCCGACGGCGACGACGCCGGCGGCGACCCCGGCCATGACCGCTGCCAACCGGGCATTGGCCTCGGACAGCTCGGCCTGCTTGGCCACCAGGATCTGCTCGAGCCGCGCGACCTGCCCAGCCAGCGCCCCGGTCGTCTCATCGAAGAGACGCAGGGCGGCAGCGAGGTCGAGCGGCGGCTCAGCTCGTGCGGTCGATGAAGCGGGCGGCTGGTCGTTCATCGCTTCCGGCGTAGGCACGGGTGCCTTCGCCGCCAGTGCGCAGTTCCGCCGCTGCGGAGCGCAGCAGACGGTCGCGGGCGGCGGTCAGGGCGGACTCGGCGTCCCGGCGGGCGGCCTCGGCCTGCCCGGCCAGGGCGTTCAGGACCGCCGCATCGGCGCCTGGTGGGGTGGCCTCGGCGATCAACGCACCGGCCTCGTCGAGGAGGGATGAGGCCTGCTCGATCTCGTCGCGCTCCAGCGCCGCCTGGGCGCGAGCATACACGTCGAGGAGGCGGACGGCGCCCGCAGGGGTCATGGCTTGGCCGCCGGAAGGTCGGCGACTAGGGCGGAGACGACGTTCACCAGTTCGCTGCCGGGGAAGCTGCCGGGGAATGAATCGGCAGCGGCGCGGGCACGCGCCGCCTGGTCGGAACGGGTGGCGGCATCGCCAGGCATCCGGGCGAGCTCAGCAAGGAAGAATATCTGCAGCCAGGCGGCCCGGGGCCGCAGGTGCTCGGGCAGCTCGGGCGGCAGGGCAGCGACCTCGGCCAGACCCTCGTCGAGCCAGCGCCCACGATCGCCGGCGTGATCCTCCAGCGCCAGGTCGCGCAGGCATTCGGCGATGGCGATGCGGTTCTCGGCCGACAGCGGCGAGACCTGCGCCGATTGGCGTGCTGCACTGGCCGGATCGAGCACGTCGCGGTCGGTGCGATGGGTGCGGCCGAGCCAGTCGCCAAGCGCCGAACGCAGTTCGGCCAAGGCCCTGTCGCGGTCGGCGCGAGGCCGCTCCAACCCAGCGCCAAGATCGGCGGCGGCGACCGGCCGCACACCGGATGCGGCGCGCAGGATGGCCTGGATGCGCTCCTCGCGCTGGCGCTGGGCGCGATCGAGATCGCGCAGCAGGCGGTCTTCGCTGGTCATCGCCGTCGCATCCTGCTGCACTGGCGCGAGCGGGGACGAACGCGGCAGCGGCGCCTGCGGACCGGCGCCTCCGTCGGCGGCGAGCGCGAGCGCGGCAAAGCAGCAGAGCACGAGGATCCTGCTCATTCCGCCACCTCGCCGCGGAAGGCCTGGATGGCCTCGACCAGCCGCCCCCGCGCGCGCAGATGCTCGCCGAGGACCTGCGCAGCGTATTCGCGATCACGGCCGCCGATCGTCGGATCACGGAGGAATCGGCGCAGCTCGGCCTCGCCACGGGCGTCGTCTCCCGCCAGCAGGAGGCTGCGCGCCATGCCCAGCTGGCTGGCATGGCGGAGCTCGGGGCTGGGCGCCTCATCGAGCACGCGACGGTAGGTGGCGGCGGCCTGGCGGGCGATGCTCGCCTGCTCGGTACGGTCGCGGCGGGCCTGCAGCCACTGCGCCCGGGCGATGTAGAAGAGGACGCGTGCGCGCACCGGGCCCGGGTAGCGTCCGAGCTTGCCGACCAGCTCACCAAGCAACTGGTCGAGTTGCTGGCGACCGGGCCGGTCGTCGGCGACGCGCTCGTCGCGCAGCAGATCGTAGAGGGCCTGCACCGCCTGGTCCTCGGCCTCGAGCTCGGCATAGCACTGGGCGATGCGCACCAGCAGATAGGGCGCGATCTCGCCCTGGGGGAAGTCCTGGCGGGCGCGGAGGAAGGCGAACAGCGCCCGGACGTGCTCGGGCTGGCTGCGCCGCAACCAACATTCACCGGCGCGGAAGGCGGCCTGGGCGTACATGCCGGGCGGAGCCTGGGGATCGCTGTCGCCGCCCGTCCAGCGTCGATGCAGCCGCTCGTAGCGCGGCCGGGCCTCATCGGTGCGGCCGAGGTTGAAGGCACATTCGGCCAACCAGAAGCTGGGCAGATCAGGCGCATCCTCGACGCTGCGACCGGTCGACTTGAGCCAGCCGGCGATCTGCACCTCGGCCTCGCGGAAGCGCGCTGCCGCCTCGGGCGGCACCTCGCTGGCCTCGCCACCTGGCAATCCGAGGGCCTGCACGCCGGCGGCGAAGAGGAGTTCGCCGATGGCCAGGCGGGCGGTCGCCACCTGGCTGGCGGCGCGCGGTTCATCGGCGTAGTCCTCGAGCAGGCGGTGCAGGTCGTCGACCGCCTCATCGAAGGCGCCAGGGTCGCTGCGATCATCGCCGATGCGCCGGGCGGCCTGCGCCGACAGCAGCAGCACGCGCGCTCCTTCGGGATCGCCAGGCTCGACCCGTGCGAGCCAGGCGCGGAAGGCAACCCGTGCGTCGGTGAAGGCGCCAAGCGCCACCATCGCCTCACCCGAACCGAGCGAGGCGCGCTGCACCCAGCGCGAGACGGCAGGGTCGGCCGAGCCGCCATAGCGGTCGATCAGATCGCCGAAACCGCGCAGGGCGGCGGCGTGGCGACGGGCAGCGGCATCCTGCGACGCCATCAGCCACATCGCCTCGGCTCCCGCTGGACCGCGTGGTCCGGCGGCGACGCGCTCCAGGGCGCGGCGCGCGCGGCGGTCACGGTCGGCGGCGTCGGAGGCCGTGGTCTCGACGATCAGGCGACGGGCTTTGCCCAGTCCCTCCTCACGCCAGCGCAGGCCAAGCTGTCCAAGCAGCCGGTCGAGCGCCTCGGGGTAGGGCAGGGCCTTGATCCGCAGGTGCACCTGGCGGCTGAGCGCCGCTGGACGCACCTCGTCGAGGGTCGCCCCTAGGAGCACGGCGAGTTCGCGCAGGATGGCGTCGGCGCTGACCGGTCCGAGAGCGGCCTCGACCAGCGCGCCGCCCGTGGCGGTGCGGCTGACGCGCAGATCATCTCCGAACTGCTTGCTGGAGACGGCCTCGCCCACCGCCGCCTCCTGGGCAGCGGGATGGTTCGGCTCAGCAGCGTCGCCTGCCGTCGCGCCGCCTGCCGCGCCGGCGGCGAGCGATACCCGGACCCGGTCGAGGGCGCGGCGCAGGGCCTGGACCTCGGCGCTGAGCTGCGGCCCGGCCGCAGCAGGCGTGCGCGCGTCGCTGCGTCCGGACCCCGGAGTCAGCTGCAGCACCCGCGGCTCCGGCGGCAGGCCCGGCATCGGAGCAGGTTCGTCGGCGGCGTGCAGGCCGGCAATGCACAGGACCATGACGAGGCGGCGCATCAGTGATGCCCTCCGGAGGCCGCGGCTGGCGCGTGCGCGGCGGCGGGCGTGTGGCCAGAGGACGTCTCCGCCGCGACAGGAGCCGCCGAGCCATCGCGGGCGAGCAGCCGTCCGAGCATGAGGTAGGCGTCGGCGATGGCCTGGCGGTTGCGCTCGAGACCCGGCACGGGGCGGCCCTCGGCATCGCGCTCCGCGGTCCAGCGCGCCTCGGCCGCGAGCAGGGCGTAGACCTGGCGGATGGCGCCAGCGTCGTCGCCCAGCCGGGTGAGGCAATCGGCGTGCTCGAGCGTCACCTGCGGATCGTCGCTGCCGCCGGCCGATTCCAGTGCGGCGCCATACTCGTCGGCCGCCCGGCGCCAAGCCTCACGCCGGCGGAAGTGCCTGGCCAGCGCGATGCCGATGTCGGCAGCGCGCTCGGGGTGCTTGCGCTTGAGCTCCTCCATCCAGCGGACGCCGCGCGCACTTTCGGCCTCGTCGCTCTCGGCGAGCTTGGCCAGGGCCAGGCGCAGGCGGTCGGCGACGCCATCTTCGACCGGATGCTCGATCTGGCGTGCGGCGCGCAACTCGGTCGACAGGTCGGCGACGCGGAGGGTCAGCAGGATCAGCGCCCCGGAGCAGACGCAGAGGAACAGGACTGCCGCGGCGAGCAGACGCTGCCCCCATCGCCATTCGCCGACGCCGACGGTGGGCACCGACACCACCGCCACCGGCTGGGCATGCAGGCTGGCGGTCGAGGCGGTGCGGCCGAGGACGCTGTTCACATCGACCGCATCGCGGGTCAGTTCGGGACCGGTCGGTGCGGCAGCCTCGGCCTGGATGCGGTCGATGTCAGCAGCCTTGCCGGCGATCGCCTCGGCGACCTCCTCGGCCTCGGGTGAGCCGGTCGCCTGCGCCAACTGCTTGACCAGGGCGTCGATGTCCGACTGCGCGATCACCGCTTCGCTATCGCTGCCCGGCGGGGCGGCTGCGCCCTGCTTGGCCACGATGGCGTCGATCTCGTCAGCGCTGAGCGCCTGCGTCGCGTCGGTCGCCTTGCCAGGTGCGCCCTGGACCGGGGCTGGCGCCGGCGGGATGGTGCGGCTCTGGCGCGGCGCTTCGGCGGATGCTGCTTCCTTCTTCTTTTCCGCCCCGAGCGAACTGGACGGTGCGCCGAGTTCGGACAGCAGGCGGTCGATGTCGTCTTGCGACAACGGACCCTCAGCTGTCGTCTGGCCCTTGCCGACGGTCGGGGACGCCTTGGAAGCCGACGATGGGAGGGCGGTCTCCGTGGCAGCGGTGGCGGCCGGCGCCTTCGACTTCGACCCCGGGGCCTTCGCCGTCGCCGGTACGACCTCGCTGCCGCTGCCGCCCGTGGTGACCTCCAGCTCGTTGAGCAGGCGATCGATATCCTTCTGGTCGAGGTGGGTGGGGGTGCCGGCTCCAGATGTGGCGCTCACCTTGCGGCTCTGCGGATCGAGATCGGCGAGCAGCTTGTCGATCTCGTTCTGGTCGAGATGCCCCCCTCCACCGGTGGACACGGCCGCGGTGGCCGGTTTCGGATCCGTGGAGACGGCCTCGGCGGCCTGCGCTATGAGTGCATCGATCGCGTCCTGGTCCAGCGCTTCGCCCTGAGCCGGTTTCGCTGGCGGTGGAGCCGCCGCGACGGGTTGGGGCGCAGGCGGGGCGGACGGTGCTGGTGCGGGCGCCCCATCAGCGCCAAGCGCATTCAGCATCTTGTCGATGTCGTCTTGCCCGAGATTGCCTCCTGCACCGGCTGCTGGCGCTGCCGGGGAGCTGGGCGGCGGGGACGCGGCGGGCTTCGCCCCGTCAGCGCCGAGCTCGCTCAGCATCTTGTCGATATCGTCCTGTCCGAGATTGCCGTCGGCCATCGTACCGGAGCCTTACGCAACTGGCGCGCCCAAATCCGGATCGGCCAGCAGACCGGCTCGCTCGGCCCCCCCGACTCCGGCTTCTCCCAGGGTCGCAGGTACGGTCCGAACCGACACGCCGGCGCGCTGCAGTCGCTGCTGCAAGGCCGGATCGAGCCCAGCGAACGGCCCCGCACCCGCTTCGACAGCACTCACCAACCAAGCGCCGGCACTGCGCCAATGGACCGCCTGCACGGTGCGTCCGATGACCAGTTCCTCGTCCCACAGCAACTCCGCCTGGTCATCGTAAGCGACTGCCGTATCGTTGGATACAATCGCTACGGTGGCGTGCTCCGATGCCATCAGGTCGATGTCGTGGGCAGCCATCCAGTCGCGCCGCCGACGCATGACGTGCCAGTCGACCCGGGCATCGAGCCACAGGCGCACACCCTGCTCATCAGTCTGCACCACCAGACGGCCGGCTGGAGCGGCCTGGACCAGTTCGCTGGCGGCAAGCCGGGCAAGCCGACCTGGAAGCCGGACGACCAGGGCGCGGACGGCAGCCAAGGCGCTTTCGGCGTCGCTCCAGGCCGATCCCTGATCCATGCGATGGCCGCCTCCAGCCCGTGCGATGGCCGCCCGTACGTCCTTGATCGCAACTGGCTTGGTGAAGAAGTCGACAGCCCCCGTGCGCAGTGCACGTACGGCGTCATCATAGGTCGCGTAGCCGCTGATCATGATGAACGGAGCACCGACCTGACCGACGAGATCCAAGCCATCGCCATCCGGCAGCTTCAGGTCGCTGATCGCCAGATCCGGCTTTCCGCCAGCGAGCAGCGCGCGCGCCTCGGCCAGGCTGGCCGCGGCGCAGACCGCGTGGCCGTCGCGCTCCAGGGCGCGGACCAGTGCGGTGCGGATGCTGTCCTCGTCCTCGATCAGCAGGATCTGCACGCCACCCATGCTAGCGGGTTCCCGTCCCAGCCCAATCATCCTTTGTCCGGCCGATGACTTCGGCGATTGCGTCGGTACCGGCCGCACGCTACCTCATGCACATGGCCACCTCGGTGAGTTCGCTGCTGGCGCTCGTACCCGACGCCGCGCAGCGCAAGCGTCTGGGTGGCATCGATCCCGGCGCCGGCTTGGTCATCCACTTGTGCAGCAACGCCAGCGAAGCTGATCGGCTGGCGCATCGCATCGCACCCGACGTGCTGCTCGCGGGCCGCGGGGCCGGACCGACTTGGCTGGTCCAGGCGCGCACCCGCGATCCGGACGCGTTCCGCATCCTGTGTTCCGATACGGGCAAGCTCACTGACGCCCTGGAAGCGGTCAACCGTGGCGATGCTGACGCCGTGCTGCGCGAACCATTCGACGCCCATGACGTCGTCGCCCTGTTCCACCACGGTTGCGAACAGGCTCTGCTGCGTCGCCATACCCGCTCACTGGTTGATGAACTGGCTGTACGGAACGCCGAACTGCTCGGCTTCAACGAACGGCTCGAGGATCTCGTCGCTGAACGCACGCGCCACCTGGTCGATGCGCAGGACCGCCTGCAGGAGTCCCAGCGGCAGATGGTCCAGTTGGAGACGCAATCGACCGTCAACCACCTGCTGCGCGGGCTGGCCCATGAATTCAACAATCCGCTAGCCGCGATCTACGGCTATTCGCAGCGCCTGCGCCGGCAACTCGCCGCCGATGCGGAATCATCCCGCCGGCTGGACGTCATCCTGCAGGAGGTTGAGCATTGCCGCACCGTGGTGCAGCAACTCCGCCAACTGGCCACCCCGCTGTCCGAGCAGGCCGTGCGGGTGGAGCCGTTGGCCGCATTGCGCGATGGTGCGTCCCGCATGGCTGCCGGCGGACGGACCGCCCCGGCGATCCGCGATGCCAGCGACCAGCCAGACGTCATCGCCGCCCCCCGGGCCCTGGCCAAGGTCTTCGAACAGGTGCTGGCGAATGCCGCCGATGCCGGAGCCACCCACGTCGAACTGCACGGTGAGATCCTCGCCGATCGTGTCCGCCTCCAGGTGTTCAATGACGGTGAGACGCCAGACGAGGCGACCGTGGAGAATGCCGTACGACCGTTCTTCACCACCAGGGCTGGCGAGGACCGTCGCGGCCTCGGCCTCTCGACCGCCGCCGCTCTGCTGCGCGAACAGGACGGCACCATCGAACTGGCCCGCCGAGAAGATGGACCCGGGGCGGTGGTGGTCATCGCCCTGCCGGCTGCCGACCCGGAGGCGCGGCGCAGCTCCAGCGGACTGCTGCCGGCGATCACCATGCCGGTTTCAGGTGGTCTGCCGCAGGTTCCCACCACCCTGATCATCGACGACGAACCGATGATCGCGGAGATCCTGGTCGACGCCTTGCGCGAAGCCGGCTGCAACACTGCCACCGCCGGCAGCATCGCCGAGGGCATGGCTGAGATGACCCGGCTGGATGTCCGCGCCCTGGTCGTCGACTTGAACCTGCCGGATGGCAGCGGCCTCGACTTCGCCCGACGGGCCCTGGCGCTGAAACCGGCGCTCGCCGGCCATATTGCCCTTGCCACCGGCGACAGCGACCGCAGCAACCTCGACCGACTCGTCGCCGAGCATGGCTTCCCGGTGCTGGCCAAGCCGTTCCGCCTCGACGAAGTGCGCCTGCTGGCTGAGCGCATCAAGTAGCAGGCCCAGCGTCAAGGCGCTGAAACGACAGCGCCCCACGCAGCCGGGGCCGCGTGGGGCGCACGATGGACGGAAGCCTACTTGAAACAACTTAGGCCGGGGCTCCGTCGCGCAGCGATGGGGCTGCCGCCGAGCGGCGGAAGCCCATCCGCCCGCGGTTTCGGAACGAAACCGAGCTGCGACACAGGCAGCGGGGACAGGCCCGCAGGGCCGCAGGGGCGGAGCCCCTGCGCAGTTGCGCCTACTTGAAGTTGGCTGCTGCGAAGTCCCAGTTCACCAGGTTGTCGAGGAAGGTCTCGAGGAACTTCTGGCGCAGGTTCTTGAAGGTCGGGTAGTAGGCGTGCTCCCACACGTCGGCGGTGATGATCGGCACGGCCGCGCCCTTCACCGGGGTGTCGGCGTTGCCCGTCTTCACCACCTTCAGCTTGCCGCCGTCGTTGACCAGCCAGACCCAGCCGCTGCCGAACTGGGTCATGCCGCCGTTGATGAACTCCTTGCGGAAGTTGTCGTAGCTGCCGAAGTCGCGGT
>JAIFKN010000214.1 GCA_020049615.1 bacterium | reverse complement strand
ACTGATGTGCATGCGCGCTGCCAGGCTTGTTCTTGGCCCGCAGCAGATCGACGTAGAGCGGAATCAAGTCGTCGAGCTTGCCGGGTTGCAGCAGCGAGGCAGCGATGACCGACTGGGCATCTTTGATGACGCCCACCTTGCGCGCAAACATCTCTGCATCGTAGCGCTTGACGAAGGTCTTCGACTGCAACCGGCCCTTCTCCCGCCAGCGAACACGCCAGTGCGTGGTCCCGTCCTCCAGTTTGCGGCGAGCGATGTGTGCCCCGATGCGGCCGCTCACCGGCCACCTCCCCGCGGCTGGGCCAGCCGCGCGAGGTCGATGCCGGGTTGACGGGCACGGCGCATGGCGGACTGCTTGTCGCCCTGGTTCTTCAGGTGCTGACGCAGCGCCGAGATGCTGACGACGTAGCGAGCACGCTGGCGGCCGCGATGGGCATTGAGATCGACGGCTGGGATTGCTCCTTCGCTGGCCAGGCGGAGGAGGGTCTTGTACGGCATGTTGAAAAGGACGGCGACCTCCTTCAGCGGGCGGGTGTCGTCGGGAGGATGTGAAGAGGAAGGCATATCGGAAAGTTCCCCGGAATCGGGTGAAGCCTCGCCGAGCAGACGCAACGCCTCGCCCGCTTCGAGCGGAGTGGGAGCGGCGTCCAACTCGTCAAGGCGGAAGAGGAGACCCGTGGCCGGTGCACGAAATGCGTGAACCAGACCTTGGGTGATGAGCCGCCCAAGAGCGACAGTATCGCAGCGCAGGTGGGCCTGGGCTTCGGATGCGGTCGCCCATGGGGGGCGATGGCTGGAAGGCAGTGATGCCGCGTCGTGACCGTCGCTGGTGACACGACGGATCGACTTCAGGTGTCGCGGCTGGGATGGAGCAGCAACATTCGGAAACGGCGGTGGGTCGGACGATGCCGGTACGGCAACGGCCGAAAGGGGAGAGGGATCGGATTCAGCCCGCATGCGCGACTCGCAAGAGAAGCGTGGGGCGCCGTGGTCACCGGCAGCGCAATCTCCCGGGCATGTCGATCAGTGGCGAAGGACCACCAACCCGCACGGGTTTCATCGTTAGATTGCGTTAGATTGAGTAAGACGAAGTAAGACGAGTAAAGTGTCTGAGTGCTCAACCCGTTGCCGGGGATGACCAGAGCGATCAGGTTGAGCACTTCCTATCACTCCCGGGCTGTCGGACAAGGACGACGAGAACTACCGGCGCTTCCGGCTCCCCGAAGAACCCGAGCCAAGGACCGCAGCTCCAACTGCTAAAGCAGCGAAAATACCTCCGATAAATGCGCTAAAGCTGTCGTCCTGACGCTGCACAGGCTGCGGGGCAGCGGCCTGGAAGGACTGCGTGGCATGCACCGTTGGACAATACGACCTGACCGAAGTCGTGCTCGGGGCGAAGACCGGGGCGTAGACGGGCCTGAAGACCGGCGCATAAGTCGGTCGATACATCTGCGGTGCATAGAGATCCCGCATCGTCGGCGTCATCGGCAGAGTCGGGACAACCGGCATTGCCGGCCTCGTCGTCACAGCCATCCTCGGCTGCTCCACCGGTTGTGTCGGTGCTGCCTGGTAGACGGTCAAAGATTGGTGCCGGTGCTGATGGACATGCTGGTGATGGTGGACCTGCTGCCGGCGACGGCGCTGCCGACCATGGTTGGATCTGTATGTCACGCGGCCAGTTCCAGCGCCGCCGACCACGCCCGCTCCTTCACCACAGCGCCGGACCCGAAGGTGGCGCTGAAGAGGCGCGACTCGTCAGCGTCACCACCGTCTGCCGTTCTGGTGGACCTATCATGATCGGCCCACTCGCCGATTCCGAAGAGCGCCGACAGCAGGGTGTCCTTGGTCCCTTTCAACTGGTTCGTCAGCGAACTCGAAATGGCCTGCAGCCGCTCCTCCCTGGTCCTCCTCAGAGCCTTGGCCCGGTCGGCCTCGTCGGATGCTGGCGTGCCGAAGACCATGGCCATGTACTCAGCTTCCAGCTTCCGGTTCAGCGGGATGTCGGCGAGACGGTTCCAGGCGGCCTTGGTGGTCGCGTGGCTCCTGACCATCGTCGCGAGTGCCTCCTTGGCCTCGTTCACATTGGAGTGGATGCCGGCCAAGTGCTTGTAGGTGAACCCCGGGGCTAGTCCGAGTTTGCGGTTGCTGCGGATCTGCGACTCGGCGAGGCGCAGAGTGTTCATGCAAATCGGCCTTTTCGTCGTCGGTCCGAGCAGCAAGGGCCGATTACCAGTGTGGCCGGAGCTGACCAGCAGGCACGTCTGGGATTCGTCGTCGCCGATGCGGATGCCAAGGTCGGGGAAGTGCGCGAGAGCCCACACGACCTTGCCACCCTGGAAGCAGCCAGCCGTTTCAATCGTGAACGGCAGACCGCCGTCGCCCTTGCTGACCTTGGCGAGGTCGGTGAAGACGTCGAACATAGCCTGGTTGCTGTAGGGGACGTAGTCCCGGCCCACCACGCCCAGAATCCGGCCAGTGTCGCTCCGGCGGATGGCGCTGAAGTCAGGCACCGGATCGAGCGAGTCGGCCGTGCGCAGATCGACACGGCTGACTTCCCAATCGAGGCCGGCCTGGCGCATGGCTTCGGCAGGGTCCGTCATGGCTGTGTTCAGCAGCGTGCGGCCGGACCGAGCCCACGGATTCTGGCGCGGTGGCGGGAGTCCGAGACGCGGGGTGCTGGGTGCCCGGCTCGGCATGCGGACCTCGGGGTGATGACTGGGCGACTTGATGATGGTGGATGTCACCTGCTCGACGACGGTGCTGATGGGCACGGACGTCGGCAGGGGTGGGAGGATGTCGGAGAAGATGTCCATGGAATGACTCCGTCCCAAGCCGTGAAGTACGGCCTGGGTAGATGGTTGGTGCGTTTGAACGGGACTCAGGCCGCAGCTGCGACCAGCGGCAGGGCCAGGGCGTGCGCCTCCAGATCGAGCGGGCGCTGCTCCGCCGTCCGGGTGATTGGCATGATGAGCAGTGCCAACTCGTGGTCGGCCCAGTAGCTGGGCATGGTGACGGCCTGGCGGGCCTGAATCAGGTCGAGGCGGTCCTCCGACGTGGGACCGGTCACGTTCCAGAGGCGATCCATCCGGGCGGCGGGATCGACTGGGGAGGACAACAGCAGCGCGTTCTTGTGGCCGCTGATCTTCTGGGCGATGGCGACCAGGTGGGGGTCAAGGCTGCTGATCGCCGGTACCCACTGGCGGCCGGCGGTGCGGGTCCAGCAGTGCTCGACCCGGGGGAAGGTCCCATCAACACAGCGGACGATGGCCGACGCCGTGCCGTTGGTGAGTCGGGCCTCCTTGGGGGCGATCTCGACTGTGATGCGACCCCCGGTCGTCTTCGCCGTGGCCTTGAGTGCGGCGACGAACTGGTCTGAGTCGAGGATGGTGTCGACCGGATCGCCAGTGAGGACGTCGAGCGGGACGATGAGGCTGGCCAGCAGCCTGCCATTGGTGCTGGCGAACCGGACGGCGGTCGGCGTCACGCGGACACTGACGTGGCCGAGGGGACCGGCTTCATCGGCGCAGGCCAGGGGTAGGCGCGAAAGTCTGTCGGCAGTGATGCGGGGGATGGAGAAGATTGTCATGGTTGTTGTTCCGGTTGGATTTTAGGCCGCTCGGGACTCCGCCTCACGGGCGTCTTCCAGGGCAGCAGTGACAGCGGTGGAGACGATTCGCCGGATGGTCCGGCCAGATTTTTTGGACAAGGCGTGCAGGTCGCGCACTTGCTCCGGCGTCAACGATGCAGGCAAGGCACGCGCCCAGGGCCAGATGGTGCGAGGCCGGTCGATGGGCATGGCTATGCCGCCATGCCGACCGGGCCGACGACACGGACGAACCTGGCGTGCCAGAGCATGCCGGTCTCCGTGCGGCCCTGATGCCGGACAATGATCCGCAGGCCTTCGGGATGCCGGGCGACAAGCGTGGCCAGTTCGGCCGCATCCTTGCCGTCGAACCCGGTGCCGACCTTGCCGACCGGGTTGAGCGAACCGTCAGGCTGGCGGGCCGACACCTCGATGGCTCCGAACGGACGGCCAGCGACAGTGGTCGGCGTCAGGCCGGTGATGATGACCTCGGTTTCTTCCAGATACTTCGTGCGGACGATGGCCTCGCCGCCGATCTTCCCGCCGATGTAGGTGGTGTCCCGGCGGACCCAGACCTCGCCTTCGCGACCCTCGGCACGCTGCTTCTCGACGAGCCCCTTCTTCTGCGTCGTGGTCCTGGCCGTCGGAACCTGCTCGATGCCGAGATCGACAACGCCGGCCTTGATCAGGACTGACTGGGCCAGACCGACGATCTTGGCTGCACCATTGATGCGAGCGTCCTCATTTTCCCGAGTCAGGTCTTGGCCATTCGCGAACAGTGCCTTGAAGACGGCAATGACGCAGGTCACCCGGGCATCCGGGTGGCCGTTGGTCGCGTTGGCCTGGGCAGCCTGGCTGCCCGTTCGGTGTTCTCCGCCGATGCTGTCGAGGAAGGTCAACTCGCCGTCGAGGACGAATGGACCGAATGCCTCAGCGGCGCGGCGGAACGCGACGTCGAAGGAGATGCTCGGCGTGGCCAGGACGTTGGTCGACCTGCTCTGATAGACCACCGTCGTCAGGCTGGCGATCACCACGATGCGACTGCCGTCCCGTTTCGGCTGGCCCAGGTAGGCCGGATCGGCGATGTAGTCTTCGCGGGTCCGACCGGCATCGACCGGCTGCATGGTGATGATCGAGCCCGGCTGGAGGTGTACTGGCAGGGCGGAGAAGGTGGACGCCGGGCTGTGGTTCACGGGCGGCAACTGCGGCGTCGAGTAGGTCAGCGTTTCGTCGGGAACGATCTGCTGCCCGGTCGTCAGCTCGTAGGCCTTGGTCCAGAAGCCGAGGGCCATGTCGTCGTAGCCCTCGACTTCGGCCTGGATGGCGAGAGCGATGACCTTGGCAGCGCTGATGCCCTTGCCGTAGTCCCGGAGGTAGGCCTGGGCACCGGCCTTGCCCTGAAGGTACAGGCCGCGGGCGATGATGCGGGAGGCCCACCTGGAACGGATGTCGGCGGTGGGCTTCTTCGCGATAGAACGATGTTTGGCGATGAAGTCGGTGAGGTTCATGATGGTCCTCATAGAGTGGTGGGGGTAGAGCAGGACGTTGACAGCCAGCGATCTGGCCTGGCGCGAGCCCGGACTGCAGTGCTCGTCGTCCTGCTATTGGTTGTGGGATGTCAGGTCGCGCCGCGCAGCGAGACCGGGTCATCCATCTTGTCGCGCAACTCGGCCACGAGCCGTTCGGTGGCATCGCGGATCAGGACTGTGATCGGTTTGTGGGTGGCCTTGCTGACCTGGTGGAGCTGGGCCATGAGGTCCGGGGACGACAGTTTGCTCGCTGGCCACTGGTACTTGGTCTTGGGCATGTGGGATTCCTTCGTGTTAGGGGACGAAAAAGCCCAGGTCGGATGACCTGGGCTGGTGATGAACGACGAACCCCAGGCAGGTGCCTGGGAAAGATGGCATGTTCAGGCAGTGCCGTTGACGGCCGGGTACAGCAGCACTGCGGCCCGGAGCCGAGCGTAGCATTCGAAGTCAGCGACTTCGCCGGGATCCACAACGACGTGCCCATCGACCAGCTCGATGCCGACGATGGGTTCCAGGGCGTGGTCCAGGCGAATGATTTCGCTCTCACTGCCAGTAAACACCGTCGACGCTGGTCCGAACTCCCGCCCAGCAGCATTGCGCTGGATGAACGGGATCCCGGCGGTGATCAGGTCATCCTCGATGGAGGTTCCGCCGTAGTTGGCGTCCTCCTTCTCCCAGACCAGGCAAGGCCGACCGTCGATGTTGCGGACGGCCAGGGCATCGACCCCAGCGGGGTCGTCGTTCTGGGGTTCGTTGAGGATGGCGGTGTCGAAATCCTTGGTGGTGATCCCCAGGGCAGCCCGCAGGGCGTCGGCCTTGGTTGAATCAGCGATGACCGACAGTGGGATAGCGAAGCAGGCGTAGGCGCGGTCGCTCATGCCGCCCTCCGCATAGCACGCTCCCGCAGCCAGTTCGGTGGTGCAACCGACTCGGCGTCGCGGTGATCAGCCCAGTCGTTGCGGATCGTGCGGTCCACGATGTCGGTCAGGGCGGCCTCGACCTCCTCAGCGCCGGCATCCAGGAAGTCGTCGGTCAGATCGACCACGCGGCAGCGAAAGAATGGCTCGACCTTCTCGACCAGGATGAACGAGAACGGCAGCCACCGACCGCACGCCGCGTGCACGATTCGTCGGTACAAGGCAGCCTGGCGGTGGTACCCATAGGAGACCACGGACTTGGCGAAATCGTCGACGTCGGCCGTGGTCTTGAGGTCAGCCAGGTGCTGCCACTGATGCAGGATGTCGGTCCGGCACTGCACCTGGATAGGGCCATGGGCCATGCGAAAGCCGGTCTCATGCTCGGCGCCGTCGAGCAGCGACGCCGCGACGGGATTGGCGCGGACGCTGTCGGCCATGCGGTGCAGAGCGTCCCACTCTTCGACCGGCAGCAGGGTGACGCCCTCTGTCTTGGCGGCGGCCTCGGCCGACTTCCAGGCCGTGGTCCGACGATCGGCGTCTGGGCCGCAGCGATGGTGCTGATCGAAGGCAGCCCCTGGGTCTAGAAGCAGGTGGAAGCACGTTCCGAACCGCATGGCTGCGGTCTCCGGCTCCTTGTAGGCGCCGGTCCTGATCGCATTGGCTAACCTGGGCGAGGTCAGGAACTTCGATATGAGACTGGAGCCCCAGGCACCAGAGGCGCGGTAGGCCTCCGGGGTCTCGCAACCTGGCGGGATGATGGTGACCGTCACGCTGCCACCTGGAGCAAGCGGTCGATAATCTGACTGGCGTCGCGCCCGGCGAGGGCGTCGATCGTCGTGACGCCGTGCTGAGCCAAGGCTTCAGCCAGCGCTCCGGGGGCACGCTGACCGAGTTGGCTGAGATACCGGGCCTGGGCGGCCGAGATCGGCGCATTGGCTTGGCGACGCTGGGGACCGTTGCTCCGGTAGGGTTGGCTCGCGGCCGGCCGTTGGGCTGGCGATGCCGCCCTGGTCGGGCTTTGCGACAATGTGGCCTGGGGCGCCGGACGCGCCGAGTGTGGCTGGGTGGTGCGACCGGTGAGGACGGCGATTTGCTCCGCCAGGTGCTGATCGCAGCCGGCCTGGGCAGCAGCGAGCAAATCGCGCATAACCGGCGCGACGTCGGTCAACGAGCCAGCTTCACCTGACAAGCTGACCTGAGAGTTGATAGAGCCATACTGCTCCGTGGGATGGCTCCTCTTGGAGCCTGCTGAGACAGAAATAGAAATCATTGATTTCTCCGTGTGTTTGTGGGGTTGGTGGTGGCCCGAAAACGCAGCGACCCCGGACGAGGTCATCGTCCGGGGTCGCGTGGTTTGTGGATTGAGCTGTCTACGTCGGCAGCCTATGTCCGACTACGATGCCTGGTGCATCGGTCGGCATGTTCGCCGACCAAAATCGATTGCCGCGAAGGCGATGGGCTACTGCCCCTGCTCTCGCAACCGCTGCTGCCGGCCAAGTTCCTCTGCGTACTTCATGATATCACGCTCATCTTGGGCCTTCTTCCGCCCTGCTTCATATTCACGCTCGGTCTGCTGGTGACCGCGTTCCTGGTCGGCGCGGATTTGGGCCTCGTAGGCCTCGCGATTTGCCGCAGCTTGCCGGACAAACGGCACACTGACGAAAATACCGACGACGATGAGAAGGACGACGAGGAGGGCTATCTTGGCGTTGTCGCTCATGGTGTGCTCCTTGATGGCGTGATGGACGCTCGGCCATGACCGCTCCGACATGAAGCGGTTGGTCTGAGTCGGTCGTTTTCATTGGGTATTATCACAGGCGTCGTCCGGCGTCGTGGGTGTTGACCCGGACTTTGCGGACAGGTCCGGCGGGGGATTCACCACCGTCGTCATCCCCCTCTGATGGGAGATCGGCGGGCAGGCCGAGGCGCAGGCAGGTCTCCAAGCGGTCGAGTTCACGCCTAACGGCGCTGGCCGCGAAGGCGTGCGACCGCAGGTACAGCGGCGCAGCGGCCTGCTCACGCAGAAACGACTTCAGCCGCCGGTCCAGATCGACCGGGATGCGGAACGACACGGTTTTCTTGGGGCTCTGCTTGGGCATGGCGCAAGGTCCACCATAGCGGCCCAGACCCTGCCGAGGCAACGGACAATCGCAGCGTAATCGGCGTGACGTGTGTACGCGATGACGTTGCGATCGACGGTGTTCCGGCAGGGATCGGGCCGCTGCATGGTCAGACGGCGATGGACGCCGCACCGCCGCCACGGCGTGAACTGGACGGGGATATCGGTCGGCTGGCAGATGAGGGCGAGCGGCCGATGGTGCTGGCCGGGGTCGGCGCGAGAAATCTGGTCCACGGGGCGGGCCAGGACAGCGGGGCAGGAGAACGACGGCCGGCGAAGTAGGCGGCAGCGACGGACTCGGTGGGGAGGTTGAACATCAGGGACTCCTGGTGGAGGTCACCCGACGGCACGCCACTGACGGCGGCCACCGGGGACGGTGACGCCAGTGCGAGGCGAGCGCAGCGGCCATAGGGCTGCCGGTTCTCTTATCCCAGTAGTAGATGCCCTACTTCACCTGTCGGCGTGGTGGAACTGGCCGCTTGGTGCCCTTCTGGCGCGGCAACTGCAAATGAGGAGCAGCAGCGGCCAGCAGCCCGGGCGCGATCTCCAGGAAGCCCTCGACCGAGAGCGGCTCGCAGGTTTGACCGCCACAGGTCAGGCCTGGCAGATCAGCAACCGAAAGCGCCGACAGCACGGCTCTCCGCAACCGATTGTCGAGGCCAGCGCATTCCTGGATCACCCGTACCTGGACGAGTGCTTCGACCCGCGTCATCTCGATCGCAGGGTCCAAGCGGAGTGAGATGGTCACGGGTTGCTTGGCGAGTTCGGCCCACAGCGGGACGTAGCCGGGACCGCTGCCTCTCCGCAGTTGGCGCTTGAGCTTCGTGATCGCCGCCGGTGACGTGGCCGACCCTTTGCGTAGCCATGGCGATGAGCACCAGGGCTTGCTCGCCTCCGAAAGCATGTTGATCGCGGCCTTACAGGCAGAGGAGGTCGTGTCCTTCTCGAAGATAGAGAACGACGCAATCCCGAGGCGTTGACAGGCCAGGTCCTCATCGAGTTCTTTGCCGTCCTTGACCCCTTCCAGGATGCCAAGAACCAGCGTCGCCCTGTTGGCCAGTGTCGGCGTTTTGGCGGTTGGTCCTGACCCCGCCAGCACCCATGCCAGTTCGGCGCTCTGCTTGAGGTGTTTCAGCAGGCGGCTCAGGTACAGCCGGGTCGACTTTCCCTTATTGCCAAAGGCATCGGACATGGTCCGGCTTGATCGCCAGTGCTGCAACGTGTTGGGTGGCACATCGGCCTGCTTTGCCCATTCGACCGGGTCGCGGCCGTTGAGCAGCCGCAGGTACTCCAGGCGGATGGCTGGGCCAGCGTAGCCAGGGGGAAGCCAGCCAATCTCGACGGCCGCAATCACGGTGGGTGCAACTGCCAGGAAGAGGCTGTCCCTCTCGTCCTGCTCGGAGGTGTACTTCGCCGTTATCCGACGTCTGCGGGCTATCCACGGCGAACGCTGCATCAGCCACAACCTCGGTGTGGTTGATCGTCCGGGTACAATGCACCCCGTCCACCGCCAACAGCGGTCGGCGGAGGTCAGTCGATGTGCCGCCAGCCCAACACGATCAGCCCTGGTCCAGCCATGAACCACAGTCGCATCGTGGTTCATGCCTCCTGTACACCGTCAGGCAGGGCCAATCACCCCAGGAGGACCAACCCTATGATCACCCCCACCCTTTCCCGCCACGCGGTCGCCGCCGCCACCGGACTGACCCCGCCGACCGTCACGACCTAGGTTCGGATCGGTCGCAAGTGGCGGATCGACGCGGCCAGCGTTGAGGCCCTGGTGCGCCGGGGTAGCCCTCGTCGCTGATCCTGCGAAACGCAGCAGCCGGCGCTACGAACGCCGGCCACCTTCTCATCACCTCGGACTACACCGTGAATACTACGCAAGTTTCGGCTGCGGGCAACCCGCTGCTGCCCCCGCCACCCCCACCGCCAACCGCTCCGGCAACACCGGATCGTGCTGCACTTCCGCCGCCACCGCCGCCTCCTGTTGCGGTTCTGGCGCCACCGCCTCCACCAATAGCTGGGAATGAACCTGCGGAGATGCGACCCGGTGCTTCGCCCATGTTCTCGACCACGGTCATCCCCGAGCCGGTCTTCCCGCCCGACGTGCGCCACTGGATCAAGAAGAACGAGGGCGTGGGCGACGAGGCGATCGACAGTCTGCAGCGGATGTACCTTGAACAGCAGCCCAGTATCCCAGGTGCCCCTCGCATCGGGGCTCTGGAGGAGGGCGATGCTGCGGCGATCTACAACATCGGCACGTTCGACCCGGAGACGGACAAGGATTGGAATGGCCTCAAGGCCAAAGGAGCCCGCCTCGAACAGCACAAGGACGATGCGATCAATCCCTTCCTGCCGAACTGGATTGCCAAAGCGGACGGCAAGGAAAGCCCCTGGTTCCAAGACTTCGGTGGGATCAACGACGCGGCCAAGGTGGCCATCACCTCGGCCTGCCGCCAGGCTTCCCCACTATTGAAGGGGACCTACACCAAGCTGCTGACGTACGCGCCGACTGACGATGTGGATGTGATGGACGACATCATCAAGGCCATGTCTGGACTGAACACGTTGTTCATGCCTGAGCTTGGCGAAGGAGTTGATGCCGACTGGCGGTATTGCGAGATGCTCCCGCTCATTGCCGGCCTTGGAATCTCTCACGCTCGTGGGTTCCTGGCTCTCGTGGCCAAGGTGCATGACGACGGCGATCTCGGCCATTGGGCGCATGCCTTGGACGATGCCCTTGCGGAAGACATCATCGCGGCTCGCAAGCGTTCCGGCGCTCCTGTTGGGTTCCTGCGCTGCGACTGGACAGAGATCATGAATGCGCTGGGCGACCAGATCTTCATGAAGAACGGCCAAGTCTTCGTGCCCCGCGCGCTGATCATGTTGCTGACGCTTCACATCCTGAAATACTGCCGTGTCCACTTCGGTCTCGATGCCGCCTATGTCACCGTGGCGTACAACAGCTGTTATGCCCGGTACAAGGTCGACCTGCAGAACGTCAACTCGCCACTCTCCGACGCCTACAACAAGACGCTGGTCGGCAACCTGTGCAGCATCCTCAACATCCCGCTCGGAGGCGGGCGCGGCGCTGCCGCGGTGCCTGACTGGATCCGCTTTGCCGCCGGTGCAGCGTTCAAGCGCCTGACCCTGAAGCACCTCTGCCGCGCACGGCCGCTGAGCGACCACCCCGAGTACATCGTGGCCGCCGGCGTCTCGCACATCATGATGAAAGATCGCAAGGCCATCCGTCGCTGGATCAACACCGGCGTCGCGGTGGGCAATGTGGCCAAGATCGACGTCGATACCGGCGTCGTGGATAAGGATGTGATCATCGTCGGCCACGAGGCGCTCGTCTACAACTGGCCCAAGCAGGAAATCGACAGCGCCGCCCTCGCCAACTGGCGCTCGACCATCCCCGACAAGGTCGAGGCCGAGCGTGCGTCCCAGGTCATCAAGCGCCTGATCAAGAACGTGAACGCCCTGGGCGCCGCAGATGGTCAGGAGGCCGTGCTCGATGCCATCCTGACGGCAGACCTCAGCCGCAACGACCTGGCCGGCAGCGTGGTCGGCAACATGCTGCAGCGGGAGTACCCGCTGATCTACGTGCTGCCCATGGGTCACACCATGGATACCACGACCAACCAGGGCAAGACCAACATGGGGCGTGTGATCGGCGGGGCGATGGCGCCGGGCCTCGATGTCCTCGTGCTGAACCCGAGTACGTCAGCCCCAGCACAGCGCACGATGGCGACACCCCTCGAGACCTATGGAACGGCGCTCTACGACGAGTTTCAGATTCCTCAGGATCCTGGTCACTTCCTGAATACCAACGGCATCGCGGCCCTTGCGACGGGCAGTGGCGTGTCTCCTGGTAAGGCGATGGAAAACGCCCCGCCGATCAAGCTGAAGCACCCGCTGATCCTGGTCAGCAAGGTCGCCATCGCGGCGACTGACATCCTGAACCGTGCCTACCCGATCTACCTCGACGTCCTCACGCCCGCGACACGTTGCACGGACGACGAACTGAGCGACCTCATGGGCGGCCGCGCCGCCATGCTGGTTCGCCTCAGCCACCTGATGTGGATGAAGAAGAACGACATCGTCGAGAAGATCTTCCGTATCTCGAAGCTCATCAGCGGCGGCTTGCGCTTCAACGGCCACCTCACCATTGCCACGATGTTCGCCTCGCTCGCCGAGGTGAATGACTACATGGCCAAGGGCATGGACCAGATGTGCAAACAGCACATTGAGGCTGAGCGCAGCGGTCTCGTCGACCAGCTCGGCATGCTGCACCGCTTTGACCCGAAGTGGTACTTCAGCGTCTGCTCGAACATGACGCTCGAACAGCTCTGTGCCTCCAGCACCGGCGACAAGCTCGGTCAACTGGCGGTCAACATCGCGATGCGCGAGATCCTGACCGATAACAACACCCGGCGCTTCGACACCATCCTGTCGCAGTTCCGGCTCAA
>JAIFKN010000150.1 GCA_020049615.1 bacterium | reverse complement strand
TGGTGCGCTGGTTCGGCGAGTCGACCAAGTGGATCCCGTCCGACCGGCCGGGCCTCGCGGCCTGCCTCGAACTCGATGGCCGGCGCGTGCACGAAGCGGCGGGATGGACGGCGTACGCCCTGCGCCTGTGGAGTCCGACTCCACCGCGCATCTCCTGGGCGCGCGAGGCGATCGAGGACATTGATCTCACCCATCCCGATGCCGCCGTGCTGGCGCGTTTCGCCGGCGAGGACTACGCCGTGCCAGGCGACCCGGCGCTGCCGGCGCCGGCCCGCCTGCTCGTCGGTCCGGCCCAGGCCACGACGGTACGCCCGCGCCAGGTGCCGCCGCTGCGCTGGAGCGAGGTGCGGCCGCTGGCCCCGCCGACGGCCTGGCGCTGCAACGCCGAGGTCTACCTGATCCAGGACCTCGCCCGCCGTCTGCACGCCGAGCACCGCGTCCCGGCGTGGGACGCCGATCTGGTCGATCGGGCCGGACCCGACGGCTTCCGCCTCGACCGGCGGCGCGGCGACAAGGGCTGGTGCCTAGTCTACGACCTGCGTCGGGTCTGCGCCGGCGACCTGGTGGTCGAAGTCGACAGCGACGCGGCCTGCACCGTCGACCTGGGCTTCAGCGAACTGCTCACCGGCGGCCAGCCGGATGTGACGCGCAACGGCTCGCACTACGTCGCCCGGCTGCATCTGCGCCCCGGCCGCAACCGCTGCCGCCTGTTCGCCTTCCACGGCTTCCGCTGGATCCTGCTCTCGTGCCGCGATGTCGAGGGCTCGCTGGTGGTGCGCAGCCTGCATGCCCGCGAGTGCCACGCCGATCTGCCCTACGGTGACGCCCTGGCGACCTCCGACCCGGTGCTCGACCTCATCCAGTCGATCAGCCGGCGCAGCGTCGTGCTCAACACCCAGGCGGCGTGCTACGACTGCAACACCCGCGAGATCGGCGCCTATTGGGGCGACGGGCTGTGGATCGCCGAGATCGCCGGCCTCCTCAGCGGCGACTTCCGCCATCTGCGCCACCTGGCGCGCACCGCGGTCGACGAATGGCAGGCGGTCGGCGTGATCAACGCCAGCCTCTACGGCATGGGCGGTCCGCTGATCGACTACTGCCTGGTGCCGGCCGAGGTCCTGCGCCGCGCCTGGCGCTGCACCGGCGACCGCGCCCTGGCCGCCGAGGTCCTGCCGACCATCGCCGCCATTGTCGAGGATCTGGAGGCCGGCCGCGACGCCGCCGGCTGGCTGAACGTGGCGGCCATCGCCGCCCGGCTGGATGCGCGCCGCAGCGACGGCGTGCAGGCGCGTCTCTTTCTCGACCATGCCGGCCTCGGCTGGCATCCGCGCGACTCCACCGGCATCGACCGGTGCGACGCCAACGCCGGCCTGCAGCTGTTCTGGCTGCAGGCCCTGCAGGCGATGGCCGAGGTGGCGCGCGGCGCAGGCCTCGCCGACCGCTGGAGCGCCCAGGCCGAGGAACTGCGGACGCGCATCGCCGCGACCTTCCGCGATCCCGTCACCGGCCTGATCGCCGACGCCCGCCTGCCGGACGGGTCATTCACCGGCGCCAGCCAGATCGTCAACGCGCTGGCGGTGACCACCGGCGTGCTGGCCGGCGACGAGGCGCGCCGCGTCCTGCGCCGCTGCATCGACGAGGTGCAGCACCCGGAGATCGCCGCCTCGACCCCGTACGGGTATTTCTTCATCGTCGACGCGCTGTGCCGGCTGGGCCTGGTCGCCGAGGCGGTGCGCCTGGTCCGCACCCGCTTCATCCCGATGCTCGAGCGCGGCGCCACCACCACCTGGGAGGCGTGGGGTGGCGAACTGCACGACTCGCTCAATCATGCCTGGTCGGCGGTGCTGCCCTGGCTGGCCTGCCGCGGCCTGGCCGGACTGCAGGCCGAGGAGGCGGGCTTCGCCCGCCTCGTCCTCGCGCCGGCGGTCGACGTGCTGGACGCTTGCCGCCTGCGCCTGGTCCTCCCGCAAGGGCCAGTGCTGTTGGCCTGGTCCCGGGACGGCCAGGGCTGCAGGCTGGAACTGATGCTGCCGCCTGGAGTTGCAGGACGACTGGTGCTGCCGGGCCGGATCGAGCCTTGCCGCGGGACATCCGTGTACCGGCTCTGAGCGAATAACAGACCCCGATCCGGTCTAGAATCCGCAGCGATAGGCTGTCTTTCGTGCTGCGGTCCGCTATGCTTGAGGCAGCGGAGATCCACCATGCGCGGAGCGATGCGGAGTGCGATGACCGCTGCGTGCCGGACCCTCGGGGCGGGGGAGCCATGATCGCGCCGCGTCCCACCTACCAGTCGAAGGCCATCCGCCTCGCCGACCGCATGGAGCGCGAGATCGCCGAGGGCCGCTGGCCGCACGGCTGCTACCTGCCGGCCGAGGACGAGCTGGCCCACCAGCTGGAGGTGGCGCGCATGACGCTGCGCCGCGCCCTCGCCGAACTGGAGTCGCGCAGCCGGGTCGTGCGCGTGCCGCGCCGCGGTGTGCTGGTCGTCGAGTCGCTGGCCGAGGGAGAACTGCCGCACCGCCGCCGGCCGCGTCGCGCCATCGCGGCGATCCGCGCCTCGCGTCCCGATGTCGGCCTGGCCAGCATGCAGGGGGGCATCGAGCGCTGGGCGAAGGAGAACGGCGTCTCGTTCCATCTGCTGTCCGACGAGCACGACCCGGGCCGGCCCTTCGATGTGCTCGCCCATGCCGAAGGCCTGGGCGTCGACGGCGTCATCGTCATGCCGTATCCGGGCGCCGACCAGGCGGCGATCATCGCCGCGCTGCTGCAGCAGCACACGCCGATCGTCTGCATCGAGCGGCGGAGCCCCAGCATCCGTGCGCCCTCGGTCGAGGTCGACAACCGCATGGGCATGTACCGGGCGGTGCAGCATCTGCTCGAGCGGCATCGCCGGCCGGTGCACTACCTCACCCTGAAGAGCGACCACCAGGCCGACCGCGACCGTCAGGAGGGCTGGGCCCTGGCCATGCGCGACGGCGGGTACGGCGACCAGGTCGCCAGCCACCTGCTGCAGCACGCGCGTTCGACCGGCGATCCGGCCTACTGGAACGAGGACCAGCCCTGGCTGCATGGCTACGAACTGGCCAAGGCCTGCTTCGCCGGCGGCGTGCGCCACTGGTCGATGGCCTGCCAGAAGGACTACGTCGCCTGGGGCGTCTACCGCGCCGCCGCCGAGGCCGGTCTGACCATCGGCCGCGAGGTGGCGGTCACCGGCTTCGACGACCTCAATCTCGCCGCCCGCCTCGACCCGCCGCTGACCACGGTGCGCCAGGACCTGGACGCCAAGGGCTACCAGGCCGCCCATCTGCTGCACCGCATCATCACCCGCCGGCTCGGCACCACGCTGCAAGTCACCATCCCGGTCGAACTGGTGGTGCGGGGCTCCAGCTGAGTCCCGTCCAGATTTGCCCTGCCTCGGCATCACATGCCGCCCTCGACGCCGTATCCAGTCGACACCCTCCGGAAACCGCCATGCGCCATCTGCTCTGCCTGCTCCTCGCCATCGGCCTCGCCAGATCCGGCGAGTCCGTCGTCACCCGGATCATCGACACCGGCGCTGACGTGCCGTGGATCCAGGGCGAATACGTCTCGGCCGGCGGGCGCGTGCAACTGGTCGAGGACGCTCCTCCCGGTTCCGACACCACGCGCTGCATCGAGATGCTGGTCGAGTTCCCCGGCAAGGGCTTCATGTTCTACAACGCCGAGCCGGCCAAGCCGCTGCTGGTGCCGGGCCGGCTGCAGAAGCTGACTCTCTGGCACAAGGGACCGGGCGGGACCATCAACCTGCGCGACGGCTGGAACCGCGGCGAAGTCAAAGGCAAGAAGCTCGAATGGGGCCTGCCCGACGCTTCGGATGGATGGAAGCGATCCTCCTACTCCATCCCCTCCGACTGGGTGCAGCCGATCCGCATCCACGGCATCTCGACCCACAACTGGGGCGACGACAAGCGCCCCTTGACCAAGAGCATCCGCCTGGCCGGCCTCGAGGCGGTGTACGATCTCGCGGACACCGACCCGGCGACCGGCGCGCTCAAGGGCTGGCAGCCCGACCCTGCGTCGGGTTCGCGCAAGGACGCGCCCAAGGAGTGCCCGCGTACGCCGCTGCTCGAGCTGTCGCTGGCCAGCGGGCGCGAGGCCAACGTCTTCGCCGGCGAGCCGGCCGCCGTGACCATCGCGGCACGCTCGTGGCGGGCCGGCAAGCTGGAGGGCGAACTGGGCTGGAAGCTGATCGATCTGAGCAGCGGTGCGCCGGCGGCCAAGCCGCTGGCCAGCGGCACGCTGGCGGTGGCGATCGCGGACAGGCCCTTCGGCCAGGTCGTGCCGCTGCCGACTCCGCGCCTCGGACTGTACCGCGTGCAGGTCAACCTGCTGTGGAAGGACGGGGCCAAGGATGAGCGCAGCCTCGACCTGGCGGTGATCGGCGCGACGCCGGCGGATGACGCCGCTGCGCGCGACGCCTCGCCCTACGGCCTCAACACCCACGGCGGCGGCAAGTCGACGCCCGAGGCGTGGAACAAGGCGGGCATCCGCTGGATCCGCGACTACGCCTGGGGGCTCAACACCATGCTGCACGCCAGGGACGGCAGCGGCGCCTTCACCGGCTGGCCATGGTACCCCAAGCTGCAGGAGCGCTATCGCAAGCATGACCTGCGCTTCGTGCCCTGCCTGATGGACGCCATCGGCGTCGCCGATGGCTCGGTGCCCAAGGTCCCGGTGCAGTGGCGCAAGGACATCGCCTCGATCCTGGCGGCCTTCCCCGACATCTCCTATTGGGAGCTGGCCAACGAGTGGGATCTCGATCACGAGAACAAGCACGGTGCCAAACTGGATCGTGCGAAGGACTGGCCGACCTACCGCGCCTACCACAAGGCCTTCGCCCAGGTGGTCTCGGCGGTCGGCGTGACGCCGGTCGAGAACGGACGCGCTGGCTGCTTCCCGCAGGACGTGCGCAGCATGGTCGCGGACGGCAGCTTCGCCGACATCCAGGTGGTCAACGGCCACTACTACACCGGCGTCGACACTCCCGAGCTCAACAGCAGCAACGCCAACACCGGCGGCGGCGGCGGTGGGCCGCGCCGCAAGATGTCCTACCAGGACCTGCTGCGCGAATCCTGGCGCTCCGGCCAGGCGGACGGCAAGAGCCGCGCGTTCTGGCTGACCGAGTTCGGCTACGACACCAAGGCCGGCCACATCGTCAGCCACTTCCAGCAGGCCGTGTACCTGCAGCGCTCGTGGCTGATCTCGTTCGCCAACAAGGTGGACAAGTCGTTCTGGTTCTTCGATTTCGACAACAGCAAGGCGACCGTGTTCTTCGATGGCTGCGGCCTCATGGACCACGAGGTGCAGCCCAAGCTCAGCTACTGCGCCCTGTCGGCGCTGACCCGCATCCTGCCCAACCCGAAGTACCTCGGCCCGCTTGACGCTGGTCCCGGCACCTGGGGCTACCTGCTTGAGCAGCAGGGCGTGCTGGTTGCCGCCCTGTGGACGGTGGAGCAGGAGGCGGGGCCGTCGCTCACCTTCGCTTCCGGCAAGCTCTACGACTTCCTCGGCAACCCCATCGCCGGCAGGACGGCCAAGCTCGGTCTGGCGCCGGTCTACTGCGTCGGCGTCGATCCGGGCGAGCGCTGGCTGAAGCAGGCCTGCTACGAGCTGGACGGCCTGCGCCTGCTCGATCTCGCAGCCGGCGACCGCGTCGCCATCCCGGTGGCGGTGACCAACCACCGCAAGGCGCCGCTCAGCGGACGCCTGCGCCTGCGGCTGCCTGCCGGCTGGACCGCCGTGACCGACGACCAAGCCGTCGTCGCAGCCCCCGGTGCCGGAGCCAAGGCCGAACTCGCCTGCACCATCGCGCCGAACGCGAAGCCAGGCGAATACGAGGTCGGCGTGCTGGTCGATGACGGCGGCGCCCTGTGCGAGCTGCGCCTGCGCGTGCTGGTCGGCCCCGCCCTGACCATCAGCGTGCCGACCCTGGGGAACCAGCCAGGCACCAGCGCGGTGGCGGTCACCGTGGTCAACCGTTCGCAGCGGGCCCTGGACGGCACGGTGACACCGCAGCTGCCCAAGGGCTGGAAGGCCGAGCCGGCCGAACTCACGATCAGCCAACTCGCCCCGGACGCGAGCGTGTCGCTGCCGCTGCAGATCACCTGGGACGCCTCGTGGAAGGCCGGCGAATCGGCCTGGGCGCAGATCGCCACCGCCGACGGGGTGGCCATGCGCACCGCCGTGCAGCCGGGCGTCATCACCATCCCGCGCCTGCCCGCCTTCAAGGCCGATGGCGAATTCGGCGAATGGCCGGCCAGCGCCCTGCTGCCGGAATGGGTGGTGGGCGTGACCGAGGGCGCAGCCAACGCCGAGATCCGCCTGGCCTGGTCGGAACAGGGCCTGGCGGTGGCGGTACAGGCCAGGGATTCGCTGGTCCAGAGCAGCGATCCGCGGGCCTTCTGGGAGATGGATACGCTGGAGATATTCCTTGATGCGGCAGGCAATCCCACGCAGCGCGCCTTCGCCGCCAGCGACCATCAGTTCTGGCTGGTGCCGCAACCGGCGCAGCAGCGCGTCTACCTCGGTCGCTGGAAGCGGAACGCCGAGATCCCGGCGACGCTCTACGACATCCAGGGCATGAGCAGCTTCGCCAAGGCCGTGCCGGGCGGATATGTCCTCGAGGCGCTGATCCCGGCAGCGCAGATCACCGGTTTCAAACCGCAGGCCGGGGCGGCCTGCGGCATCGACCTGATGCTGACGGTCAATGGCCCCGCCGGCAAACGGGAGGTGTATTGGCCCTGGAGCAAGCGGGACAACCCGGGGGGCCGTCCCCAGATCTGGGGCATGGTCCGGCTGGGCGACTGACCACACGCTGACCTCGTCAGCAGGAGGGTGCGGACATGACATCATCCACGACGCCGCTGCCGAGTGCGCTCCGCGCGTTCACCCTGATCGAACTGCTCGTGGTGGTGTCGATCATCGCCATCCTCGCGGCCATCCTGCTGCCCGCGATCAGCATGGTGCGCGACTCGGCCCAGATGATGAGATGCTCGAACAATCTGCGCCAGATGGGCCTGGCGGTGCTGGGTTATGCGGCCAGCAACGATGAGAGCCTGCCGTTCGTATGGACAGCCACCGATGTGACGGCGCGAGGCCATGAGCGGCGGCCGTTGGAGATGATGATCTACGAGTACGTCGATCGGGATCTGGGCACCACGGCCTGGTCGGTCAGCGGCAGCAAGGTGTTCGTCTGCCCAGCGTCACCCATCACCGGCATCTCGCAGGTAGGTGCCGATTTCCGCTATCTCTACCGTTCGGGCACCCTCTCGGTGGACAACTCGTACGAGGGGGCGATGTACAACGTCTACAACAACAACGACGCCACCCCGCCATTCGACATGGCGTCGTCTGCCACCGCCGCCAGGCTGGCGACGTTCAGCAAGAAGGCGCGCACGCCATGGCAGTTCTGCTCGAACCGCAATGCGCCGGTCGATGGCTACGCCGGACTGCAGGGGCGTTCGTGGCATCGCGCCTACAAGCGTCCGACCGTGTTCATCGATGGGCACACCAAGACGCTCGTAACGCCCCAGTACTGCAACGGAGGGGGCAACAACCTGTTCGCGTACGATGCCAACAATGGCGGACTGCATACCGGGGACCAGAGCAATTGGCAGCTCGACCGGGACGGCAGGCTGCCGATGGGGCTGCATCGGCCCGGCGACTTCTGGATCAACGAGTACTGATCATGCCCCATCCGCTCGTCACCGCCTTGTGCCGTCCGGAGGACATCGTGATACCAGCACGTCCCGCGCTCCGCGCGTTCACCCTGATCGAACTGCTCGTCTCCATCTCGATCATCGCCATCCTCGCTGCCATCCTGCTGCCCGCGATCAGCATCGTGCGCAACTCGGCCCAGATGACGAAATGCGCCAACAACCTGCGGCAGATCGGCATGGCCACCATCGGCTACGCCGCCAGCGAGGACGACAACCTGCCGTATAACTGGAGCGCCGCCTCAGTGGCTGGACGCGGGCACCATCGCAAGGATCTGGAGATGCTCATCTACGATTACATCGACATGGAGACGAGCAGCGGCAGCAAGGTGTTCGCCTGCCCGGCCTCCCCGATCACGGCCATCGTCAAGGCCGGCGCGGGGTACGTCTACCGCTACCGCTCCGGCGCCACGTCCGACCGGAACTCCTACGAAGGGGCGATGTACTACGTCTACAACAACGCCGAGCCGCTGTCGGCCTCCGACCTCAGCGCGGGGATCGTGCCGTCATCCTCCGCCGCCAGGCTGGCCACCTTCAGCAGGAAGGGCAGGACGCCGTGGCAGTTCTGCTCGAACCGGGAATCCCCGGACGAGGGCTTCAATGGCCTGCAGGGGTATGCCTGGCACAAGGCCTACCGGCGCCCGACCGTCTTCCTCGACGGCCACACCAAGGTGCTGAGCTCGGCCATGTACTGCGTCGGCGGCGGCAACAATCTCTACCCGAGCTCGCAACTCCTGCTCACCGGCGATCAGAGCAACTACCAGCTCGATACCGGCAACTCCCCGCTGGGTCGCCACAAGCCCGGTGACTTCTGGATCAACGAGTACTGACATGCGCAACCTCGCCATCACCGCCCTCGTCGTCGCCGCTCTCGCGGCGCTGGTCTTCTCCGTCAGCTACCTGTCGCGCGACGACACGGCGCGGCCGGCGACCTTTCCAAACGCCTACCTGCCTGTCGACGGCGGCTTGGCCGATCTGCGCATCGTGCGCTCGTCCATGGCCCAGGCCGGACCCGTCGACATCGACGGCACACCCTGCTGGCCGGCCTACCAGTGCAGCAACGAGCGGTGCCCGGGGCGCGGAGCCGACGGCAAGCCGTTCGTCTTCGCCTACGACTACGCGGCCAAGCCGGGCGGGGCGGGGCCGCATCCGCACTGCCCGCGCTGCGCTGCCAAGCCGGGGCTGGACCCGAGCATGATCACCCCGTACCTGACCGAGGAGGCGCAGGCGGAGATGGCCAAGCCGTGACGAAGGATGCGATGTAAGCAATAATCTGGAAACGCATTAGGCGACACGGGCCGGATTGCGGTCGACCCCCCGGGAGTGGTTGCGTGGTGGGTCTTTGGGCCATAGTGCCGCGATCCATGACTACCCCTGACGGCACCGGCGCATCTGGCGACCTCCACATCCACGACGAGATGAAGGAGAGCTATCTCGCCTACGCCATGAGCGTGCTGGTGGACCGTGCCCTGCCCGACATCCGCGATGGCCTCAAGCCTGTCCACCGCCGCATCCTGCAGACCCTGCGCGACCTCAACCTGACGCCGGGCAAGAAGTTCCTCAAGTGCGCCAAGATCGTCGGCGACTGTCTCGGCAACTACCACCCCCACGGCGACAGCGCGGTGTACGACGCCATGGTGCGCATGGCGCAGGACTTCTCGCTGCGCTACCCGCTGGTCGACGGTCAGGGCAACTTCGGCTCGATCGACGGCGACCGCGCGGCGGCCTACCGCTACACCGAGGCGCGCATGGCTGGCCCGGCGATCGAGATGCTCGCCGACATCGAGTATGATACGATCGACACGCGGCCCAATTTCGACGGTCGCATGCACGAGCCCTGCGTGCTGCCGAGCAGCCTGCCCAACCTGCTGGTCAACGGCAGCAGCGGCATCGCCGTCGGTATGGCGACCAACATCCCGCCGCACAACCTCGGCGAGGTGTGCCAGGCGATCCGTCACGTCATCGATCACCCCGACTGCACCGTCGCCGACCTGATGCAGTTCATCCATGGGCCGGACTTCCCCACCGGCGCGATCATGTGCGGCAACATGGGCGCCCGTCAGGCCTACGAGACCGGCAACGGCCGGCTGGTGGTGCGCTCGAAGATCACCCGCGAGACGATCGAGGGCAAGGACGCCCTGGTCGTCACCGAGATCCCGTACGGCATCAAGCTGGGCACCGTCTACGAGA
>JAIFKN010000066.1 GCA_020049615.1 bacterium | reverse complement strand
CGATGGCCCGCGGCACGCGTCGCTCAGCGGGGTGGATGACGCCACCGCCGACCGCCTCGCAGCCGATCCCGGGATCCCGGCAATCATCGACCTGCTCGAGGTCGGCACGGTGTGCATGCAGCCGCCGGCGCAGGCGATCAGCGATGCCGGTCTCCACGCTCTGCTGCGCATCGCCTGCCCGCTGAGCATCATCGTCCCCGACGGCAGCCGACTGACTCCCGAGGGCCTCGCCGCCCTGCCGCCACGCTTGGATGCCGTGATCGAGCTCGTGGTGCCCGAGACCCTGCACGCCGATTTCCTCTCCGTCCGGCATCCCCTCATGCAGCGACGCATCCGCATCAGCGCCAGGCCGGCGCACAGGTCGAGGCCGGATGACTCCGAACCGGACCCCTCCCAGGACGACTGACTCCCGCACCCGTCACGCACGCCGCACGGTGGATGCGTGTTGCCACGCAACTGATTGTCGTTAAAGTTGTTATGAACCGATCTTTGGCGCGCACCAATCCCTCCCTCTCCGCCAAGTCGTGTGAGCATCCGAACCCCTGGAATCCTCCAGGGGTTCGGATCCTTTAGGGGGTTGGTCGTCCGGCCCATGGCGCAGGCCGGCATCGGCCTGCGCCATGGGCCCGGTCGCCAGCTGCGGGGTTGCTGGGGTGTTGCGCTGGCTGGGGGCGGGCCGCCGGCGATTGGCACCGGGCCCACGCTGATCCTGGCTGCTGTCCTTGGTCGGGTGCGACGGCAAGGTCGGGACGCGGATACCCAGGCGCATGGGCAGCGGCCCGTCATCCGCAGTCGTGCCAAGCTCGACCCAGGCCAGTAGGCCACGCAGGACGATGCGCTGCTCATCCAACGTGGCCGACGCGAGTTCCGCCAGCCCGTCGCGGATGAGGGCCAGGATCTCTTCCGTCGACCCCAGACCCAGTCGCGCCCGCTCCAAATCGGTGTCGACGAGTGCCAGTTCCTGGAGGGCTGTCTCCTTGCGGGCTTGGGCCTTGGCCAGTTCCTCGGCGACGGCTCGCTCGGCCAGGTCGCTGGTTGCGGCCATGCGGACGAGGCGGCTGACGATCTGATCGGCGGCGTCGCGGGATGCGACGGCCGCTATCCGGCGTTCGTTCAGCGGGGCGGTCTGGTCTGCCCAGGCGGCTGTTTCCCGGGCGATGGCTGCGATGAGTTGCCGATCGTCGCGCAACTGGTGCAGCAACCCGGCGACCACGGCCTCCTCCCAGGCTGGGGCTGGCAGGCGGATCGCGGTGCAGGATCCCGGGCCCGTGGCGAGGTGACCTCGGCCACTGCACTGGAGGTAGTGGTATTTCCCGCCCTTCCCATTGCCGTGCGTGCCGACCAACGCCGCCCCGCAGTGCGCGCAGCGGGCGAGGCCCTGCAGCATCCAGACCCGTTCGGTCTTGCCGCTGGGTGATGGCGTGGACTCCGGCTTACGGCGGCCCTGCCTGGCCCGTTGCGGACTGTGGCGTGTCCGCAGCTGTGCACGTGCGCGCTCGTGCTGCTCCCGGCTCACCAAGCCATTGCAGGCCCAATCGCGGGTGAACAGGTTACTGACGGTGGACGTTGACCAGCGTCCGCCCAGCCGGTTGGGTGCACCGTGCTCGTGCAGGTAGGTGGCGCAGTCGCGCAGCGATCGGCCCTCCTCGACCATGCTCCAGCACCGGGCGATGACGGGGCCCCAGACCGGATCCGGCTGCAGTATCCGTTTCCCGCGCTCACCTGCGGTGACGAATCCGCTGGGGATGGTGCCACCAGTGAAGAACCCGTGGAGACGGCGGAACTGCTGCGAAATGAGCTGACGCTCCGAGCACTGGTTCCGCTCCCACTCGGCGAATATGCCGCGCAGGGAGAACTGGGCCTTACCGTTCGCGGTCTGGGTTTCGAACGGCTCCAGCGCCGACTGCATGACGACGCCCACTGCACTCAGTTCATCAACCAAGCCCAGCATGTCCCGCAGGTTCCGACCAAGCCGATCGATTTTGCTGACCAGGACGCCCCCGATGAGGCCAAGGTGCGCCAGGTGGCGGACTTCTTGGATCCCCGGGCGATTCAGGTTTTTGCCCGAAACGCCCCCATCGACAACGGCCTTCAACACAGGCCACTGCTTGGATTCCGCATAGCGGCGGCAGATCGCCTCCTGGTTGTTCAGGGAGTGGCCGATCACCTGCTCCTCCGTAGACACGCGGCAGTAGATGACCCAAGGTCTGGCCGCTGCCGTGATAGATTTAGCCGGTTTCTTCATGATGGATCTCCGGTGAGGGGCATGGTGCGGCTGCGCCTACGCGCAGC
Source organism: bacterium (assembly GCA_020049615.1). The sequence goes on along the minus strand of JAIFKN010000066.1, from coordinate 7,696 downwards.
CAGGGCGACGAGGACGCCGACAGCCCGACGCAGGTCGGGGTGGCCATCGGGCACGGGAATGGTGATCAGATGCGCCATGGTAGGCGCTGGTGGGGGATGCCGGAGAGTGCCGCTGCATAGCCGAGGCGCGGGGCTGCAAGCCCCGCGATCTGCCGATTCAGCGGATTCTGGCGATGCTCCTGCTGGAGGCATGACAGAGGTCCCATGGCGCAACAAGCGCCGGAGGATGATCTGCCTTCCAGGGGATCGCCCTGGCCTCGAAGTATACCCCCACCAGCAGGTCGATGGGCTGCACGTCCGTCTCGGGGTGCGTTCGCCGGCAGACCTCACGGTGCCGGGGCGTGGACGGGTCGGTCGCAGCTCTCCCGTCTGGCTGACCGGGACATGCCCTCCCGGCTGGTGTGCTCCACCGCATACTGGGGTCTGAAGCGCAGGACCTTTCATTCGCCCGAAGGGACGAACTCCTGGTCGCGCATCGCCCAATGCATGTGGCATTGCGGAGCATGAAGGTGTATAGCGTGAGTTATAACGGATTGCAAGCGCTGTTCTGCCAGGAAGCTGAGCCCCATGCCGTCGCAAGTGTCGCCGCTGGCCACATGCATTGACGACGCCCTGCGGCGCTGCGCAGAGCGCGGCACGTCGCTACGCGCGGTCGCCCGAGCGGCGGAGATACCACCCAGCATGCTCTCGCAGATGCGCTACGGGCGCATGGGCGTGCCGTTGCCACGTCTGTCGGCGGTGGCCCAGGCGCTGCAGCTGGACACCGCTGAAACCCGCGAGTTCCAGCGTCTGGTGCGTTCTGACCAGGCGCGCCGGTCGGTTCATCGAGGAACGACCTATGTTGCCGAACTGGAGGCGATCGTCGCCGAGCAATGTTCGCTCCTGCACCAGATTGAAACCCTGGTAGCCGCCAACCGGATCCGATTGCCAGACGGTCTGCAACAACGCCTGGTAGCCATGCGTGAGGACCAGCACGAACCCACCGATCGGACGTCATCAGCAACAAGTGCAGGCCGCCCGTGGGCAAAGCCGCCACCGAACGAATTGAAAGACTGCGCAGTTTTGGAAGCGCTGAATGATCGGGGACAACCCGTCATGGCCGAATATCGCATCCATGTCCGCGATTCCGTAGGACAATTAATGCACGGGGACATCTTCATCGTTGCAGGGGTTCAGTCCGTGATGGAGGCGTTGACCCGTCGCTATGCCACGGGGCAACTCGGGGAGTGGCCATTGGGTTGGTACCGGTGCGAGATTGTGCGGAAGGCAGTACCAACAGCATTGTTGTGCGTGGCTTGGCATCCTTAGACCGGGAGCTTCAATGCATCCCAACTCGAGGACTGCTCCCGCCCGCTAGCAGTTGCACCGTAGTGGACGGGAAGGCTAGGCCATTTTCCCAGCTGACAGGACAACCAGGGATCTACCGTGGACGATGGTGTTCCCATATGAAGGGGCGGTTGACATCGGTAGAACCGTAGTGTGGGCCCGGCGCCGCCAGGGATGCGGCGCCGGGAGAGCGGGCGTACCCGGAGATGGGATTGCCAGGTATGTCCGGGCTCACAGCCTGCCGCGCCCAATGACCGCTGACCTCGCCATCCTCATCCTCGCCTGCGCCGCCTGGATCAACCGCGCCCAGGATCGCCGCCTGCGCTTTCTCGTCGTACAGAATCGGGTGTTGCGCGAGACCGGCGCCGATCCGCGCCGCATGACCGACGCCCACCGCCGGGCACTGGGCGAGGCCGCGCACGGCCTGTCGCCCGATGATCTCGACGCCTGCGAACCGATCGTCGCCATCGATACGCTACGGCGGTATTACCGTGAACTGGTCGTGGCCAAGTGGGCCTTTCCCAACCAGGGCGGACCCGGGCGCACACCGCTGCCATCGGAGACGGTCGACGCCGTGCTGCGCCTGGCGCGGGAGAATCCTCGGGTGGGTGCGCCCGGCATCGTCCGACGCTTGGCTGCCATCGGCATCGCTGTATCGGCGTCGAGCGTGCGCAACATCCTGCGCGCCCACGATGTCGGCCCGGCCCCCGAGCGCAGCGACGAGTGCGACTGGCGCACCTTCCTGGAATCCCATGCCCAGCAGATCGCCGCCATCGATGCCACCGCCGTCGAGACGTTGGTCGGCGATCGCCTGGTGACGCAGTGGTGCGTGATGGCCATCCACCATGACACCCGCCGTGTCCACCTGCTCGGCATCACCGACAGCATGAATCAGGAGTGGATGGTGCAGCAAGCACGGAACCTCACCGACCCCGACCACGGCTTCCTGCGCGGACGCCGATTCCTGATCATGGATCGCGACCCGGCGTTCTCGGAGCGCTTCCGGTCCACCCTCAGTGCTGTCGGCGTCACTCCGAAGCGCATCCCGCCATCCTCGCCCAACTGCAATCCGTTCATTGAGCGCTTCTTCAGATCGCTGAAGGAGGAATGCCTGAACCACTGCATACCGATGGGTCAGGCCGGACTGCGCCACCTCGTCACCGAATACCTGGAACACTATCACCGGGAACGCCCCCACGCCGGTTTGGATGGCGCTGTGATCGACCCCGATCCCCTCCTGGCCAACCGGAGCGGCGCGATCGTCAGAAAGGATCGGTTGGGTGGATTACTCACTATGTATCATCGGGTTGCGGCGTGAGGGGTATTTGTTACCTACGGGCTTCACTTTATGTTGCGGCCCGTGGACTTGCCTCCCTACCCGGGGACGATGCCCCGGTTCAGGCTGTCGACATCCCGCTCGGCCTCCGGGGTTTCCCACCGGCGGCTGGGATCTGCTACCCGGCGCTACGGCGCTTACCGGGACGGGACTTGCACCCGTTGGAGATGCGCAGCATGGACCCTGGACTCCGTCCCCGGAGGGGACTCGGCTCGGATGTCCTTCGCGACGCACCATGGCCCCAGCATAGGCGCGGATGCCGGACTGGTAACGGCTAGCCGCGCAGAATGGGCATGCGAATTGCGCAGAGTCGGCCAGCGATGGAGGCGCAATCCGTCATCCGGCATCCAATGCGCGCTCCCGGGCCCGCCACGCGCTCGGGGGCAGGCCGACCACCTTGCGGAATACCAAGGTGAAATGTGGTGCGTCAGTGAATCCGCAGGCGGTGGCAATGTCGGTGATGGGGCGGTCGGCTGTGCGCAGCATGGTCTTGGCATGCTCGATGCGGCAGCGGTGGATCGCCTCGAGCATGGTGCAGCCAAGCAACCGGCGAAAGCGCAGTTCCAGCGATCGCCGGCCGAGGCTGCTTGCCGCGACCACGTCGCCGACGGTAAAGGGTTCACCGACCCGCACGCGGATGAAACGCAAGAGGGCGGCCACCTCCGGGTCACGGATGGCGATCGCATCGGTCGAGGCGCGTTCGGCGACACCCTGCGGTGCTACCGTAATGGTGACCGGAGCACGGCTTTGACCGGCAAAGGCCTCAGCGAGGAGGAGCGCGGCGCGGCGCCCGCACTCGTAGTGTGGTATCCGCACGGACGAGAGCGGCACGGTGGAGGCAGAGCACCGCGGCACATCGTCGGCGCCCAGCAGGGCGATGTCGGCCGGGATGCGCATGCCGGCGCTGATCAGCGCCTCCATCGCCTCGAACGCGAACCAGTCGTTGCCGGCGAAGATCGCCGCCGGTTTGGCCAGGGCGGCCACCTGGGCGAGGAAGTGCTGGTGCTGCCCGCCGCCGTCCCCCGGGCCGGCCCAGGTCAGGATCACCACCTGCCGCCCGTAGCGGGCAGCACCAGCGCGGAATCCTTCCCGTCGGGTTCGCTGCCACCCGTCGTTGCCACTGGTCAGTTGGGCCAGGACCGGCGTCCCCAGGCCGGCCAGATGTTCGGCGGCACACACGCCTGCGGCATGATCGTCGGGCACCACCGCCAAGGGCGACTGCTGGTTACGTACAGACACCCAGGGGAATCTCGGATTGCGCAGCGCACATGGCAGATTGTCGGCGACGCTGATCATGCCATCGGGGTTGAAGGCCAGGAGCCCGGCGACCTCATCAGCATCGCGCGGTGCCTGGTACTGGTGGTGAACGTACCAGTTGTGGCCATCCCGCCGGACTTCATCGATCCCGGCGAGCACTTGGTCCATGTTGCTGCCTTCCTTATGGATGATGACCACCCGCTTGGGCTTGGACATGTCAGGCAAGCTACCACTCGATCCACCGTATGCATCCCCATCCGAAGGACCCGCTCCAGCGACGGGCTCATCGCCCGAGCAGGAGGCAGAAGCCTGCGCTTGCCGGGCGCATGGCCTGCGCGATCGTCATCAAACCGTTCGTGTTTTGCCCGCGACAGCGTCGCCGCCCACGCATGATCGCCATATTGGCAGCCAATGGTGGCATCACCTGGTCCCGACCAGTGCCGCCGCCACCCAAGGATCGTTCACCCACAAGCCTTGACCACCCTGGCACTGGATTCCGGATCCCCACCATGAACAGCATGCCTGACGACTCTACATCCCTGCCTGGGTCACCCGCTGCCGACGGCGGCGCCAGCCCGGTCCCGGGGGCGCGGTGGACCTGGGGCCGAGCCGCCCTCGTTGCCGGCCTGGCCTTCCTCCTGGGCGGATTGGCGGCAGCCGCGTACTACCGCTCGGCACCGACGACGCCCGAGCCCGGCTGGGGCGACCCCATCGTCCTCGAACGGTTTGATGACGCCGGTTGGCGCGACTCCTGGGTCGCGGACTCCGACGAGGCCTGGCGGCAGCGCGACGGGCGCCTGATCTCGAGCGCGCCGCAACAGGCCCTGCTCATCCTCCGGCAGCGCCTGACTCCGCCGGTGGCCATCGAGTACACCGGCCAGATCCTGCCCGGCCAGCGCCCCTGCGACCTCTCGGTGTGGTGGAGCGAGCGCGAGAACGTCCCGGCCGCCCCCGCCCTGTTCGCCGAGCAGGCGCGGTCGTGGATGATCCAGGCCGGGGCCAACGAGAACTCCTTCTGCGCCATCATGCGCCAGCCCGGCTCGCAGCGCGTGGCCTACAACGCCAAGCAGCTGGAGTCGGGGCGCGACTACCGCTTCCGCGTCGAGATCGACGGCGAGTGGATGACCATGTCCATCGACGGGGCCGAGGTGCTGCGCTACCGCGACCGCTTCCCGACCACCTCGGGCTACCTCGCCCTCTACGGCTACTTCCCCGGCAAGGCCTTCGACGACATCGCCATCTGGCAGAAGTCCCCGACCGGCCTGGTGCCGGCCGTGGCCGTGGGCGATGGCCTGTTCAGCACCGGGCATTTCGCCGACGCGGCGGTCGTCTATGCCCGCCTGGCCGAAGGCGGCGGTCCGGCCGGACAGCAGGCCCTGTTCCGCAAGGGCCTGGCCGAGCGCCGTGCCGGCCGCGCGGATCTCTCCAGCGAAACCTGGTCGCAGCTGACCGACCCCGAACTGGCGCCCGCGGCCGCGGCCCTGCGGCTGGAGGACCTCTTCGCCACCGGACAGCATGATCTCCTGCTGGAGCGCCTGGCTGCCGCCTGGCAACGCCATCCGTCCTGCCACGACGACCTGCGCCAGCAGTGGCAGCAGGCGCTCGCCAGACTGCTGGCGGACTGGGCGACCCCGCCGGCGCTCCTGGAGCGTTACCTGGCGGCGCGCGACCAGCTCTTCGCCAGCGAGCCGGCCTCGGCCCGCGATGCGACCCTGGCCCTCGATCGGCTCGGGCGGTTCGAGGACATCCTGCGCCGCTACCCGGATGAGCGCCGCGCCTGCATCGGAGCGCTCATCTCCCTGGGGCGCCTCGACGAAGCCGGACGGCAGCCAGGCGTGCTCGCGGTCGAGCGTCTCTCGATGCTGATTGTACGCGGGGACTACCAGGCCGCGCTGGTGGCCCCGGACTGCTCACCAGGACAGCGTGCCACCCTGCTGTGCAAGCTCGGCCGCGCCGCCGAGATCGATGATCCGGCCCTGCGCATCCATCCGGCCCTGATCCATCTCGGCCGGGCCTCCGAGCTGCTCAAGTTCAGGCCGCTGAGCGCCGGCCAGGCACGCGAGGCACTGCTGGCCGATGGCCGATTCGAGGAGGCCGCCGGTACCGGCCTGGCCGACGTGCCGGACTCGGGTGGCGACTGGCGCGCCATGCTCCAGCTGGGCCGCATCGAGGATGCCGTGCTGGCCCGTCGTGAACCCATGCCCTGGCTGTTCCTGCTGCGGGCGATGGAGGCGGGCGACCAGGCGGCGATCAAGGCCCTGCGCCCCCAGGTGCCCTGGCGTGTCAATCTGGGTTGGAACAGCTTCTGGTTCGCCGGGCTGGTCATCGCCCCGATGGCCGACCGCATGGGTGGTGATGCCCAGGCCCTGACCGCGTCGCTGCGCAAGGCGGTGCAGGAATGGGGCTCGGTGTTCGGCCAGCGTGCCTGGTTCCTGGCGCGCTGTGCCCTGGGCGAGGCCAGCGATGCCGAGGTCCTGGCGATGCCGGCGACGGCCGAGGCCCAGGCCTGGCTGCACCTGGGCAAGGCCCTGCGCGCCGAACTGGCCGACCAGCCCGCCGAAGCCCGCACCGCATACCAGGCCTTCACCGACCTGCCCCGGCACCTGCGTCTGCTCGACAACCACACCTACGACATCCAGGCCGAGCTGTTCGTGCAGTGGCGCCTGCGCGCGCTGGGGCGCTGAGATGCGCTGGCCCTGGCTCAGCCTGCTCGTGCTGCTGGCGGCCGCCGGACTGGGCGCGGCTGCCGGGATATTGCGTCCGGCGCATCCAGCCCAGGCCCTGCTCCAGGCCCATCTGGCCCAGCCCCCCGGCTCCGAGGGACTGTACCCGCGCCTGGCCCCGACCCTGCACGCCCGGGCCTGGCTGCTGAGCGCCCCGGGCCAGAGCCAGGGGATCGCCCTGTTCAGCCAGCTGCCCGAGGCGGTCTTCCCTGCCGAGCGGGTGATCCAGGAGCACGAATTGCATCCGACCCTCGCCCTGATCTGGGGACGCACCTGGGATGCCCGGCTGCAGGCCTGGATCGCTGCGGATCCCGGCCTGCAGCCCGTGCCGCTGGCGCGCGTGCGCGCGGGATTGGAGGCGGCGTGCCCGACGCCGGCCGATGCCCATCTGGTCATCGACCTCCTGCTCGGGGAACCCGCCCCCGGCGTGCCGGACCTCGCCGCGCACTTCCGCGCCGGCAAGCTGCCGCATCGCCTGCTCATCCAGCCCTTCCACGGCACGCGCGGGCTGCTGCTGCGCGATGTCGGCAAGGATCCCTATCAGGTGATCGAGCGCAGGTATGCCGGCTGCCTGCTCCGCTTCGACGGCCCAGGCTGGCCGCAGGGGTGGCGGATGGCACGCCTGTCCGTGGTCGGCTACTGATGGGCCGCCGGGATCTCACGGGGCGGATGGATACATGCGATCTCGCAGGATCCTTGTCGATTCGCGCAAAACTGCCTGGCCGCGCTGGAATCAGCGTCAGTGCCGATGCTCCCCGAACAATCCTTAGGCACATGACGATGACTCCCAACAAGGCCCGAGCGTCTGGCTTCACCCTGATCGAACTGCTCGTGGTGATCAGCATCATCGGGGTCCTGGCGGCCATGCTGATCCCGGTCGTGTCGCTGATGCGGACCAAGGCCAAGATCGCCGACGCCCGCCAGATGGTCCGCGAACTGACCGTGGCGGTCGAGGCCTACCGCGCCGAGGATCCCCAGAAGCGCTATCCGGCGGAAGCCGACCTCGGCAGCGATCCGGACCTGTGGGTCCTGCGCACGGGACTGACCGCGGGTA
>JAIFKN010000183.1 GCA_020049615.1 bacterium | reverse complement strand
GATCGGCTCGTCGGGTAGCCTATCCCTACGGCATGAACTGCAAAGAAGGTCTTGATTCGGTGGTAGTATCTTTGTCGCAGCTCGGTTTCGTTCCGAAACCGCGGGCGGATGGGCTTCGCCCATTATATCCGCCCACCGCCGCTCGGCGGCAGCCCCATCGCTGCGAGACGGGGCCTCGGCCTGAGTTGTTACCATCCCGCTACATGCGCAGCGGCGGCGGCTCGGACCCGGGCGGCTGCACGGAGGGCTCGGCGGGGATCTCCGCACCGTTGATCCGCACCTGGTCGCAGCGCACGCCGCGGGCATGGCGCAGCCACAAGGGATGCCGGGCCTCATCGATGACGATGCGCGACAGGAGCACGTCCTCGACCGGCAGCTCGGGATCGCCGTCGATGAACAGCCCGAAGGCGTCCGCGGTGCGGCAGTGCACATCCGCGATACGTACGCGACGCATGGCGGGGGGATGGCAGCCGGCGCCCCGTCCCTTGTAGTTGGGCTCGAAACGGATCACTGCCACTTCGGCGCGGCCGACCTCGATCCGGCGCATATGAACGCCATCGATCGCCCCTCCGCGATCGCGATTGCCCTTGAGATACAGGACCGACGCGGCGGTCTCGATGCGGCAGTCCTCCATGAACACCTCGGACACCCCACCGCTCATCTCGCTGCCGATGCACAGGCCGTTGATGCGCGAGCGCAGGGTGCAGCCGCGTACCAGCACCCGCCGTGTCGGACGCCCGACCCGCCAGGCGTCGGCATCGCGTCCCGCCTTGATCGCCATGGCGTCGTCGCCAGTGCTGAAGGTGCAGCCCTCCACCAGGACCTCCTCGCACGAATCGGGATCGCAGCCGTCGTTGTTGTGGTTGAGGCTGTCCACGGTCACGCCGCGCACGATCACCTGCCGGCAATAGGTCGGATGGATGACCCAGAACGGCGCATCGCGCAGGGTGACGCCGGAGAGCAGCACGCGCTCGCAGGCGATGGGCTGGAACAGGCTGGGGCGCAGCCGGGTGCCCGTGCCGAACACGCGACCATCCACCGGCTGACCGTCGCGGCCGAACTGGCGCAGCCGTTCCTGGTCCGGGCCTTGCTGCGGCTGCCAACCGGCGAAGACGCGGCTGCCCTGGCCATCGATGCATCCTGCGCCGGTCAGGGCGATGTCGGTGGCCCCGTGCGCGGTGATGAGCGGGGAGTGCGACAGCGCCTCGGTGCCTTCCCAGCGCTGGAAGACGGGCGGCAGGAAGTCGGCGGGCTCGCCGCTGAAGCGCAGGGTGCAACCGCGCTGCAGGTGGACCTCGATCCGGCTGAGCAGCACCAGCGGCCCGCGGAGCAGGTGCTCGCCGGGCGGCACGACCACGCGCCCGCCGCCACTGGCGTGGCAGCGCGCGATGGCGGCGCGCAGGGAGGGCAGGGCGTCCTCGCCGGCTGCCGGCGGATCGGCCAGCAGCGTCCCGGCGGGAATGCGTGGTCCGGCCATCGCCGCCAGTGGCGCGGCGATGGACTGCCAGGGATCGTCAGGGGCGGACATCATGCCTGCATCCTCGCGCCTGGCCTTCGGCCGCAATGCGGCGAGGGCTGCCGGCAATCACCCCTGCGCCGCCTCCATCGCCAACTGCTCCCAGCGCTGCAGCCGGGCGGGATCGCGGCGTACAGTGGTGAGGTCCTTGAATATGATTTCGCTGCTGCAGCCGCGCATGTCGGCCACCGCTTGGCGCAGATAGGCGCGCACCAGGGCCTCGTCGAAGTCGTCGCTGGCGACATGCGCCGGGTTCGGCTTGAACGACAGGACGTAGTCGCGCCCGACCGCGGCGGCGGCGACGCGCAGATCGGCCTTCGGGCTCATCGAGATCTTGCGCAGGTTCCTGATGCTGCGCAGCATGGCGATCTTGCGGTGCAGTGGTTCGCAGCAGCCGTAGTAGGACAGGCCGAAGCGTTCCATCACCGGGCGCTCGAAGCGCAGCGAGAACTCCTCATGCATCGCCGCCGACACCTCGGAGAAGATCTGCGCATTGCCACAGCCCCACTGGTCGCGCGCGGTGGCGCGGCGGCCGTCCAGCCGTGTCGGCAGCTGGTCGCTGCAGCCGAGGCCGCCCGAGCCGACCAGCCAGTTGCCGTTGCCGACGTCGAGCATGCCGAGGCGCTCCTGCTCATCGAGGACCTGGCCGGTGATCTCGCACATCCGCCCGCACACCGCCGCGACCAGCTCGGGCTTGTCGATCAGATCGTACATCAGGCGTTCGACGCCGTACCAGCGCACCGCCATGTCCCACGGGGTGTGCCACTGGGTGGTGATGCCCTGCACCCGCACTGGGATGGCGCCGTCGACCGCCTCTTCGAGCGCTTTGCGCTTGCGCTCGGTCTCCTCGTGATCGACCCACACCCTGGGCATGCGGATGCGCTCGACGTCGGCGGGCGAGGCGATGATCGGGGTGAACTGCACGTCATGTGCCCCCTCCTTGCGCACCTCGTCGGCCTGGATGCCGTAGTCTGCGTACACTGAGGTCGGTCCGCCGACCAGCGGACAGGTCAGGAACGGGTCGACCACCATGTCGCCGGGGAAGCGCTCCCACTGGTACAGCTCGCGGCGCAGGTTGGTCTCGACCTCGCGCAGCCATGGATCGCTGCAGCGCGGTTGCAGTTCCGCCGCATCGACCTCCTCGAACTCGTGCCACGGGATCTGGAAGATCAGCACCTGCGGCCGCACCGGACGTAAGACGTTGAGATCGGTCCAGCGACGGATCGTCTCGCTCTGGCGCGGCAGCAGGCCGATCTCGCGTTTGCGGCTCGCAAGGCCACGGATGATGACGTGGTCGCTGGCGACGGTGGCAGGCTGCATGGCGGGGCCTCTCAGTTGGAGCCGAACATGATGGGATCGCCGAACGGCCGGTCGCCATCGGGGCGGGGATGGTGCTTCCAGTGAGCCTCGCGGTCCTCGCCGCGGCACAGGATGGCGCGTTCGTTCCAGCCCGCCCAGCTGCGCACCTCGGCGGCGGCGTAGCGCACGGTCAGGCCGCAGCGACGGCGGTCGGATTCGTTCGGCTGGCTGCCGTGCAGCAGCAGATCGCTGTGCAGGGTGCACTGCCCGGCCCGCCAGGCGACCGACGCCGGAGCGCCGAAGCGCTCCCAGCCGTCGGTCTGCTCCCACAGGACGTTGTTGTCCTGCTGCGTGCTCGGCCGCACCGGCAGGGCGCCGTGCAGGTGCGAGCCGGGGATGAACTGCATGGCGCCGTTGCCGAGGTCGGCGTCGTCGATGGCGATCCACGCCGTCACCGTCCGGGTCGGGGTCAGCGGCCAGTAGGTCGCGTCCTGGTGCCAGGCCACCGCCTTGCCGTCACCCGGCATCTTGCAGAAGAAGTGCGAGCCCCACACCACGATGTCGGGGCCGATGAGGTCCTGCACCAGATCGAGGATGCGCGGGTTGACCGCCAGGTCCCAGATGGTGGCGCAGCGGTCGTGGAAGCCGTTGATCGCGTAGCTGTCCTTGCCCTCGGCGCGGAAGGCGGCGAGCATGGCATCGAAGGCGGCGCGGTTCGCCAACGCCTCCTCCGCGGTGTGGACGTCGAACGGTCCGATGATGCCATCGCGGTTGAAGGCCCGGACCTGGGCCGGACGCAGGGTCCGGGCGAGGGCGGGATCGGCGGGAATGAATTCGGCCTGGCGGCGGGTGTCGGTGGCGATGCTGGTCATGGGGGCAAGCATCGGGGGGATCGCCGGCGAAGGCATGGACCGGATCGCATTTCGGCATATCCTTTCGTGACCTGTCATGAGCGACTTCGTCATCACGGAAGCCGGATTCAGCAGTTGCGGACCGTCCTGGAAGAGCGACGGCTGGATGACCGAGCCATCGCATAAGCTGTACTTCATCGGTTCCGGCAGCGGCCGCTACGCGATCCCCGGGCATGAGGTCGCGCTGCAGCCGGGACGGCTCTACTGCATCCCCGGCGGACGCCGCCAGCGCTACGGGCAGGCCGACGCGATGCAGGTGTTCTGGCTGCACCTGCGTGCCCTCTCGCCGCTGGTCGAACGGCGTCTGGCCGGCCTCGAGTGCATCCGCGACTGGCCGCTGGAGGACTGGGCCTGGTGGCGGCCGGTGTGGACCGCCATCCCGGCCTGGATGACCGCCCGAGACCTGCCTGGCGAACTCCGCCTGCAGGCGCTGATCAGCGCCGTCCTGGCCGAGAGCCTCGCCGACACCGCTGCTGGCGACGCGATCGATCCCCGTCTCGAGGCGGCGCTGCGCTGGATGGACGCCCACTGCCTCGACCATCCGCCGCTGCCGGCCGCGGCGCGCATCGCCGGACTGGCCCCGGCGGTGTTCCACCGCCGCTTCACGGCTGCTTTCTCCTGCACCCCGCGCGCCTGGCTGGAGGCCCGCCGTCTCGACCACGCGCGCAGCCTGCTGCGCGAGCCCGGCGCGACGGTGCAGGCCGTCGCCGCGACCTGCGGCTACGCCAACGCGTTCCACTTTTCGCGCGTGATGCGCCGGCGGCTCGGGGTCAGTCCTTCGCAGGTGCGGGCCCAACTCGGGCCGTGATTCACCCAACCTGCGATGTTTGCGGTTCCCGGTGGGCACACACGGAATCGGTCGTTCAGGGCCTCAGCGCTGGAAGATCGGCAGATACTGATTCGGGATCTGCAGGATGATCAGCGCCATCGCCGTACCGTAGGCGGTGCCAGGACCTTCGAGGCCGGGCCAGGTGCCGTCGGGCGACTGGCGGGCGGCGATGGCGGTGGAGGCAGCGCCCCAGTAGGTATCCCAGTCGGCGCGCTCGGGGCTGTGGAACATCGCCTGTGCGGCATAGTACTGGCCGTACCAGAAGTAGTTCGAGCTGGCCAGGTGGCCGCCGACGTGGCGGCGGAGGAAGCGCAGGGCCGGGCCGAGATGCGGATCGCCGGCCTCGTTCACGCCGGCGCCGATCAGGCTCATCGCGCCAGCCGCCGCGCGCGGCACGCCTTCCGGTCCCTCGGTGCCCCAGCTGCCGCCGCCGGCGGTGTAGCTGAAGCCGCCACCGCCGGTGGCGCAGCGCCGCACGTAGGCGATGGCGCGGGCGCTGGCGTCGACGCTGGATTTGCCCCCGACGCCGACGTTCCAGGCCGCGCGCAACGCCATCACCTGGCAGATGGTCACGCTGATGTCGGCATCGACCGGCACCGGCTGGTAGCGCCAGCCGCCCTCGGCGTTCTGGCTGCGGTGGATCAGGTCGATCGCCGCCTCGAGGCCGTGGCGCACCGGTTCGCTCGGCTCCATGCCGTAACATTCGGCGAGGAACAGGGTGGCGAAACCGTGGCCGTACATGTTGCCGTAGTCGTTGCCGAGGTAGCCGCGGGCGCGGTCCTGGCGGGAGAGCACGAACTTCAGGGCCTTGCGGCAGGCCTCGCTGTATTGGCCGCGCACCGGCGTGTGACCGCCCGCCAGCAGGGCCATGCCGCCGAGGGCGGTGATGCCGGCGCCCTCGCCGAGCGCGCCGCTGGGTTCCTGCAGCTTCACCAGGGCGGCAAGCCCCTTCTCGATGGCGGCGTCAAGCTGCGGCGGCGCCTCGCCCGCAGACACGACGACGGCCAGCAGCCAGCCGGCGAGCAGGCGGATCCTCACCGCTCCTCCAGCTTTTCGAGGTAGCGTTCGAACAGCTGCAGCGCGCCGGCCGGCAGGCGCTGCTCGCGCGCCTGGCGCAGCTGCTCGCGTCGTTCGGGCGGGAGCTGCAGCAGGGCGGTGGCGTCCTGCTCGGCACGCACGCCGGTGGCGGTCTCGCCGGTTCCGGCCTCGGTTGCGCCGGCGGCTCCGGCCTGCGCCTGGCCAGCTCCGGGCTGACCTGGCTGGGCCCCGCCCTGGCTGGGCTTGCCTTCGTCGCCCCCACCTGGGCTCGGCTTCGGTTTGCTGCCGCCGCCGCCTCCACCGCTGCTGCCGGAACCCTTGGCCTCGGCCAGGATCTGGCGCAGGGCCTCTTCGCTGGCGAGCATGTGATGGCGGGCGTTGGCGCCGCGATCCTGCTGCGCCAGCAGGGCGGTGGCGCCATCGGCGGCGCGGCGGGCACGGGCCATCAGCAGGTTGGGCCGGCTGCCCGGGCGCGTCGCGCCTTCGACCAGGGCGATGAGCTTGCCCAGCTCGCCTTGCATGGCGCCGGTGTCGACCGGCCGGCCGGCCGCCGCCAGGGCATGGATCTCGCCCTGCCGGGCGATGAGCAGGGCGAGTTCGGCTGCGGGCGGGAAGGGGGCCTGGTTGGCTCCGCCATCGCCACCGCCGCCGCCGCCACCACCTTCGCTCGCCATCTGGATGCTGGCGGCGATGTCGATGACCCGCTTGAGCTCGGCCAGGGCGATGCGCTCCAGGCCCAGGCCGCGGCTGCCCAGCGCCGGTTTGCGCAGATGGGTCAGGGCCTTGTCCATCGCTGCATCGACCCGGGCCAGGGCGGCGAGGGCGATGGGCTGCTGGTCGAGCACCTTCACACCCTCCTCGCGCAGGCGCAGCAGGATGTCGTCCTGCTGCTGCGCGACCTCGGCAAGGTCGCGCTTGGCGGCGAAGTCCGGATCGTCCTCGCCGATGCGCTGGTCGATCGGCAGGCTGTCGGCCAGGACCTTGGCCTGGAGGGCGAACAGTGCGCGCAGGAGCGCGACGACGTCCGGGCTGCTCTTCTCGTCCTTCGGCTTATCCTTCTCGTCCTGCTGCGGATCGAGGGCGCGCTGCGCGGTGCGCAGCAGCTCGCCGGCGGTGCCGGCGTCACGGGTGGCGCCGCCGCGGTCGCCCTTGCCCAGGGCCGACTGGGCGGCCTGCTGGGCGTTGGCGGCGGCCTCGGCGGCCTGCTTGGCCTCCGGGTTGCGCTCGAGGTCCTTGGCCAGGCGCTCGGTCTCCTGGCGCAGGCGCTCCTGCTCGCGTGCCGCCTCGTCGCGCGGCATGCCGCGTTCGATCGCGTCGGCGAGGCGCTCCTGGCGCTCGGCCAGCTCGCCGGCGCGGCGCGCCAGGTCGGCGAGCTGGTCGCCACCGCGCAGCACCTCGAGGATGCGCTTGAGCGCGTCGACCGCCGCCAGCTGCGCCTCGGGCGCGCGCGGCCGGCGGTCGTCCGAGGCGATGTCGCCGCCCGCGGCGGCCATGCGCTCGGCGGGCACATCCTGGCGGACGATGTCCTTGGCCGGGTCGAGGGCGGCAGGTCCGGAGAGGATGCGTCGCTCGGCGTCGGCGGCGCGGGTGGCGAGGTCCTTCTGCCGCGTCGCCAGGTCGGTCTGGTGGGTGCGGCCGGCCTCGTCGGGCTGGCTGATGAGGTGGGCGCGGACGAAGGTGCGGGTCTCGGCGTGCAGGGCCTGCTGGCGTTCGATCAGCTGGGCGATGATGCGGGTCAGGTCGCTGTCCGAGAGCATGCGGTCGAGGGCGCGCTCGGCCTTGTCCAGGGCGGCGTCGCCGGCGCGGCCGGCGGCCTCGTCGCCAGCCGCGGCCTGGGCCAGCGGCGGCCCGGCCTCGGTGCCGGCGGCGGCGCGGGCCTCGGCGGCCGGGGCGATGCGTTCGGGCTCGAGGCCGTTCTCGGCCCAGCGGCGCTCGATCCGCGCGAGCAGTTCGGTGGCGCGGGCGGCGTCCTGGCCGGCGGTGCGGGCGGCTGCCGGCAGCTTGGCCGGATCGGCCAGACCGGGGGCCAGGCTGCTGCGCGCCTGGTGCACGCGGTCGCGCGCCTCGCCGAGCTGGCGTTCGAGGTCGCGGCGCAGCTCGTCCTCGGCCACCACCTTCAGCACCAGCGGGGCGCTGGTGCCGACCCCCGGGCCGCTGACGTCGTTGGCGTCCTCGGCGCGGCCGAGCAGGGTGATGGTGGCGCCGGGACCGGCGAGCGCAGCGACGTCGATGAGGGCGCGGCGGGTGATGGCCCGCCGGCCATCGAGCTGCTCGGCGACCAGCGGCCGGGGCGCGCCGGCGTCGGGCGCGCCGCTGGGCGTTGCGGTCAGGCCCAGCCTGGCCAGGCCGAGGTCGTCGCCGGCCTCGAGCGTCACCGCCACCTTGGCGCGTGGTCCGACCGTCTCGTCGCCGCGCGGTCCGGACAGCGACACGGTGGGCACGCGGTCGGGCTCGACCGCCACCGGGAAGCGCGCCGCAGGGTGCAGTGCGATCCCGTCGGCGTCGGCCGCAGTGATGGTCAGCTCGGCGCTGGCGGCGATCCGGGTGGTGCCGCGCCAGGCGTCACCGTCGCGCGTCAAGGTGAGATCGTCCTCGCCGAAGCGGGCGCGCACCGTGGCGACGCTGCGACCCTCGGGCGCCAGTACGGTGAGGCGGAAGGCCAGGGTAGAGCCGGGCAGCGCCTGGCAGGCGGGGCTGGCCAGCTCCTGCACCGGCAGCCTGGCATAGGCCGGCGGGGAGAGGGTGGTGGCGGCGGCGTCGAGGCGCGGCCGGGCCACCACCAGCACCTGGGTCGATGCGGCATGCGCGTCGCCGCCGGCGACACCGACCGTCCAGCGGCCGGGACCGAGCGGCACGGCCGCGCGCCACGGACCGCTGGCGCCGGGCAGCTGGCGGGCGCCGCCATTGCCGAGGCCGTCGCTCCAGCTGATGCGGGCGGAGCCGTCGCGGCCGCGCAGACGCTCGACCAGGATCACCGCCGGTTCGTCGAGGGCGATGACCGGCCGCTCGGGGGCGATGCGGAAGGCGGTGGCGCGCTCCCAGTCGTGGCCGGACAGCGGCAGGGCCAGGCGGGTCAGGCCGTCGCGCCAGAAGGCTGGCGCCAGCAGCGCGATCAGGGCGGCGGCGCCAAGGGCGGCGGCAGCACCGGTCAGCAGGCTCGGCAGGCTGCTGGCCGGTACCAGGCTGCGCACTCCGCCGGTGGGCAGGGCGGCGGCGAGCAGGCCGCGCTCGGCCTCGTCGAGGGCGATGCCGTCGACCGCCGTAAGCAGGCGGCCTTCCAGGGCCGGCACGCGGCGCTCGACGAAGCTGGCGAGGTCACGGTCGGAGAGCGGGACGCGCAGCGGGCGGAGCAGGCGCCGCCACACCACGACACCGGCCATCGCCAGCAGTCCCAGCAGCAGCACCAGGCGCAGGGCGCCAGGCAGGAAGAGGAGCCGATCGGCCAGCACCGCCGCCCCGGTCCCGACCACCAGCAGCGCGGCCAGACGCGCAGCGCCACCCAGTGCCACGGTGCGGCGCAGGCGGCTGCGCACGGCTCCGAGCAGGGCGGGGGCATCCATGGCCGACAGGCTAGCGCTGGCTGGCGGCTGGCCAGGGGCGAAGAGCACCGCCTTGCCGGATCAACGGCCGAGCACCCAGCGTCCCGCCCGGCGCAGGTCGTCGAGCATCAGCACGCTGGCCGGCAGCATCAGCAGGGTGATGGCGGTGGCGAAGGCCACACCGTAGCCCAGCGACACGGCGCAGGGGGCGAGAAACTGCGCCTGTGGGCTGGGCTCGAGGATGATCGGCACCAGACCGACGAAGGTGGTCAGGGTGGTGAGCATGACCGGGCGGAAGCGGCGCACCCCGGCGTCGGTGCAGGCCGTCCACAACGGGACGCCCTTGGCCAGGGACTGGTTGATCGCATCGAGCAGGACGATGCCGTCGTTGACCACCACGCCGCTGAGCGCGACCATGCCGACCAGCGACATCATCGACAGCGGCAGCCCGACGACGAGGTGGGCGAGAGCCGCCCCGACCAGGCCGAGCGGGATGGTGGTCATGATCAGCAAGGGCTGGGTCAGCGATTTCAAGGGGATGGCGATGAGGGCGAAGATCACCGCCAGGGCGACGAGGAAGCCGAGGAACAGGGCCCAGGTCTGGTCGCGGCGCTGCTCGTCCTCGCCGGACACCTTCCAACGCAGGCCGGGCAGCTCGGCCTGCAGGCGCGGCAGGGCCTCGGCAGCGAGCTGGTCGATGACCGCGGCGGCGTTGGCGCGCGTCGGATCGGCGTCGGCGGTGACGTGCGCGGTGCGGCTGCGCTCGGCGCGGCTGATGACGGCGTAGCCGACCGCGCGCTCGACCGTCGCCACCTCGGCGAGCGGGCGGACGCCGCCGCCGGGCAGGCTGATCGGCAGGGCGAGCAGGTCGGCGCTGCCGGTGCGGGCGTTGCGCGGCAGCCG
>JAIFKN010000087.1 GCA_020049615.1 bacterium | reverse complement strand
CTTCCTGCGCGGCATCTTCGAGGCCGACCGCCAGCGCGTCCAGCCGACCTTCATCCTGCGCCAGGGCGACCGCAACCTCGACAGCCGCGGGATCAGGTTCCTGCGCGCCATGCCCGCGGAGGCCAAGGCCTGGCAGGAGATCGATTGCATCGTCCTCGGCGACATAGCTCCGGACTTCTTCACCAGCGAGGACCTCAAGCGCATCGAGTCCTGGGTCCGCGTCGACGGCGGCGGCCTGATCGTCGTCGCCGGGCGTCGGGCGATGCCGGTGCAGTGGGCCGGCACGGTGCTCGACCAGCTGCTGCCGGTCGAGCCCGACACGCAGCCGCCGCTGACCGTGGCCGACGAGCTGTCCCGCACGATCCGGGACGCCGATGGGGTGCGCCCGGTGGTGACCAACGAGGGTGGGCGCTGGGCCGCCCTGCGCTTCGCCGCCGACCCTGGCGAGAACGCGCAGAAGTGGAACGAGTCCGAACCCCTGCGCTGGATCCATCCGGTCAAGCGCGCCAAGAGCGGCGCCGCCGTGCTGCTGGCGCATCCGAGCAGGCGCAGTGGCGACGACCCCATGCCGATCCTGGCGGTGCAGCGCTACGGCCGCGGCCAGGTGGCGTGGATCGGCTCCGACGAGTGCTGGCGCTGGCGCTTCAAGCCGGGCGTCGCCCAGCACCGCCGGCTGTGGGGCCAGCTGACCTCGTCGCTGGGCATGGCCCACCTGCTGGGCAACGCCAGCCGGGTGCAGATCGAGACCGATCGTGGCGAGTACGCGGTCGGCGATCGCGCCCAGCTCATCGCCCGCGTGCTCGATAGCGACTTCAACCCGCTCGCCGCCGATAGCGTCACCGTCACGGTCGAGCGCGATCTGGCCAAGGAGCAGGTCGTGCTGGCCGCCCGGCGCGAGCAGCCCGGTGTGTTCGCCGGCGAGTGGGTGCCCGGCGCCACCGGCCGCCACCGCGTCGTGTTGACCGTCGGCGAGGCCGGCGGGGCGGCCGGCGAGACCACCGCCGAGCGCACCGTCAGCGTGGTCGAACCGCAGCTCGAACTCGACGATGGCGGCATGCGCGAGGATCTGCTGGCGCAGATCGCCAAGGCCGGCGATGGGGCCTTCATCCCGCTCGCCCGCTCCGCCGAGGTCGCTGAGATCATCAAGGCCCGCCAGCGCGCCGGGCTGCAGAAGCGCGAGGAGGTCACGCTGTGGAACGCCCCCGGCGTGCTCTGCCTCCTCGTCCTGCTGCTCGGCCTGGAGTGGTGGTACCGGAAACGCTGGGACATGCTATGAGCTCAGGGGCTACGCCCCCGCGGCCCTATGGGCCTGCCCCCGCGGCCTTTGTCGCGGCTCGGTTGCGTCGCATGCGCGTCGCAACCGCGGCGGCATCGGCTGCGCCGATTGTATGCCGCCACCGCCGTTCGTCGGCCGTTCCGACGCTGCGCGTCGGGTTCCTGAAAGGCGCCCATGTCTGACGCCATCCGCACGCGCATCGACCTGCTGCGTTCGCGCGCCCGTACCGGCGAGGCGGCGCGCCTCGCCGGGCGCCTGGTCGCCATCCTGGTGGCGGGCCTGTTCGGCTGGCTGGCCATCGACTACTGGGCGGTGACCGCGCTGTTCGGTGGCGGCTGGTGGGACCTCGCGGCCCGGCTGGCGCTGACCGCCACGCTGCTGTGGCTGGCCGGGCGCGAGGCCTGGGGGGGCCTGCTCGCCGAGCTGCGCCGCAGCCGCAGCGACGACGAGCTGGCCATGCGCCTGGAGGACAGCCACCCCGAGCTGGCCGGCCGCCTCATCTCCACCGTCCAGCTGCTGCGTGAGCTGCAGGCCGGCAACCGCGCCAAGATCGGCTCCACCGGCCTGGTCGAGGCCCTGGCCGCGGATGCCGAGACCGCCGCCGGCGACGTCGACCACCGCCGGGCCTGGGACCTGCGCCCGGCCCGCAGGGCCCTGCTGACCAGCGCCGGCCTGCTGCTGCTTGGCCTTGGCCTGGCGGCCTGGCGCAGCGACATCGCCGCCGCCTTCGCCCGCCGCCTGGCCTTCCTCCCCGCGCACTATCCGACCTCGACGCGGATCCTCGCGGTGCGCGTCCCCGAGCTGATCGGCCGTGGCGATCCGGTGCCGGTGGAGGTCGAGGTCGACCCCGCCTCCGAGCTCCCCGAGCGGGCCACCGCCGCGGTCCGCGGCGCCGACGGCCGCACCTCGACGCTGCGCCTCGAACGCATCACCATCGAGGGCAAGGCCATCTACCGCGGCGAACTCAAGCTGGCGGTCGAAGATCTCGCCCTGCGCCCGCGCGCCGGCGACCACAGCTGGGAGGCGTGGGTGCCGGTACGCGTGCTGCCGAGGCCGGCGGTGAAGACGCTGAACCTGCGGCTGATCCAGCCGGACTACCTGCGCCAGCCGGAGGCGAGCAGCCAAGTCGGCGATCTGCAGGTGCCGACCGGCACCGTCGTGGCGGTCGAGGCGGTGCTCAGCCGCGCCGTCACCGCGGCCTCGCTGGCCGTCGCCGCAGGGCTCGGCGAGCCGGTGACCGCGCCATTGACGCTCAGCGCCGATGGCGGCACCGCCAGCGGCCGCTTCGTGGTGGGCGAAGACGGCTGGTGGTCGATCGATCTGCAGGCGGCCGATGGACTGTCGGCCGGTTCACCGCCGCGTTGGACCATCGCCGCCATTCCCGACCGCATCCCGACCGTGGTCGCGACCTTCCCGCCGCGCGACAAGGACGCGACCCGCTTCGCCCGCTGGCCGGTGCGCTTCACCGCCCGCGACGACCATGGGCTGGCCGGCGCCCGCCTGCGCTGGCAGGTCATCCCGCCAGGGGTCGAGCCCGAGACCGTCACCGGCGACCCCGGGGCGCTCGAGGTGCCGGGGGTGGGGACCTCGGGATCAGCATCGACCCAGGGCGAGGTCTCGTTCGACCTGTCGGCGCTCAACCTCGAGGCCGGCGCGCGGGTGGTCTGGTGGCTGGAGGTACGCGATGCGCGCACCCCCGAGGCCAACGTCGGCGTCAGCCAGCGCGGCACCTTCAGCATCCTCGATCCGCGCGAGATGCGCGAACGCCTGGCGCGCGAGCAGGCCGACCTCCTCCAGCGCATCAAGGCGGTGCGCGACGGCCAGCGCCAGGCCCGCGATGGTGTCGAAGGCGTGCGCAGGGCCGCCGAGGGCAAGCCGTGAATGTCGACAGGATTAGCCGTCACAGCCGGCACGCCCGGCACGTTCGCTCCCAGGGGATACTCCGCATGCGCCTGCTCGTACCGACCCTGCTGATCTGCGCTGCCGCCATCCCTGCCGCCGAAGGCCTTGACCGCGTCGTGCGCACCCAGGAAGGCGTGCAGCGCGGCGTCGCCACCCAGGCCGAGCAGGCCGCGGCCAAGGCCGACCTGATCGCCGACGACCTGCGCTTCAACCGCCTGGGCGACGACGCCCAGGCCGATCGCCTGGAGCAGCTCGCCAGCGAACTGGCGGTGCTGGTGCGTTCACCCGACGCCGAGCTCAAGACCATGACCTATGTGGTCGACCGCCTGTCGCGCGCCGCGCGCGGCGACGCGTCCGAGCTCGGCCGGGCCGCCGCCGCCCAGGGCGAGCTGGCCAGCCGGCTCGACCGCCTGGCGCTCAACGCCCAGGGCCGCATCGCCGCCGCCAACGGCGTTGATGACCTGCGCGCCGCGATCGACGCCCAGCGCCGCCTGCTGGAGGAGACCGGCAAGCTGTCCGACCAGACGCTGGGCAAGGAGAAGCCGGACCTGTCGGCGACCGAGCGCTCGGACCTTGAGCGCCTCGCCCGCCAGCAGAAGAGCCTGGAGAAGGCGCTGCAGGAGACGGCCAAGGCGTTGCGCGAGCAGGCCAAGGCGGCCGAGAACGAGCGCGACAAGCGGAACCTCGAAGCCGCCGCCGACGAGCTGGACAAGGGCCAGGCCGCCAAGGAGACGGACAAGGCCGCCGACGCGCTGGCCGACAACCACCTGGCCGAGGCCCAATCCGCGCAGGAGAAGGCCCTCGACAAGCTCGAGGAGGCCGAGCGCAAGGCTGCCGGCGCGACCCGTGATCCGCTCGCCGAGCTCGACAAGAAGATGCAGGACCTGGCGGCGACGCAGCGCGAGCAGCAGCGGCTGCTCGACGAGACGCGGGCGGAGCAGGAGCTGTCGAGGGCCGAGGCCGACCGCCTCGCCGCCAGGCAGCAGGACATCGCCCGCGACCTGCAGGACCAGCAGCAGACCGCGGCGCAGCAGCCGGCCGAGCAGGCCAGGCAGGAACTGCAGCAGCAGGACAAGGCTGGCGCCGAACGGGCGATGGAGGCCGCGCTGACGGCGATGGAGCAGGCGCAGCGGCAGATGCAGCAGCAGATGCAGCAGCTCCAGGCCGAGCAGGACGCCCAGCGCCAGCTGACCGCCGAGCAGCAGCTGGCCCAGCTCGAGCAGGACGCGCAGGCGATGCAGCAGGCGCAGGACCAGCAGCAGCAGCTCCTCGACCAGCTCCAGGCCCAGGCCGAGATGTCCAAGGAGATGGCGGCGAAGCAGCAGGACATCGCGCAGCAGATGCAGCAGATGCGGCAGACGCAGGCGCAGCAGGAGGCGCAGCAGGCCAAGCAGGCGCTCGACCAGCAGAACCGGCAGCAGGCGCAGCAGGAGATGCAGCAGGCCCTGCAGGCGATGCAGCAGGCCCAGCAGCGGATGCAGCAGCAGATGCGGCAGGCCAAGCAGAAGATGCAGCAGGCCAAGCCCCAGGCCCAGCAGAGTCCGGGGGGCGGCCTGGAGGACGGCGAGAAGGCCGCCAAGCGCACGAGCGGCTGGCAGGTCGGCCTGGAGGCGCAGGACCGCGAG
This sequence comes from bacterium, assembly GCA_020049615.1. The sequence goes on along the minus strand of JAIFKN010000087.1, from coordinate 5,239 downwards.
GTGCTGTCCCAGGTCAAGGCGGACGCCTTCCCGGCACGCTACGAGCAGGCCCTGGTGCAGTACTACCGGGCGTTGGCCGGCGAGGCGGAGCAGTGAGGCGGATGCCGCGCTGGCCGTTGGCTGCCTGCTGCTGGCTGCTGGCGGCAACCTGGCTGCCAGCGCTCGAGAGCACCGAGCAGCTGACCCCGCAGGCCGCCGCGGCGGTGAAGAAGGCGGTCGCCTGGCTGGCCAAGAGCCAGAAGGCGGACGGCACCTACCCGGGCGGCCACGGCAACTCCTCCGGGGTGGTCGGCGCCTGCGCCATCGCCCTGATGTCGCAGGGCCATCTGCCGGGCACGGGCGAGTACGGCATCAACACCGCCAAGTCGATCAAGTTCATCCTCGACACGGCGCAGCCGGATGGCCTGCTCTACCAGCAGTCGATGGGCGGACACGGTCCGATGTATTTCCATGGTCTCGCCGCCCTCGCCCTTGGCGAGGCGTGGGGCCAGTCCGGCGACCGTCGCACGCGCGACACCCTGCGCAAAGCCATCGACCTGATCTGCGCGACCCAGAACCAGAAGGGCGGCTGGCGCTACCAGCCGAAGATCGCCGACGACGACCTGTCGGTGACGGTGATGCAGTTGATGGCGCTGCGCGCCGCCCGCGACGCCGGCATGGACGTCCCCAAGGAGGTCATCGACGCCGGCATCGAATACGTGAAGGCCTGCCACAACCCGAAGGGACAGGGCAAGGATGGCGGCTTCGCCTACCAGCCAGGCGGCGGCAGCGGCTACTCGCGCTCCGCCGCCGGCGTCACCTCGCTGCAGGTCGCGGGCGACTATCGCGCCTCCGAGGTGGTCGAAGGCATCGAATACCTGATGACCTTCAAGCCGGTGACCGACAAGGAGATCGACAGCCCAGAGTGGCGGCACTACGGGATGTACTACGCCGCCATGGGCATCTATCAGGCGCAGAGCCTGGGCGCCCAGGGCAAACGCTGGTGGAACACCTGGTATCCGGCGGCGGTGCGCGACCTGCTCGACAGGCAGGAGCCCGACGGGCACTGGAAGGGCCACTGGGAGGCCTACGACACCAGCATGGCGATCCTCATCCTCACCATTCCGTACCGCTACCTGCCGATCTACCAGCGATGAGCAGAGCGGCTGCGGTCCGGGGTCGCTTCGCGGCTGCCTGCCTGCTGCTCGCAGCCAGCCTGGGCGCTGGCGAGGCCCTCGCGCTCGGCACGTCCGGCGCGGCCCTGCCGTCGGCGGCCATCACCGCCACCGGTGTCGCCGCCGGTGGCACGAGCCTGCCCTGGGCCGAGGTAGCGATCGTCTCGCGCGCCACGCCTCCGGCCACCGCCATCAGCGGTGGCGTGGTCACCATCCAGGGGGAGATCCTGCGCGGTCAGCCCAGCGAACTCGACCAGGGCATCCTGCGTTGCAGCAGCTATCTGACCGGCCCCCGGCAGTACCCGCTCGGCGCCCTTGCCGGCATCATCCTCGGTCCGCTGGATCTCGGCGCCCTGCCGGCCCTGCTGGCAGGGCCACCCGGCTCGGTCCTCGGCAACGGCGAACGCGTGGCCGGCACGCTCTCCTTCCTCAATGCCGAGGCGGTCGGCCTCGACACCGGTCGGCGGGTGGCGCAGGTGCCGCGTGGTCGCGTGGCCATGATCGTGCTGCGGCCTGTGCAGGTGGCGGCGACCCCGTGCACGTGGTTCCAGCTCGGCAGCGGCGACCGGGTGCTCGCAGGCGGAGCCGTCGCGGTGCCGCCCGAGGCGGTGGTCGCGGCCTGGCGGGACGGCCCAGGCTGCCTGCACCTGACGCACACGACCCCTCGTCGGGCCGGCGCCACCGACCGTCAGGGAGCCGCGCTGCCCGTCCGGCCTGGGGCCGGCTTCCCCGGTCTGGTCGGTGGCCTGGCCACGCCGACCGGCGTCCGCCTGCCCGCCCGTGGCGAGGTCGCCTGGGACGCCGCTGGCCACGGGCGTCTGCTCGCCTGGGCGGCCTGTCCTTCCGGCTCCATGGCGACCATCGCCAGCGTGGTGCTGGATGGGAAGGTGGCCTGGGAACAGATCTTGCAGCCTGGTGCCGCGGCTGTCGCGGTGTCGGTCCCCCTGGCTGGCGCCACCGAGGTCGGATTGCGGTCCGGTCCGGGGGCTGACGGCGAGACGGGCATGCGCCAGGTGCTCTGGGGCATGCCTGTGCTGATGCGGTAGTCGGTACGGACCCACAAGGCGTGTCTCATCAGCCGACGGGCGTGGCGGTCGCTTCGACAGGTGTATCTGCCCAGGATCCATAGCGTGCCGGCACACCGATGAACCTCCCCGGTCGGGCTGCGTTCATCGCGTACAGGAGAGTCACATGAGCCAGGACGACCAGGACCAGGGCGAACAGTTGCTGGATGAGAACGGCAACCCGATCGATCCGAATGCCGAGGAGCAGCAGGACGAGGAAGGGCGCAATAAATACGCCACCGTCATCAGCTGGGTCGTGTCTGGCGCTCTGCACGCCACCGCCCTGCTGCTGGCCGGAACGGTCTACTTCCTGACCGCGGAGCCGGAGCAGGAGATCCCGCCGGTGCGCGTCACCAGCATTCCGCCGCCGCCGATGAAGAAGGAGGACAAGCCGAAGGAGGAACGCGAGATCCTCGATCCGAAGGTCCAACTCGACATCGAGAGCAAGAGCGACGTGGTTGCGCCGATCACCCAGCTCGACCTGCCCGATGAGCAGTCCTCGCGCGAAGAGGAGAACGACAGCCCGGTGCCCAAGGGTCGTGAAGAGGCCGTCGCCGACAGCGAGATGGGTGGCCAGGGCGCGTTCATGGCCATCGGCGCCGGTGGTGGTGCGGCCGGCATGTTCGGCAGCCGTACCGGCGGTGGTCGCAAGCGCGCGGTCGGCCGCGGCGGCGGCTCGAAGGGTTCGGAGAGCGCGGTGGACGCCGCGCTGCGCTGGTTCAAGAAGCACCAGTCGCCCAACGGCATGTGGGACGCCGAGAAGTACTTCCAGAACTGCACCGAGGATCCCAAGTGCGAACCGGGCACCCTTGGCGGCCATGGCGCCGACGAGGTCAACACCGCCATGACCGGCTACGCCCTGCTCTGCTACCTCGGTGCCGGCTACGACCACAAGACCCCGAACAAGTACAAGCCGGTGGTCAAGAAGGGCATCGACTACCTGCTCTCCGTCCAGGCTCCCGACGGCCTGCTGGGCAAGCGCAACTACGAGCACCCGGTCGCCGCCATGGCCCTGGCCGAGGCCTATGCCATGACCTCCGATCCGGATCTGCGCAAGCCCGCGCAGAACAGCCTCGACATCATCGTCAAGCGTCAGAACCAGGATGATGGCGCTTCCGGCTACGGCCTGGGCTGGGACTACGTCAACCCGAGCAAGCGCAACGACGCCTCGGTCACCGGCTGGAACGTCATGGCGTTGAAGAGCGGCTACGCCGGCGGCCTGTCGGTGGGCAACGCGATGGAAGGCTCGAAGAAGTGGCTGGAGATGGCGTGGAAGGCCAACAACGACGGCAAGAACGGCCGCCCCGACTGGCAGAAGCTCGACCCGTACAAGGACCAGAGCCTGTTCAGCTACTGCTACACCACCGGTGCCAAGGAGTTCGACGACAAGTTCGGACATCAGAACATGGCCCCGGTGGGCATGGTCTGCGCCGTGTTCCTCGGCCACCGGGCCGGCGATGCGATGCTCGAGACCCTGGCCAACTTCGTCATGGCCAAGCAGACGCCGAAGGCCTACCCGACCAACACCTACTACATGTACTACAACACCCTCGGCGTCTTCCAGGTCGGTGGCGACAAGTGGAAGACCTGGAACTCGGTGGTGCGCGACATGCTGGTCGGTGCGCAGAAGAAGGGCGAAGGCTGCTTCGACGGCAGCTGGGACTGGGAAGGCACTGGCTTCCACGGCCACAACATCGGCCGCGTCCTCTCGACCGCCTACAACACGCTGTGCCTCGAGGTGTACTACCGCTACGCCCAGGTCCAGCAGGCTGCTGGCAAGCACTAGCTTTCAGTTCGTGGGGCTCTGCCCCACGTCCCCGCCGGGGGACTTCTCCCCTTCGCTCGGCGCCGACTCCCCGCCCGGGGAGTCGCGTCGGCTGCGCCGATGCCCTCGCTCACCCCGCTCGATACGCCGCGCATACGCGCGTCGGATCGCCAAGCGGGGGTATTCGTTCCAGGCTCGCTGGGCTCACGCCTGCGCTCGCTCGGCGGACGGGAGCGTCGACGTCCACGTCGACGAGGGGCAATGGGGCGTTACGCGCAGAGTTCCGTAAGGCGCGATTGGCAGCGCCGGTGCTTGCGGTGGAACGCGGCCCGCAGCGGCGGTTCGGGGAACAGGTCGGCGATCCGGCATGCGGCGCGCACCCGCATCGGCACGCACCAGTCGTAGAGCCGGTCGACCAGATTGGTGAAGCGCAGGGCCGCGAGTTGGTCGTCGAATGCGCCCAAGCCGAGCACGCACACGCCGCGCACGCTGGCGGCGAAGCGGCGCAGGTTGACCACCGGCAGGCCGGTGAGCAACGCGTCCAGCTCAGCCGCGTCCACGCAGACCCAGCCATCGTCGTCCTCGGGCTCGACTGCCGGTCCCCACAACGGCGGATCGTCGCCATCCCGGACCTTCAACCGGCGATGGTCGCCGCCCGGCACATGCACGCCCTGGAAGGCGTCTCCGATGCGCGAGAGCTGGGCACGGAACAGGTCCACCGCCATGCGTCCGTCGCCGAGTTCGCCGACGATGGTGTTGGACGTGGTGACGAAGCGTGCCCCACGCTCGGCGAGCAGGCCGAGCAGCAGGTCGGCGAGCCGCGTATTGGTCGGGTCGTCGAGTTCGAACTCGTCGAGGCAGACCAGGTCGGCGGCGAGCAGTGCGGCGGCCTCCTGCGGCCCGCGCATGGTCATCAGGCTCATCGCATCGGAGAATGAGAGGTAGCGCCGCTCGCCGTCCGCCTCGTTGAAGCAGGCGGCCAGCAGGTGGGTCTTGCCGACGCCGAACGAACCGTCGAGGTACAGCCCCGGCCGGCCACGTACGCCGAAAACGCGGCGCAGCCAGCCGTTGCCGGCCCAAGCGAAGTCGCGCACCTGTGCCACCGCCGCAGCTTGGCCGGTCACCGTGGGATCGACGATGTAGCCGGCGAACGAGGCCTCATGAAAGCGAGGAGGCGGCACCAGATCCGACGGCGCGACCGGGGCGCTCAGTAGGATGCGCAGCTGGTCGGCATCCATCAGATCGCCACTGCCTCC